>DASPLH010000196.1:0-9854 GCA_035627675.1 Clostridia bacterium
ATTCCCTGCCCGATTCGGTTCGGACCCGAGCCAAGAATGATCACCTTCCTGCGAGTGGTCGGGTTCGACTCGTCCTCCTCTTCGTAGGTCGAGTACATGTACGGCGTGAAACTTTCGAACTCGGCCGCGCATGTATCCACGCGCTTGAAAACCGGCACCACGCCGTGCTGTTTGCGGAGTTCACGGACCTTAGCCACCGATGCGCCGCCGGTGCCGAGATGCCAGACGCCTCCCAACCGCGCGTCGCTGAAGCCGAGGCGCTTGGCGTCGCGCAGAATCTCGGGCGTGACGTTTTCGAACTTCGTGTCCTCAAGAGCCAATTGCGCGTCCGTGATCTCCTGCAACTGGTACAGGAACCATGGATCCATGCCCGTCAATCTTGCAACCTGCTGTACCGTGTGCCCGTTGCGGAGGGCGTAGCGAAGGTACTGAAGGCGCTCGGGATGCGGAGTGACCAGCCGCTTGGTGACGATGCGCGGCTCGATCTCGTCTTCGAGGCGCTTGCCGGTCTCGAGCGCGCGCACGCCCTTGAGCAGCGCTTCCTTGAACGTGCGCCCGATGGCCATGACCTCTCCGACCGACTTCATCTGCGGGCCGAGGCTCTCGTCAGCCCCCGGGAACTTCTCGAACTGCCACTTGGGAATCTTCACGACCACGTAATCCAAGGTCGGCTCGAAGCACGCCGGGGTCTTGCGCGTGATGTCGTTGGTGATCTCGTCGAGTGTGTAGCCGACGGCGAGTTTGGCTGCGATCTTCGCGATAGGGAAACCGGTGGCTTTCGAAGCCAGCGCGGAGGAGCGCGACACGCGCGGGTTCATCTCGATCACCGTCATGCGGCCCGTCGTGGGATGCACGGCGAACTGGATGTTGGATCCGCCGGTCTCGACGCCGATTTCGCGGATGACCTTGATGGCGGCATCGCGCATCCGCTGGTATTCGCGGTCCGTGAGCGTCTGCGCCGGGGCGACAGTGATCGAATCGCCCGTGTGCACGCCCATGGGATCGAAGTTCTCGATGGAGCAGATGACGATGACGTTGTCGTTGAAATCGCGCATCAACTCCAACTCGAACTCCTTCCACCCGAGCACGCTCTCCTCTATGAGGACTTCGTGTACGGGCGAAAGGTCGAGTCCGCGGGCGAGCAGATCCAGCAGCTCTTCGCGGTTATAGGCGATGCCGCCGCCCGATCCGCCGAGCGTGAACGACGGGCGCAGCACGACCGGGAATCCGGTCTTGGCGCTGAAGTCCATGCCGTCCTTCAGGTTGTTGACCAGCGCGGAGCGCGGCACGTCGAGGCCGATGCGCGTCATCGCATCCTTGAACATCAGGCGGTCTTCGGCCTTCTTGATCGCCTCCAGCTGCGCCCCGATCAGCTTGACGCCATACTTCTCGAGCACGCCTTCGTCGGCGAGTTCGACCGCGAGGTTCAGGGCTGTCTGGCCGCCGACCGTGGGCAGCACGGCCATTCCCTTGCCCACGCCGCGCGCGACCTCCTGGCGGATGATCTCTTCGAGATACTTGAGCGTGAGCGGCTCGACGTAGGTGCGGTCGGCCATCTCGGGATCGGTCATGATCGTCGCGGGATTCGAGTTGACCAGCACGACTTCGAAGCCTTCGGCCTTGAGCGCCTTGCAGGCTTGCGTGCCGGAGTAGTCGAACTCCGCGGATTGGCCAATGACGATCGGCCCTGAGCCGATGATGAGAATCTTGGAGATGTCAGTGCGACGTGGCATGGAAGACGGTTTCGTTCCTGGTTCTGAGTGTCGGGGCCTTACTTCTTCGCAGTCGCGCTGTTAAAGGGCAATTCGCGAACAGACTTGTAAATCGTTGGTTTCGGGAACTTCTTTGTTGCCGCCGGAGGGGCGATCTTGTCGCGGTCCGGCATGCTGTAGTACGTCTCGTTGGACTTCACGGCCTTGCCGCTCGCGTCGTACGACGCCTCGACGATCCGGCTGCACTTGCATCCTGGAATGTCAATATAATGATTCTGCGCGCGCTCCAGCGAGCCGTCGGTCCGGAAGCACATGCGCGAAAACTGCATCTGGTCGCCGGCCGCGTTGCTGTCGCTGTAGATAACGGCGCGCACCTTGCCCGCCTTGTCCTTCCACACCTGGCCGACTGCCGAGTAGTTGTCCGGCGCGTTCGCACCCTTGGGCACCGACTGCCAAGCGCTGCCCACGCGCGCGTAGTCCAGTGAAGCTTTGCTCGAAGGATCTTCCACGCCGCAGGACGAAACGAACTGCGTGGTCACGCTCTTCCCCGAGCCGTGCCCCATTCCGTGCGGCGACCCGCCGGTTCCGTGCTGCGGCGGCGCGCCCGCGCCACCGCCGTGAGGAGAACTCCCGGTCGGGGGATGCGACGGCACCTGCGCGAACGAAATCGAGCCACCAAGCGCGACCGTGGCGAACACCAGGGCCAGGTTCGAAAGCTTCATCTCTTGTTCCCCTTCCAGTCGTCCATCATCCTTACGAAGTCACCGAACAGGTAGTGGGAATCGTGCGGGCCGGGCGCGGCCTCGGGGTGGTACTGCACGCTGAACAGCGGATACGAGCGGTGCCGCATGCCTTCCAGCGTGTTGTCGTTGAGATCGACATGCGTCAATTCGACTTCGCTCTGCTTCAGCGAGTCGGGATCGACGGCGAAGTTGTGGTTGTGCGCCGTGATCTCGATCTTGCCGTCGGTCAGGTGCTTCACCGGATGGTTGCCGCCGTGGTGCCCGAACTTCAACTTGTAGGTCTTGCCGCCGAGCGCCAGTCCGATGAGCTGGTGGCCAAGACAGATGCCGAACACCGGTACGCGCCCGGCGAGCCGGCGAATGTTCTGTTGCGCGTAAGTCACGGGTTCGGGATCCCCGGGGCCGTTGGAGAGGAACACTCCGTCCGGCTTCATGGCGAGCACATCTTCCGCGCTGGTGTTGGCCGGAACGACCGTGACGTCGCAGCAGGAGCCGGTGAGCATGCGGAGGATGTTCTGCTTGATCCCGAAATCGTAGGCAACGACCTTGTGCTTCGCCTCGGGAGCGACGATTTCCCTGCCCGGATCTATGACCGACTTGTTCCAGGTATAGACGGACTTCGTGCTGACCACCGAGGCCAGATCGGTGCCGTCCATCTTGCGAATGGAGCGGGCTTTTGCCACTAGCTTGTCGATGTCGGTCTCGGAGGTCGAAATCACTCCGCGCATCACGCCGTTGTCGCGCAGATGGCGAACCAGCGCGCGGGTGTCGATGTCGGCGATGACCGGGATGTTGTAGCGCTCGAGGTACTCGTCCGCGACCTGGTGCGAGCGCCAGTTGGACGCGACGCGCGAGAACTCGCGCACCACGAGACCTTCGATGTACGGCTTCTGTGCTTCCTGGTCCTCGGGATTCGTCCCGTAGTTGCCGATTTCAGGATTTGTGAGAACGACGATCTGCCCGGTGTAAGAGGGATCGGTAAAGATCTCCTGGTAACCGGTGATGGAGGTATTGAAAACTACTTCGCCTGTGCTTTCACCTTTGGCGCCGTAGCCTTTGCCTCGGAAGATGCGCCCATCTTCCAGAGCAAGGATTGCTAGCATCGCAACTCCGGGGGGTGGATTTCAAAGATATTATCAGTTCGCACGCCTGCCCTGGAAATCGGCCTGAAAACCTTCTCGTGCATGAATATGCATCGAGAGCAGAGGCCCGGCACTGATCTTTGCAGTGCCAGCTACTGCGTTTTCTGGACAGCGGCTGGCGCGGTCGCCGCTCCGCCGTCCCAGATCACCTTCCACGAGCCGTCCTTTTGTTTGCGCCAGACCGTCAGGTACTGGCCGGTCCGGCGTTGCAGCGAGCCATCCTTGGCGGGGGCCTCGAGCTGCCAATGTCCCCAGGTAAATCCAAAGTCGCCGCTTTCGAATACCTCGCCGTCGTCCGGGTTCCAGGTGAGCTTGAACCTGGGATCGGACCACTGCGGCGTGAGTTCCTTGCGGACGGCTTCTTTGCCGACGGCAGCTCTTCCGCCGCGGTCTAGGACAACGTCGTCGGCCATGTACTCCATCCAGCCTTCCAGCCGGCGCGCCTGGGTAGCCTTGGCGAAGTCCGCGTCGGCCTGCATGACCTCGCTTTTGGCGTTGACGGCCATAGGCATCGTCGTTTGGAGGCGGGCAGGCTGGGAAGGCGTGGCGGTCTGCCCGGCGGCAGCAATGGTCAGGCAAGCGGCACAGGCGAGCAGGGCGAAGGTCTTCATGTCCTCACCTCGGGTGCCCGACACCATACCAGATTCGGAGCTGCCGGGCCGGACCGCGTTGCGGGACGAGCGGCCCGTGCGGGATCGGCGCTACTGGAGCTTGCCCATGCGCTCGGCGGGCCAGTAGGCAAACACGGCCTTGCCGTAGATGAAATCGCGTGGGACCGGCCCGAAGTCCCGGCTGTCGCTGGAGAGGTTGCGGTGATCGCCGAGGAGGAAGTAGGACTCCGGCGGGACGACGGTTTCGGGGTAAGAGCGCTCGTCGGTGGACGTCTCTGCTACGTACGGCTCATACAGCAGCCGTCCGTTGACGTAAACGCGGCCGAAACTGATCTGGATCGAGTCGCCCGGCACGGCGATCACGCGCTTGATGTAGCTCTTGTTCTGATCGTTGGGATAGCGGAAGACGACAACGTCGCCGCGATCAATCGATTCCCAGCGATAGACGAACTTGTTGATGAAGATCCGCTCCTGGTCGTTGAGCGACGGCGTCATGCTCGTCCCCTCGACCTTTACCGGTTGGTAAACGAAAACGATGATGAAGGCCGAAACCGCGAGCGAGATGGCTAGATCACGCAACCAGAGGAGCAGTCCACGGTTCGCGTGGGATGCCTCGCCGCTCGAGGCGGAGGCTGGGACCGGACTAGGAATCGGAGCGTCCATCTGCAATGATTCTAGACGTAAGAACCACCTGAAGAGGTTGAAAGTTTTCTCCCGGCGCTTCGGGCGGAGCGACGATCCGGTCGAGTTGACGGTCGGATTTGCGCGGGAGTATAAAGCTTCTCTCCCACTGAGGTGTTACTCTCCTGAGTGTAGGATGTTGTTGTGTAAGCTTCCTCCGGGCGCGAAGCGTCCAGCGCTCCTCCGGGAAAATAGTCGATGGCCACGAAGAAAGCGACCGATAAAGCCAAGGATCAGTCCGGTAAGTCACTGAATAGTAAGGCAGCTACACCCGCCAAGAGCGATTCGGCGGGGCATGGCAAGCCCGAACAGCCTGACTTCTCGCAGGGTCTCCAGGCCTATGAACAGGCCCTGAAGGCCATGCAGGCGCAGAAGTTCGACAAGGCTAAGCCTCTCTTCGAAAAGGTGATTTCCACAGGCCCAAAAGAACTGGCCGATCGCGCCCACATGCACCTGAACATCTGTAATCAGCAACTTACGCGCGCGCAGGCGAAGTTCAGCAGCGTGGAAGAGCACTACGACTATGCCGTCTCGCTGATGAACATGGGCGATTTCGTGACCGCCCGCGAGCACCTGGAAAAGATTTCCGGACAGAACCCGAAGCTTGACTTCGTCTGGTACGGCCTCGCGGTGCTGGAGTGCCTCACGGGGCACACGCACGAGTCGCTGGAGCACCTTGCCGGAGCAATCAAACTGAATCCGAGCCTCCGGTTCCAGGCGCGCAACGATTCGGATTTCCGCAACATGGCAGACGATCCGCGCTTCACCGAACTTCTCTATCCCGAGGGCGCTACCGCATAAAGTGGTTGCGGCATGAATCCTGCCAACGCCAATACGGGGCTCCCTGCCAGCCTGAAGGTTGTTGCGATTGGCGGCGGCACGGGTCTCTCTACTCTGCTCCGGGGACTCAAGCGGCACGTACCCGGCCCCGACGGCATCGCCGACGCCTCCGGCCCCCTGGTCTCGCACCTCACCGGAGTGGTGACCGTCACCGACGATGGGGGGTCCAGCGGACGGCTGAGAAAAGAATTCGGGATCATCCCGCCCGGCGATATCCGCAACTGCCTCACGGCACTCTCCGAGGACGAAGCGCTTCTCTCGCGCTTGTTCCGCTACCGCTTTACCGTGGGCGAGGGCCTCGAAGGGCACAGCTTCGGGAACCTGTTTCTCACCGCGCTGGCGGACGTCACGGGAGACTTCACGGAAGCTGTGAAGCTGTCCTCGGCCATTCTGAAAACTCGCGGCGACATCTTCCCTTCGACCACTGCGTACGTTCAGCTCGACGGCCATATGGACGACGGCAGCCGCGTGCGTGGCGAAACCAACATCAGCGCCAGCAATCGCCGCATTCTGAAACTGCGCCTGGTGCCGGCGAATGCCAAGCCAATCCCGCAGACGCTGCACGCGATTGCCGAAGCCGACCTGATCACGATCGGGCCGGGGTCGCTCTTCACCAGCCTGGTGCCGAATATCATCGTGCGCGGCATCCCGCAGGCGATTGCCGAGTCCCGCGCGGTGAAGGTTTTCGTCTGCAACCTGATGACGCAGGCCAACGAGAGCCTGGGACTCACCGCGGCGGACCACATCCGCGCGCTCTTCGACCATGCGGGACGAAAGTTCTTCGACTACGCGATGCTGAGCACAGCCGAGATTCCCGCCGATATCCGCGAGAAGTACGCGGCGGAACGCGCCGAGCCGATCATCAACGATCTCGACCGCGTGCGCGCATTGGGAGTGGAACCCGTGCTGGGCGAATACCTGGACGGCAGTGGAATGGCGCGCCACGACTCCCGGCGGATTGCGATGGATTTGTTGCTGCTCGCCACGCGAGTGCGCCAGCAGGCGCAAGGTACAATGTTGGCCGATGTCATCCAGTGACAAGCGTTTCGCGATTGCCATCCTCGCGGCCGGCAAAGGCACGCGACTCAAGAGCAAGCTTCCGAAGGTAGTGCACCAGATTGGCGGAAGGCCGTTGCTCGGGCACGTCATCGTCGCCGCGAGGCGAGTGGTGTCGCCCACCGACATCTTCTGCATCATCGGACACGAAGCCGAGCGCGTGCGCGAGGCCGTAGGCGCGCACGAGACGCGGTTCGTGGAACAGCGCGAGCAGAAGGGCACAGGGCACGCCATCATGCAGTGCCGCGAAGCCCTCTCCGCCTACGAACACGTGCTCGTGCTCTCCGGCGACGTGCCGCTGATACGCGCCGAGACGATTGCCCGCGTCCGCGACGCCCACATCGAACGCGGAGCGGCCATGACGATCCTCACCGCCGAGCCTCCCGACGCCTTCGGCTATGGACGCATCGTGCGCAAGCCGGTCAGCGGCTCGGAGTCGGACGAGGTCGAGGCCATCGTCGAGCAGAAGCAGTTGTCGCCGGCGCAGCAGGGATTGCCCGAGGTCAACTCCGGCATCTACGCCTTCAACGTGCGCGAACTCTTCGCGCGCATCGACCGGCTGACGACTGACAACCCGCACGGCGAGTTTTACCTGACCGATATCGCCGCCATCCTCCAGCGCGATGGCAAGCGCGTCATTGCCGTTCGCGCCACCGACGCCTCGGAAGTCCTCGGCGTCAACACTCGTGCTGAGCTCGCTGCGCTCGACCGCCTGCTGCGCGTGAAGAAGGCGGCGGAGTTGATGGCCAACGGTGTGACGATTTTCCAGCCCGAAACCTGCGTAATCGACTCCGACGTCGAGATCGGTCCGGACACGGTCATTGAGCCCTTCGTGCAACTGCTCGGACACACGACAATCGGCGGCGACTGCCGCATCCGCTCCTACTCCGTGCTGACAAACACGCGCGTCGGAGACGGTGTTACCGTTCGCCACGGATGCATCACAGAGACGGCAGTGATCGAGAACGGCGCGATCATCGGACCGTATTCGCATCTTCGTCCGGCCAGCCACATCGGCGAGAACGCGCACGTCGGCAATTTCGTGGAAACGAAAAAGACGCGGCTCGGCAAAGGCTCGAAGGCGAACCACCTGACGTATCTGGGCGACTCCGAAATCGGCGAAGGCGTGAACATCGGGGCCGGAACGATCACCTGCAACTACGACGGCTTCTCAAAGCACGAAACGGTGATCGAAGACGGAGCGTTCATTGGCAGCAATACGTCGCTCGTGGCCCCCGTGCGAGTGGGCCGTGGCTCAATCACCGGCGCCTCATCCTGCATTACCGAGGACTTGCCCGGCGACTCGCTGGGGCTTACACGCGCAAAGCTTGTGGTGAAAGATGGTTGGGCGGCAGAGTTCCGCAAGCGGCAGAAGGCCGCGAAAAAAGATAAGAAGAAGTAGGGACCCACGCGAGAGAAGCGGGGGCGTGGACGTCCGCTTACTCTCCGCAGGTCGCCTGAGCCGTAGCCGATGCTACCGTGCCCTGCTCTTCTTCCGAGCAGTCGCAGAAGTCCAGGCTGCACAACTTGCAGTTGCAGCTCAGAGGGTAGCTGCTCATCACGATCTTGCCCGGCCTGACGCCATTTTCGGCCGCAACGTCCTTCCCCGGCTTCGCCGTTTGTGAGCCGGAGGCTTTCTTCTTCGCTTCGAGCTTTGTATGTTTCACGGTCTTAACTGCCTTCTTCATAGCGCCTGACACTATCCTCTGACGCTCGCACGCCGGGCGGTGATGTCAGTCACCTAGTCTTGTGAGGGCTCTCCGGGCAACTCCACCTCGCCCGCCCCCGTCAGTGCTAGTGAGCGTTGCGTTTCCGCAGCATCCCTCAAATCAGCAGTTCCCGACCACCAGCGACCACTCGTCTGTCCGAGATCCCGGATCGACGCTGCACGGAGGCCCATGAAAAACAGCAACCCCAACAACGTGCCCGGTCCGGGCACAAACCCCGATGTCAATCCCGACCTGGAAATCAATCCCTCGGCTCCGACCGCGGGCACCGAGGGCTGGGGCACGACCAGCGACGAGCGCCAGAATATCGGCGGCAACAATCCCACGGCTTCGCAGCCCGGCACGGAAGGAGCGGGCGACGTGCGCCGCACATCCTACCCCCGCAACGAAGCCGCTGACAACCCGGCTGCGAGCGGCGGAAGCCGCGAGCAGGCTCTGCGCGACCATCCGGACAACCGCGCGGGAAAGAGTTTCAGCTGCGCCGACGCCGGCATGCAGGCCTGCAACTGGTCCGTCACCGGAACGCACGAAGACGAGATCATGAACCGTGTCCGCGACCACGCGCGCGAGCACCACGGAATCGAACACTTCGGCGAGAACGAACAGGATCGCGTGCGCCGCGCAATTCGAGACCGCGCCGCATAGATCACTCCTGAGAACACCGAGGTAGAGGCCATCCCACGTTCGCAACGAAGGCGGACGTGGGGCACCCTCGGTCGTCTTCCGATAGCGTGAGCGCTTGCGCGAAAGCCGCATCGGATGCGATTCTCAGGATGTCCATGCGCCTCATCGTCCGCTCATCGCCCATTCACGCCGCCGGAGTATTCGCACTCGAACGCATTCCCAAGGGAGCTCGTGTCATGGAGTACACGGGAGAACGTCTCCGCCACGAAGACGCCGACGAACTCTACAAGGATCGTCCCTACACGTACCTGTTCGGCGTGGGAGACGGGACCAAGGTGATCGACGGCTACGGAATGGCGATGTACATCAACCACTCCTGCGACCCGAACTGCGAAACCGAAGAGGACGAGGACGGCCACGTCTGGATCATGTCCACGCGCGAGATCAACGCAGGCGAAGAACTCGCCTACGACTACTTCCTCTACGACGGCGAAGGCGACGCCCCATGCACCTGCGGCTCAGCGAAGTGCCGCGGCACAATGTATTCGCCCTCGGAGATCCGCAAGCGCAAGCGCGCCGAGGCGCTCAAAAAGAAGAAACGGGCGGCGAAGAAGAAGTAAGGCGACCCTCTATGCAGTGGTCGCTCCGCCTCCGATGCCGGGCAGGAAGCACAGCAACTTGCCGCGCCGCGTAAGAGCGCCGTTTCACTTCACACTTC
>DASPLH010000197.1:0-19685 GCA_035627675.1 Clostridia bacterium
GAAGAAGTGACGAATGTCGTTGTCCGCGTTGCCGCGGTTCAGGTCGAGCAAGGGAACGCCACCCGGACCGACAAAGATGCGGGGGTCGTTACCGGAGTTCGTGCTGAACGCATTACTGGAATTGTCGATAGTGTGCGACCAGGTATAGGCACCGGTGAACTGGAGTCCGTTGGCGAAGCGACGGTTCAAACGGGTCTGGAGACCGTGATAGTCTCCGGAACCGATGAATCCATACTCATAGATTGATGCAAGGTTCGGGAACCACTGCAAGTCGGCGGTACCTACAGCCACCTTGTTGGCGTTGAACCTTGTAGCCAGGTGATCCATCTTGGTGCCTACGTAGGCCAGGTCGACCGACATGTTGCCGCCGATCGCCTGCTCAAGCTGCAGGTTCCACTGCTGCACGGTCGAGTTCTGGCTCTCCCGCGGATAAAAGATGAGCGTCGTATTCTCCGGATTGGTCCGGTCGATTGCCTGGAGCCCTGGCAGAGGTTGCGTCGCCAGAGTCCAATCGTTATTCCCCGTAGGTCCCTGCCCGCTCAGGGTGATGCGAGCGCCGGCAGTGCAATCGCCGGCCGGACAAGCCTGGAACTCCGAGTTGCCGTTGAAATCGGGATTGTTGCTGAGCTGGTTTCCCACGCCGCCGCGGTCCAGGAAGTAGAACATCCCGTAGCCGCCGCGGAGGACGGTGCGGCCGCTGCCGAACAGGTCATAGGCGAAACCGAAGCGCGGGGCGAAGTTGTTCTTGTCCGTCTCGATCAACGAGCGCGGCCAACCGGGGGCGCCGGCGACCACAAGAGAGCCGGTAGCTGGATCGAAGTTGGACTGGCGGTTGTTCTGCTCATAGGGCCAGGTGTAGAGGTCGTAGCGGAGACCGAGGTTCAGGGTCAACCTGTCAGTCACGCGCCAGTCATCCTGGATGAAGTAGCCTGTTTCCCAGTTGCGGGTCTCGTACTCACCCGAGGCTTCACCGATCCGGTAATCCACGAAGCCAGCGAGGAGTTCCGAGGCCTCGTACCCCGTGAAACGGCCAGTTCCCGGGAAGTTGGTGCCGCCGATGATGAAGTAGCCCTTCGCGTTGTTGCCCTGGAAGAAGTTCACCTGGCGGCGGATTATGTTGAAACCAGTCCGCACCGTGTGACGTCCGAAGTTGAAGGACACTGCGTCGGAGAACTGATACGTGTACTGAGGAACGTTGTACGGCCCACCGTCGCCCTGGTACTCCAATTGGGTGTTGTTACCGCCGATCAGAGCCTGGCCGCCAAGTTCGGGACTCCTGTTCGCGTTCGGAATGCCGATGTCGGCCGCCAGTGTCTGTGCGATGTTCGGCTGGATGTAGCCAAAGGCGGGCCGCGTGAATCCGAAGCGGAACTCGTTCACGACGTTGGCAGTGAAGCTGCGGGTGTAGCCGAAAGCGACGCCGCGCGGATGGTTGAAGTTGTTTCCGGAGCCGAAACCCGAAGGATTGTTCGGACCCAGGCGATTGGTGACCGTGAAGTCGTCCTGCCCGTAGCTGTAACGCGCAAAGACCTGATCTCTCTCGGTCACGACGAGATCGAGGCGAACGTCGAAGTCATCGAAATTGCGGATGCTCTGGCGCTGTGCGCGGAAGTTCTGAAGGAGCGTGCCGGGAACATTTGGCAGCGGGAAGGTCCGAAGATACGCCAGACCGACGGGGTTCGGGTTCGGAATGATGTTGCCGGGGAACGGAGTGCAGGTCACCGGGTTGTAGATCGCGCCGACGTTGGCGGCTGCACCGGCGCATGCAGGCACGCTCGTCAGACCGGAGCCGAGCAGTTCGCCGAAGTCGCCGTTGCGCATTCTCTCGGTCGGAACGGTTGCGAACTCGACGTTCTGCGGAGCGGATTGACGCAAGCCCTGATAGTCGCCGAAGAAGAACACCTTGTTCTTCCAGATAGGACCACCGACAGTGCCGCCAAACTGGTTGCGCTTGAAGTTCACTTCACCTTCGGTTGCGTACGGCTTCGCGTCGAAGTAACCGCTGCGACGGAACCAGAAGGCGGAACCGTGGATGGCATTCGTTCCGGACTTGATCTGGGTCTGAACGATGGCGCCGCCGGCGCGGCCGAATTCGGCGGGCGCGACGGAGGTGTTCACGCGAAATTCCTGGATGGCTTCAGCGGGCGGGAAGAACACGATGCTGTTGACGAGCGCTTCGTTGTTGTCCACACCGTCGAGGATGAAGTTGTTTGCCTGCGGCCGCAGACCGTTGGCGGAAAGCGAAGCGCCGCCAGTCTCGGAGTTACGGAACGCCTCGGCATTTGTGCCCGAGGTGCCGCCCATCGAGACGTCGCCGTAAGCGCCACGGGTAACGCCCGGCGTGAGCAGCGCAAGCTGCGTAAAGTTGCGTCCGTTCAGCGGAAGCTCGGTGACCTGACGTCCCTGGATAACATCCCCGGTGGAAGAGGTTGCAGTTTCAACCAGCGGGACTTCATCGGTGACGTTGACGACGGTCTCAACGCTGCCGGTTTCAAGCCTGAAGTTGAGTTCCTGGACCTGCGAGACTTCAAGGGTGAGATCAGCGGTCGAGGTTTTGAAGTTAGGCTGCTTCGCTTCTACGTGATAGCGGCCCGACGGCAAGGCAGCAATTGCGAAGTTGCCGTTCTCTCCTGTCTGGACGTTGATCGTGCGGCCGGTTCCCTGATTGACCACGGTGATAGTCGCACCAGGCACGGCAGCGCCGCTTGGATCGGTGACGGTTCCAATCAATCGCGCAGTGTCGGACTGAGCAAGGCCGATGACTGTCATGCTCAGCAGCATCACGAACGCGAACGAGACCAGTCTGAACTGCTTCATAATTCCTCCCTGTCGTGGTTGGGCAGTTTCAAACGTTGGTTTTCACAAACGCAGCCGGTTGGCTGCGTAACCTGCACCGTGCACGAACGGTGACGTGCGGGCTGGGCACTGCTCGGTCTGACTGGGTGGAAGAAGAGCGTGTACAGCTACTAAGGTGCACGGCTACTAAGGTGCCGAAGCTCCGCAAAAAGTTGCATTCAGGGCAACATCCGCCAATGCTCGGCAACGGGCTCCGGCTATTGCGCCCTGACAGGGCAGAACTGTAGTGTGTTCCGGTGAAATTCCCTCGTTCCAGCGGTATTCTTCTCCATCCAACTTCTCTCCCCGGCCGCTTTGGGATCGGTGAACTAGGGCCCGAAGCATTCCGCTTCATCGATTTCCTCTCCGCGGCGGGCCAAACCCTCTGGCAGGTGCTTCCACTTACGCCTACGGGTTACGGCGATTCGCCGTACCAGGCGCTCTCGGCCTTCGCGGGAAACCCCCTGCTGATCAGCCTCGAGGTGCTGATGGACCGCGGGCTTGTCAGCGGCACGGACGTGGCCGAGTGTCCCCGGTTCCCTGCCGCGCAGGTGGACTTCGGCGCGGTCATCGACTTCAAGTTGCCGGTCCTGAGACGAGCTGCCGACAACTTTTTTTCCGCCGCCAGCGCCGCCGAGCGCACCGGCTTCGAGCAGTTCTGCCGCAAGCAGGCGTGGTGGCTGGAGGACTTCGCGCTGTTCATGGCCGTGAAGTCCGCCCACGGGTTGCGCGCGTGGACCGAGTGGGACCGCGGCATCGCGCTTCGTGAACCTGAGGCGATGAAGCAGTGGAGCGGACGCCTCGCGACTGACATTGCCACTCATCAATTCTGGCAGTACGAATTCTTCCGCCAGTGGCACGCGGTCAGGTTGCGCTGCGCCGAACGCGGCATACGCATCATGGGCGACATCCCCATCTACGTCGCCCACGACAGTGCCGATGTGTGGTCCAACCGCGACCTGTTCTGGCTGGACGCGGGCGGCAGCCCTTCGAAAATCGCCGGAGTTCCTCCGGACTACTTCAGCGCGACGGGCCAGCTCTGGGGGAACCCGATCTACCGCTGGGAGCTGCTGAAGGACCGCGATTACGACTGGTGGGAAGCCCGGTTCCGCCACACCTTTAGTCTTGTAGATATCGTACGGCTGGATCACTTCCGGGGTTTCGAAGCTTACTGGGAGGTTCCAGCCGGTGAGACCACTGCCCGGAACGGCAAGTGGGTCAAGGGACCCGGCGCAGACCTGTTTCACGTGCTCACGGCTAAACTTGGGAAGCTTCCGGTTGTCGCCGAAAACCTCGGAGTGATCACGCCGGAAGTGGAAGCCATCCGTCACATGTTCGGCTATCCGGGCATGGCGATCCTGCAATTTGCGTTCAGCACAGATCCGCAGGCCCCGACGTTTCGCCCGCACAACTATGTGAGAGACCTGGTGGCCTACACTGGCGGACACGATAACGACACGATGTGCGGCTGGTGGAACGCCGGCGTTGCGGACAGCACGCGCAGCGATGCCGACGTGAAGAAGGAGAAGGACGACTGCGCGAAGTACTTCAACGTCACCACGGCTCAGCTCGACCGCGAGGTGAACTGGATTTTCATTCGCGAGGCGATGCGTTCCGTGGCCAATACCGTGCTGGTCCCGATGCAGGACGTTTTGGGCCTCGGCACGGAGGCGCGCATGAACCTTCCCGGCAGCAGCGGCCGCTGGTGGAAGTGGCGCATGACGGACGGAGATTTCAGGGACGACCTTGCGGAACGCCTGCGTGAGTTTGCGTTCCTCTACGAGCGGCGATGACGGCTGCTGCCCGGAATGGATGCGTGAGATAATCCCGGCGAAAAGGCTCACAGCTTATGGAAAAACCTCGGCGCAGCCTCCTCCAGATTTTCAACATGAGCCTTGGTTTCTTCGGCATACAGTTTGGCTGGGGACTCCAGATGGCGAACATGAGCGCCATCTATGAATACCTCGGAGCGAAGCCGGAAGAGATCGCGATTCTGTGGCTGGCGGCTCCGATCACGGGCCTCATCGTTCAGCCCATCATCGGGCAGGCCAGCGACCGCACGTGGACGCGCCTGGGCCGCCGCCGTCCATACTTCCTCGCCGGCGCAATCCTGAGTTCGCTGGCGCTGATCGCGATGCCACAAAGCAAGACGCTGTGGATGGCCGCGGGACTGCTCTGGATTCTGGACGCTTCGATCAATATCAGCATGGAACCGTTCCGGGCCTTTGTGGCTGACCTTCTGCCGGAGGAGCAGCGGACGCGCGGATTCGCCATGCAGGCCCTGCTGATCGGACTCGGCGCCGTGCTGGGCTCCGCGCTTCCTTACATCCTGTCGAACGTCTTCCACGTGCAAAACGTGCCGGGAGAGCACATCCCGACCACGGTGCGCTGGTCTTTCTATCTGGGCTCTGCGTCGTTTTTCGCGACCGTGCTGTGGACCGTGCTCTCGACACGCGAAATTCCTCCAGACAACATCGCTGCATTCCGAAGAGCGAATGCCGAAAAGAGCGGCTTGGCGGCGAACGCACGCGACATCTACCGCTCGATCCTCCAGATGCCGGCCACCATGCGACAGCTCGCATGGGTGCAGTTCTTCACCTGGTCGGGCCTGTTCTGCATGTTCCTCTACTTCGGCGTGGCAATCGCGCGCACGGTGTTCCGCGCGCCGGACCAGTCTTCGCCACTCTACACGCAGGGCATCGAGTGGGGAGGGATCTGCTTCGCCGTGTACAACGCCGTGTGCTTCGGGTTTTCGTTCTTCCTGCCGAATATCGCGCGCGCACTCGGCCGCAAGAACACGCATGCGCTGTGTTTGCTGATGGGGGCCGCCGGATTGATCTCCGTGCGATTCATCGACAACCCGTACGTGCTGCTGTTGTCGATGGTCGGCGTGGGCATCGCATGGGCCAGCATCCTGTCCATGCCCTACGCGATCCTGGCGGGTTCGCTCTCGTCGGAGAAGACGGGAGTGTACATGGGTATCTTCAACTTCTTCATCGTGCTGCCGGAGATCACGGTGGCCATCCTGCTGCGGCGCGCAATTCCGAACATACTGAACGAGCATCCGGTAACGGCCGTGGTGATCGGAGGCGTGCTGATGGGAATCGCCGCCCTGCTGACGCAGCGGGTGTACGACCCGCTCGAAGCCCGCGGTCGCGTACCACAGGCGCAGGCAGCGGACTGGATGTAGTGAGGATTCCCGGAGGCGCCCTGCGGGCGCAATTTGGATATTTCGGGGCCCAGTCGCAGCGGGTCGGCCACGACGGGCCCTCAGTATGACAACGTGAAAGCGTTGCGCGGCGGCCGAAAGGTCCTTCGACTCGGGCGCGCATCCGCGGCTTCGCCGCGCGTTCTGCGTCGCCTCCTCGCTCAGGATGACGTACGAGAACAGAGCCCTGAACTGTCAGTCTTGGATTGTGCCGCGGCATTCGCCGAAGCCGATGCGGGCGAACCCTTCGCGTTCGCACCACCCACGAATAATGACCTCATCGCCGTCCTCCAGAAACGTGCGCCGCTCGCCGGTCGGGAGTTCGATCGGCTCGGTTCCCTTCCAGGAGAGTTCGAGAAGAGAACCGCGGCTCTGTTTCGAATTGCCGGAGACAGTTCCGCTGGCAATCAAGTCTCCCGGCCGGAGGTTGCAACCGTTGCTGGCGTGATGCGTGAGCAACTGCGCCATCGTCCAGTACATATCGCGGAACGAGCCGCGGCTGAGGCGATGAGGCTCGCCGCCTTGTTCGCGCATGATGCGCGTCCGCAGCAACACCTCCAGCGTGATGTCGAAGCCGCCGTTGCGCTGATCGTCGTCGCCGGCGAGATAAGGCAGCGGCGCGGGATCGCCTTGCTCGCGCCGGAACGCCGCCGTCCTGTACGGAAGCAGCGCTTCCGTGGTCACCACCCATGGAGAAATCGAGGTGGCGAAGTTCTTGGCGAGGAACGGCCCGAGCGGCTGGTATTCCCACGTCTGGAGATCGCGCGCCGACCAGTCGTTCACCAGGCAGAGTCCGAAGAGGTGTTCTTCCGCGACGTGGAGCGAGATGGGACTGGCCATGGCGTTGCCCTCGCCGACGAACACGCCGACTTCGAGTTCGTAGTCGAGACGCTTGCTGGGACCGAAAGAAGGACTTGCTGCACCGTCGGCTTTTGTCTGGCCGAGCGGCCGCTTGATCTCCGTGCCACTGACCACGATCGACGAGGACCGGCCGTGGTATCCGATGGGCACCCACTTGTAGTTCGGCAGCAGCGGATTGTCGGGACGGAACATGCTGCCGACATTGGTGGCGTGATAGATCGACGCATAGAAATCCGTGTAGTCGCCGATGCTGGCCGGTAAGCCCATCGCCGCCGCGCTCATGGGCACGAGACAGCGGGAGGCGAGTTCCTTGTCTTGCGAGGAGGCGTCTTCGCGCAGCAGGCGGAAGAGCCGAAGACGCAGGTCGGACCATCGCTTCGGGCCGAGTCCCATGAAGGCGTTGAGGGTCGTGTCCTGCACGACCTCCTGCGTGGCCTCGTCAAAGCCTCCGAGCAGACCCGCATTGCAGCCCTCGAACAGATCGAAGACCTGGTCGCCGATGGCGACTCCGATGTGAGAGTTCGGACTATGCGCCTGGCGGAAGGTTCCCAGTGGCAGATTCTGGATTGCGAAATCCGTGCCGGCGACGTTTGCGGAATCTACCCAGGACTTCGCCCGGGAGTCGTGCGTTTCATTCTTGCTGTAGATCATAGGAACTTGAACGAACGTAGGTCCTGGAGGGGCTCCTCAAACGAGCATGAGCCGAACGACACGGCGAACTCGCGGCGCGTGGTGCGAATGTTATCGCTGCTGAGGGCGCCCTCGATACGGTGTTGCTGGCCGTCGCCGGAGACGTACTCGCAGTCGAAGTGGACGGCTTCGTCGGTGAAGTGGAAGCGCGCCGGGTCGGAGTTGTTGAGGATGGTCTGAATCGCTCCCAGTGGCATCTCGTCCGGGCCATCCAGCGACTCGGGAGAATAGGCCAGCACGGCCGCCAGAAAGACGTTCAGGAAACCGTGCATTATACCGCTCGGGGCATCGGGTTCGTACGTCAGCGGCTTCAGGCAGCGAACGGGATGATGCAATCCGGCTGTCGCCTTGAATGGCGTCCTCGTGACGGCGCAGTTCGATAGGAATTGCGCGAGCGACTCGGTCGTTGGAAAAACATCCTGCGTGACTCCGCCGGTGCGGATCTTGGCCCGGGCGCCTGTGTCGCGAATCGACCTGAGAAGGTCGAGCGAGGCGCTGGCCGGCACCTCGAAATATGCGGCGACGCCACGCGGAACGAGGCGGGCCTTACGCTCGACGTCGTGCTCGCCGGTGACCTTCGCCTCGATGGCGTCGATCGTCGCCCAGACTTCGCTCTGAAGGTTGAAGTCCTGCACCGCCTGAAGGTCCGCTTCGAAATCCGCGCCGGGGAGCGCACTGAGCCGCCAGGGCTTCCCCACCTCCAGCGCGTCCTGGGCCTGCTGGAACTCCGAGAGGCCGGAGACGGGAACGACGAACCGGCCCAACGCCCACGCGTACTCGCCTTCGAAGTAGGAGTGATAGTTCTCAACGGCCCTCTGCATGGAGAGCCCGGCGGGAGGAAAGAGTCCCGCGTAGTCAATGAGCTCATCAAGCAGCGAGGAGATAGATTCTGACACGTGGATGTTTCCCGATGCGGGAGAGCTCACGGAAGCCTCACTTGCGCCAGCCGGTTCTTCGAAGCCATTTTTCATATCCCTTGCGAGCTTTACCGGGGGCGCGTGCTCGCCCGGCTTGACTCAGACTCCCGCATCACCGCCCGCTTTCGAGCAGATGCAGGGCACCGAGCGGCGCGACAACTGCGGCGCTCGTCGAAGACGCCGCTACTTCTGCGGAGGCTGGAAGTGCTTCTTCAGGCCCTGCCAGCAGGTGTAGTACTCATGCTGGAGTTGCGCCGTCTCCAGGGCGTACTTCGTCGGGCGGCAGACAAAGCGCGTCTCGAACATGAAGGCCAGCGTGTCTCCAAGAAACTGCGGTTTCAGGTCGGCGGCGCTCGCCTTCTCGTAGGTCGAAGCGTCGGGACCGTGCCCGCTCATGCAATTGTGAAGGCTCGCGCCTCCAGGGACGAAACCCTCGGCCTTCGCATCGTACTCGCCCTTGACCAGCCCCATGAACTCATTCATGAAATTGCGATGGAACCACGGCGGACGGAATGTGTGCTCGGCGACCATCCAGCGCGGCGGGAAAAGAGCGAAATCGCAGTTCGCCGTGCCGGGGATTTCCGAAGGCGCGGTCAGTACGGTGTAAATCGACGGATCTGGATGATCAAACGTCACGCTATTGATGCAGTTGAAGCGCGACAGGTCGTACTTATAGGGCGCGTAGTTTCCGTGCCAGGCCACGACGTCGAGCGGTGAATGATCGTACTCGGATTCCCAGAGGCGTCCGCAGAACTTAGAGATCACGCGGAAGTCGCCTTCGCGGTCCTCATAGGAAGCGTGCGGGGTCTGGAAGTCGCGCGCGTTGGCCAGCCCGTTGGCGCCGATGGGGCCAAGGTCGGGCAGGCGGAACATTGCCCCGTAGTTCTCGCAGATGTACCCGCGGGCCTGCGAGTCCAGGAGTTCGACACGGAACTTGATCCCTCGCTGGATGACGGCGATCTCGCCGGGGGCAACGCTCATGCGTCCGAACTCTGTGTGCAGCACGAGGCTTCCGAGTTGAGGAACCATGAGCAGTTCGCCGTCGGCATCGTAGAAGAAGCGATCCTGCATCGAGCGGTTCGCGACATAGACGTGGATCGCCACGCCGGAGTGCATCATCGCATCGCCGTTTCCGGCGAGGGTGATAAGTCCATCAACAAAATCGGTCGGCTCAGTGGGAATCGGAATCGGGTTCCAGCGCAACTGGTTGGGCGAGGTGGTGACCTCGTCAAACGGAGTGCTGCGGATCAGGCGCTCCTCTGCCCAAACATACGGCTTGTGCATTACCGAAGGCCGGATGCGATACACCCATGAGCGGCGATTGGCCATGCGGGGCGCGGTGAACGGAGTTCCGCTGACCTGCTCGGCGTAAAGGCCGAAGGGAGCGCGCTGCGGCGAGTTCTGCCCGACGGGCAGCGCTCCGGCAATGGCTTCGCTGGCGAACTCGTTGCCGAAGCCGGAGTGATACTGGAACTGCTCGGGATTAACGGACGGCTTGGTGGTAGCCATAAGTAGTTTCCAGTTTCGAGTTTCGAGTTTCGAGCGAGTTCCTGGTTCCAACCCGAGGCCGGATTTCGAACGATCCGGCTCAAGAGCACGACCCGAAACTGGAAGCTTGAAACTCGAAACTGCGTTACAGGTTTCCCCTTCTTGCCTGTTCTAATTCCAGGGCCTCGAAGAGTGCCTTGAAGTTTCCTTTGCCGAAACCACGGCTTCCCTTGCGTTGGATGATCTCGAAGAAGACCGTGGGGCGGTCCTGCACGGGACGGCTGAAGATCTGGAGCAGGTACCCTTCCTGGTCGCGATCTATCAGGATGCCGAGGCGCTTGATCTCCTCCATCGGCTCATCGAGTTCGCCCACGCGGTCGCGCAGAACGTCATAGTAGGAATCCGGCACGCGGAGGAACTCGATGCCGTTCTGCTGAAGGCGATCGACCGTGTAGAGCACGTCTTTGACCTGGAGCGCCACGTGCTGGACTCCGGGGCCGCAGTACGCTTCGAGGTATTCGTCGATCTGGCTCTTGCGGCGTCCGGGCGCGGGCTCGTTGATCGGAAACTTTACGGAATAGGAGTCGTCGCTCATGACGACCGACATCAGCGCGCTGTATTCGGTGGAGATGTCCTTATCATCGAAGCTGATGTACCGATGGAACCCGAAGACGCGAGCGTAGAAGTCGGCCCAGTAGTTCATCTTTCCGAGTTCAACGTTGCCGACCATGTGGTCGATGCGCAGAATACCCGTCTCACTGCCCGGAACGCGCTGCTCGGAGAACCCCGGCAGGAATGCGCCGTTGTAGTCCTTGTACGAGATGAGCGAGTGTATGGTGTCGCCGTAGGTCTTGACGGCAGCCCAGCGGACGGTGCCGAAGCCGTCGGTGACGTCCTTCGGCTCCATGGCGGCCTCCGCGCCGCGCTTGACCGCCTCGTGGAAGGCGAAGTCGGCGTCCTCGACATGGAGCGCAATGTCCTTTACGCCGTCCCCGTGCTTCTTGATGTGCTCGGATACGGCGCCATCGTTCGTCAACGGCGATGTAAGAATGAAATTCGTCTTGTTCTGGTTGAGAACGTACGAGGTCGTCTTTCGGTTCCCGGTCTCAAGGCCGCAGTAGGCAAGCTGCGAGAATCCGAAGCCGTTGCGATAGAAGAATGCCGCCTGCTTGGCGTTGCCAACCCAGAACTCTACGTGGTGGACCTTCTTCAGCTTAAGAGGGTTCTCCATCTCCACACTCCCCAGTGCGGGTAATTGTAAACGAGATGAGCTGCAACGCCACTGAGCCCTGAGCTACTGAGTCAACCGCTGCCGGAAGCTCTGAATCGTAGTCTCGGTGCTCACGTACGGAGGTACTGAGGTACTGAGGTGCTGAGGTACTGAAGGCGCTGCGGCTTAGCAGCTCAGGGGCTTAGTAGCTCAGCAGCTGATTTATCTGAACCTGCTGGCGCGGCTGGGTGCGCTGATGGTGGGAGCCTTACGGTCGGCTGGAGCGGAAGCCTGGCGTGGGTTGCGCGCGTGGACGTAACAGACCACCTGGTTGCGGCCGTTGTCCTTGGCTTCGTACAGGGCGCGGTCGGCCCATTGCATGACATCTTCTGGAGCAGCGTGCTTGCCGGGCTCGGCCAGCCCGATGCTGACGGTCACGGTTGTGCTGAGGCCGGCTTCCCGCGCCCGCCTGCGATCGAAATGGGCACGGCGCTCCGGTCGCTTGCGGGTGCTGCGGTCCGGGCCGCGCACGATGAATGGAGTGAGTTCGATGTCCTCGCGCAGGAGTTCCAGGTGATCGTAGGCCTCTGACAGGCAGGTGTTCGGGAAGACGATGGCGAACTCTTCGCCGCCGCAGCGGAAGGCCTTGCCGCGTCCGGTAACGCGGGCAAGCCGCGAGGCGACCATGCGCAGTACCTGGTCACCGACGTCGTGACCATACGTGTCGTTGAACTTTTTGAAATGATCGATGTCAACCACGGCGATCGTGTAGGACTCGCCCAGGCGTTCGAGCATCCGGTTGAAAGCGCGACGCGCAGGCAGTCCCGTCAACTCGTCGTGGAATGCCACGGTGTACGACGTCTCGACGACTCCAGCGCCCAGCACGAGAACGGCGAAAACCAGGTAGTCGGGCTGCACGGTGTGAGTGGCGAAGACCAGGAAGCAGGCGACTCCGGCCCAGAACAGTCCGACATCGGACGACCGTCGCGTGACAGCCACGTTCACCAACAATGCCGCGATGCAGATGCCGGAGATGACATAAGCGGGTGAGACCCAGGACCCCCAGCCTTGCGCCGCCAGCGGAGTATGGAACCAGTTCGCAATGGCATTCGCGCCGGAGCGGGCCAGGGCGTACACCAGCAGGCTCTCGACGGCAACCACTCCGGCCCACCATCCGAGCGATTCGAGATCAAAAGCCGCGTCATCGATGAGCAGCAGGAACGCGAGGTTCACGGGGACGGCGACGGCCATCAGCGCCAGCGCACAGCGCAGGCGGTCATCGGTGATAGGAATGCAAGCCACGACTCCTACCGTAACCAGGCCGATGAGGACGAGGGCGAGGGCCACGCGCGGAAGGTGAAACCGCCAGGCAAGCGCCAGTGAGGCCGCGGCAATGGCGAAAACCACCATCTGAAGCGAATCGGCCGAAGCCGACGGAAGCAGGCCGAGTCGCAACGCAGCCGTTCCGCAGACGAGCATGAGCCCGCTGGGCACCAGCAGTTGACGGCCGAATTCCGAGATGCTTCTCATACGCGTGCAGGCAGCACCGCAAAAAGGGTGGAGTGCGCCTGTATGCCAAGCCTAGGATTTCTGCGCCACTGTCGGAAGTAACTCCCGAGGTCCCAGGCAGAAACCGAGGACCATGGACGGGAGGACGAGGGGAGACTCTTTGCTTCGCTCGGGAGGACAAGAAGCGGAGGCCAGGCGGACACGCGCGGGCGTTAGGAAGAAGATCAACTGGGTCGCGCCCCGACATTTGCTCCGCCCTGCGGGCTCCGCAAATATGGGCCACCGGGCCGATTGCAACATCACAGCTAGAGGACGGTGCCGAGCTCCAGTAATTCTTCCACGCGATAGCCTGCGTCCTTCGCCCCCTGGCAGCGGAGTTCGAGGTCGCGCTCGATTTCGCGAACGCGCGCCTCGTCCAGGGTCGGCTCGGACGCGACTTCGACGAGCGAGCGCAACGCCATCCACCAGATGAGCCGCTCGAAGAGTTCCTTATTGAAGTAGCTGACGCCCTGGTGGTCATGCGTGCCGATGAGCCAGGCGACCTCGGGATCGTGCAGCCAACTGAGAGCCGCGGTCGATTTACCACGCGCCGCTCTCGTTACGTGAGCGGTGGCAGCATGAGCGAACGCAAAGCGCACGCGCGCAACCGCACGCCAGCGATCTTCGCCTTCGGAGCCCAGGCGTCCGAGAGCATCGGCCAGTGGCTGTCGCAAACGCGCGTTGTCGAAGAGCGACACGGCGTGCTGCTCCGGATCGAGCGCGTCGGCCACGCGCGAAACGGCATCGAGCAGCGCCCAGGCGATTACGGTCCCCCAGACCTGAGCGGAAATTTTTGGATGCGGTGAGCCCGGCAGGACCAGGCGCGCTTCCTCCGGCCACGGGTGCGCGAATGCGACTTCCAGAGTGGGGACGAGCGTTGCGGCCTGCATGGCTTCGCGGAAGCGTTCCAGCACGGCGTCCTTGTTCCATGGCTCCACCGGCTTTTCGCGCTTTGCCGGCGACTGCTCAGCCTGACGCTGCGCGAACAACGCAAGCTGCTCGATGACTCGCTCGGCGCGACGCGTCAAGTCGTCGAGGCTAACCTGTTCGTCGAGCGCTTCGGATTCGGTGTCCTGAGCTAATGCGCTCTCAGTGTCGTTGCCTTCTTCTTCGCCGCTCGCGGTCAGGGTCTCTGCTTCTTTGGCTTCCTTCGCGACCACAGACGTCCTGCCCAGGGACTCCGCCTCTTCCTCCACCTCGTCAGACTGCACTGCGCGAACGTTTTCGCTGGCGAACGCGGAGATGACTTCCGGCTCCAGGAGGTACAGCAACGAATCGTGCAGCGGCTTGAGTTGCAGCGTGACCAACGCTTCGTCGAGACTCGGGACGCCGCGCCCGCCGAGGTAATCGCACAGCTGCGACCAGGGATGCGACGCATCGTCGCGCATCTCGCGCCAGTCGAGGAACACGTGCGACTCGTAGGCTCCGAGCCTCAGGTGCAGCCCCTGCTCGACGATGTCTCCGGCGCGCCGCAGGTACTCCTGCCCGGTGAAGGAATCACGATAGGCGACGAACTGCTTCGGATCGGCGGAGAATCCAAAGGCCTCGCCGATGCTGCGCTGCCGCGTGCGCTTCGATCCGTCCGGCTGCTTCTCGGCGTACGCGCATGAAATCCTGACCCAGCCGCTCGTGTCGGCATAGCGGTTGTGATAGACGACGAGCGCGCGCTGGTCGCCGAGCCGGTTGGAGTAGGCGAACACGTCTTCGTTGACCGTTCCGTTGTCGGCGTAGAAGTCGTACAGCAGGAACTCCTGCACGTCGGCGAAAAGCGCGCGGCGGTGCAGCAGGGGCGTGATCTCGCGTTCGTGACGGCCGACGAGCCATGCGTCCGGATGCTCATCGCGCAAGGCGCGGCGGAACTCCATGCCGTAACGCTCGGTGAAGCCTTCGATCTGACCGTGTCCGAACATGGGCAGTCCGGGCAGAGTCGAGAGCAGGATGCACACGCCGAAATACTTGTCTCCCTTGCCGAACTGATCGACCGCCGTGCGCTCGTCGGGGTTGTTCATGAAGTTGACATAGCGCTTCAGGACGTCGGGATCGAACTCGAGCGTGTTCTTCAGAACGCTGCGGTAGTTGGCGTTCTCCTCGTCGCGCAGCATGTTCATGAACGCGCTGTTGTAAACGCGATGCATGCCGAGCGTGCGGACGAAGTATCCCTCGAGCAGCCAGAAGGCCTCGGCCAGCAGCAGCGTTCCCGGAACCTCGACGGCGATGCGATCGACAACCTCGCGCCAGAACTCGTTGGGCATGGCGGCGTCGAACTGCTGTTTGGTCAGCCCGTGCTCGGCGCGCGAAGGAATTGCGCCGCCCGTGCCCGGGACCGGGTACCAGAGCCGCTGGTAATGCTGTTTCGTGAGGGTCATGGCGGCGTCGAAGCGAATGATCGGGAACATCCGGGCGACGTGGATGATGGTCTGGATGACGGCTTCCCGAACCTCGGGATTGAGGTAGTTCAACTGGGCCGTGTCGTTCCACGGGAAGGTGGTGCCGTCGTTGCCGTGATAGACGTAACGCGTGTCACCCGACCAGCGATCGACACGGCGGAAGACCACGGCGGCGTCTGTGCGGTCGTAGTAGTGGTCTTCGATCTTGATCTCGACGCGGTGATCGGACGACAGGTCGGGACCGTTGAACGAGTATGCCGGGTACGGACTGTGCGGAAGCGAGACGAACCAGTCCGGATGTTCGATGACCCATCGGGAATCGATGCCCATGTGGTTCGGCACCATGTCGCTGGCGAGGCGAATGCCCCGCGCCACAGCCCGGTCGCGGAGGTTCTCGTAGGCCTCCTGCCCGCCGAGATCGCCGGCGATCTGGTAGTCGTGAAGCGAATAGGCGGAAGCCGCGGCGTCAGGATTTCCGGTAAGTTGCTTGATGCGACGCGAAGCCGCGCTTCGCTCCCAGATGCCGATAAGCCAGAGCGCGTTGAATCCGCGCCTCGACATCAGCGCCAGCTCTTCGTCGGGAACGTGATCAAGCCTGTGGATGTGGCGCCCGTAAGCTCTCGATAACTGGTCGAGCCAGACGTAAACGGTCTTCGCCAGCAACACGGTGTTCGGCATCCAGTGGACATCCGGGCTGAAGCGTTCATACTCCGGTTCCCTGCCGGAAAAACTGGGGACAGCCGCTGCGCTGGAGTCACCCATATCCTGAGGCGCTCCGAAATGCCGCTGCTGAGCCTCATCGGGCGGATGGAACAGCGTCCAGATCGCGATCTCCTCTTCCTTGATGACGTCGAGCGCGGTCAGGATCTGTTGCAGGTAGTCTTCGAGTTCGTGCGAGAAGTTCTGCCGCAGGAAGGCCAGCTGACCAGCCAGAGACTCCGGAGACGCGGTCGCAGGAGCGCGCAAGACATCAATAAGGTTCTGTTTGAGCGAACCGATCCTGGGGCGCGTCTCGAAGTACTCGCGGAAGCCGCTGACGATTTCGCGATACGCCGTGTTGCCCAGCCGGCTCTCATCGAACAGCTCAGCGTATGGCCGGTAGGCATGGTTGGAATTCGCAACCCACAGCATGAGCATTTCTTCCATCGCCACGTCGCGATGCGCGAGCCCGCCGGTCTCACCCCCGAGCCACTCCTCGGCCGTCTGCGTGCGTTTGTACACCGCGACAGGAGGGAACTCTTCGAGGAACCGCAGCAGCGTTCCCTGCACGGTCCCCGCGCCAAGACGCTCCTGGAACCATTGCACCGCGTCAGACATCACGCGCTTGTCGTGCCTGCGGCGGTAGGTTGCGACTACGGCATGCAGCGCCTCGTCAATGAGGCCCATGGCGTAGAGGTCCGCCGGCCTGGCCGCGCGGACAGGGTCGCGCTCGACGCCGCGCACCACGTTCATGCGCGTGGCGAACTGCCTCGCTGCCACGGGGTTCGGGAATACCACGTTGCCGTCGAAGGCAAAGATCGTCTCGTCGAAGCTGTACCGGTCTCGAGCTGCTCTGGAAACGTGGAATTCAAAGACGGGCGGCGTGCTCATTACTGGGAAGTATAGCCTCTCGATCATCGGGCATGCGTGGCGCGCTGCCTGCGCTGCTGGGCAAACGCACTCTTATCGGCTTCCGGGATGGATGCTCGGCGGGAAGCTTGTGCCGTACTGGCTGCGGACGCCGTACGGCACGAACTCGGGGCTAGGACTCGGAGCCGTTTGGCTCCTCGTCGTGCGCGGCCTTCGTAGAGGACAGGACTCGTTCTACAAGGTCTTCGACACTGGACAGAAACGCCGTTGTGCTCTTCTCTTCGACTTCGGGCCGGGGGTCTTCATTCACAGGGTTCTGGGACATTGGGTCGTTCCACTTTTGTACAGCAGCTTCTTTCTCTAACAGTAGGCGGCCGAGAGGTGATGCGGGCTGGACCGTTCCACCCGGTTTCGGCCTAGTTTCTTCCCGGAGTAGAGCGCCATATCGGCACGACGCAGCAGCATATCCACGCTTTCTCCGGGTTTGGACACTGCCACACCAACGGTGACAGTGACCTGGAGTGCTTTCCCGTTGAACGAAACGGGATCATTGCAGACAACGGTACGGATACGTTCGGCGACCTGAATGGCGGAGGCCTCGTCGCAGTCGGGAAGCACAATCAGGAACTCTTCCCCGCCATAACGGCCGATCCGGTCGCGGTTGCGCACGGATTCCTTGAAGCGCGCCGTCGCCAGCATCAATGCGAGATCTCCGGCGTGATGTCCGTAGGTGTCGTTCACGCGCTTGAAGTGATCGAGGTCGATCATCAACACGGCGGTCGTGCTGCCCGCCTTCGTTTCCTCCAGTGTCCGCTCCAGCACATGGATGATCGAGTTGCGGTTGAGCACGCCGGTCATCTGGTCATGCGCGGCGCGGTGCTCGAGTTCGCGTTGCGTCTCAGCCAAAGCGTGGAACGAACGCTCCCTCTCGCCGAGCGCCCTGCTGACCTGGTTCTTGAGAATCGTCTGCTTGGCATAGACCAGGACCGTCAGGACAAACAAAGCCACCAGCGACGTGACGACGCGGAAATCGCGAACATCGGCCGGCAGCTTCGGGCTGTACACGCTGGCGATTCCCAGCAGAGGAATGGAGAGGAGAGCGACAATCGCGACCGTGTCCATCCAGGTGCTGTTGAGGCCTGCGCCCTTCTGCTCTTCCGGAGTGCTCGGGTTGCGAATGGCGCGTGCCGCCGTCGTCCCAAGCCAGGCCACCGGAATAAGGAAAAGCAGGTCATAGACACTGCCCGTGTAGTACCTGCGGAGCTGAATGAGGAAGTCGATTGCCCGCGCGCTGATGGTGTAGAGCACCATTCCGACGAACAGGTGCAGGTACGTGCGCTGCCACGCGCCGCTGGAGCGCACGGCCAGGATCGCGAGCGCGAAGATGAACGTGATCCCCTCGACGGCATACAGGTGGCTGAACATCGTGCCGTAGACGTCAACCGAGTAGTGGACGTACTGCCACGGAAGCACGAGATAGACATATAGGAATATCCACCAGCCGGCGATCATGCCGATGGTCAGCGACGACAGAGCCGGCAGGCGCTCCTTCTCGTGCGGGTTGAAGAGCAGCGCCGACATCATCGGGACCAGGTGCAGGAACAACAGCACGTCACCGAGGTAAACGGTCGGCGCCTGGGTGCGGCGATAGAGTTCGTGGTACGACCAGATGAGCTGCGAACCCATCCAGAGCACGCCGCCGGCGGTCATCAGGCTCCAGAAGAGGCGTGCGCGTCCGGAGCGACGGATATTGATTGCAAAGCTGGCAACGAGGAGAAGTATGAGTCCGAACTGGGCGACGTCGCCGAAGATGGTGAGCGAGAAACTTGGACGAGCGACCAGCGACACGACTCCGTACACACCTACGAGGCCCCATGTCAGCCAGATCAGCAGTCGCGAATTCCGCTCCATACAACCACCCCGTCGAGACATCCTGAATCTAGAGTGCTTAGTCCGCAAGTTACATCGGTCACTCGCATTAGTCGTTCGCTCCTAAAGGGTTATCGGCACACGGGAACGCGAGGTTAACGCCGCTATCTTTATTAATGTCCTGCGGGCGAACCCGTGTTGCATCCTGCAACTCCCGGCCGCCGGTTGACCGCCCGAATACAATGCAGCGCATGAGGCGGGACATCACCGAGATCGCACCGGTACCGGCTGACGGTCGCGTGCGATATGGCGACGGCGAGAATCAATTCTTTGACTGCTGGCACGGACGGCGGCCGGCCGGTTTGGCGGTCATGGTGCACGGCGGCTTCTGGCGAGCACGGTACGACCTGCTTCACGCAAGTCACCTGTGCGCTGCGCTGGCGGCGGAGGGCATGGCGGTAGCCAACCTCGAGTACCGGCGCGTCGGAAATCCCGGAGGCGGCTGGCCGGGATCGCTTCACGACGTCATGGCCGGACTGAACGCCGCACGTGCCACGCTAGGCCGCGATCTTCCAACCGTACTGCTGGGCCACTCCGCGGGAGGGCATCTTGCGCTCTGTGCCGGAAGTGAGTTCGCCAGGCTTGCTGGCATTGTGGCGCTCGCCCCCGTAGCGGATCTCGCGCTTGCCCACCGGTTGAACCTGAGCAACGGCGCCGCCCGCGAGTTCATGGGAGCTGCGCCGGAGGAAGCGCCGGAGGCGTGGCGAGCCGCGGATCCGGCGCAACGCACGTGCGCGGTGCGAGCGATCGTCGTGCATGGCGCGGCGGACGACGTCGTGCCTGTCAGCCTCAGCCGCTCGTACGCCGGAGCGCATGCGCTTGCCGCGACTCCTCCGCAACTGGTAGAAGTTGCGGGGGCGGATCACTTCGACGTCATCGATCCGGAATCGTTCGCCTGGACCACGGTGCGAGACAGCGCGCTGAGGCTACTTGGGTGAAGCTCCCACGGCTGCGAGGAAGCGTTCCGCAAATCGATATACGTCGGTGTAGGAGTTGTAGAGCGGCGCGGGAGCGACGCGCAGGATGTCCGGCTCGCGCCAGTC
>DASPLH010000198.1:0-3358 GCA_035627675.1 Clostridia bacterium
CGACCCTGACTCGCCGACCAGTCCCAGCGACTCGCCGCGATCGATGTGGAAGCTGATGTCACGCACGGCGGTGACCGTGCCGGTCGCGGTTGGGAATTGCACCGTCAGATTGCGAAGGTCGAGCATGGGCATGGATAAGCTGCTGAGCTACTAAGCTGCTAAGCTACTGAGCTACTGAGCTTCTGAGCTGCTGAGTTTGTGGGCCCACATCTGCTCGCCGGGAGCAGATGTGGGCCATTCAGAAGGTTTCTAACCTCCGAAACCTCCGAAACCTCTCTTGCTACTGCCCAAGGATCAGCGGCAGTCCATTCTTGCCGCCGCCGATGACGACGACTTTCGCGTTCGGGCTCTTGGCCAGCGTCTCGGTTGCCTCGATGCCTTTCCATTCCAGCAGTTGCGCGCTGATTCCCTGGGCCACGATCTGCTGGAAGTCGCGGATACCCTGCGCCTCGATGCGCTTGCGATCGGCCTCCTGCCTTTCTTTCTGAAGGCGGAAGTTCATCGCCAGCGACTCCTGCTCGGCCTGTTGCTTGGACTCGATCGAGGCCTTCAGCGTCTGCGGCAACTGGATGTCGCGCAGCAGCGTGTTCTCGACGATGATGCCGCGCTTGGCAAGCTCGGTCGTAAGCGCCGCGTTGATCTGCTCGGACACCTGCTCGCGCTCGCTGCTGTAGAGAGCGTTGGCCGAGTGATTGGCGGTCACGGAACGAATGGCCGAACGCAGGTTGGGTTCGACAACCACTTCCTGGTAGCGCGGCCCGAGCTTCTGGTATACGTCCGCAGCTCTGGAAGCGTCCAACCGGAAGAGCAGCGACGTGTCCATTGTGATGATCAAGCCTTCGTTGGACGGCACGCTTGCCGCTTCCTTGATCTGCTCTGTCCGCACGCTCATGGTGTGGTTCACCTTGAACGGGTTCACGAAGTGCGTGCCTTCTGGCAAGACCTCGCCGGTCACACGGCCAAAGATTGTCAGCACGCCCACGCTTCCGGCCGGAACATAAGCCACCGAAGCCCATAGCAGGACGACTGCCAGCACCAGCGCGGCAACGATGCCGACACCGCGGATCACCTTCGGGCCGTTCATATCCACATCGATCACACGCCCACGCACACCACCGAAATCGTTCATTGAGAAGTCCTCCCTTGTACCACTCAACGTTGGCGCAAACACAGGTTCCGCGCAATGGAAATCGGAATATTGCCGCAGGTTTCAGCCCTGTATAATTCGCCGCACGTATGGGCGAAGCTCATTCCGCACTCAACCGCCGCCACTTCCTTTCCGTTACAACTCGAGCCGGGCTGGCTGGAACGCTCTTTCCGGGCGTGCTCTGGGCCATGGCCGAAGAGAAAAAGAAAATCACCCGCAACATGATCGACGAAGCGGCTGCCATCGCCGATGTCCCGATCGCAGACGACTACAAGGAGATGATGCTCGACGACCTCAACGCCGCGGTCGCCGACTACGAGGCCGTCTATGCCCTCAGGATTCCGAACGATGTGCCGCCCGCGCTCGTCTTCGATCCTGTGTTGCCGGGCATGAAGGTCGTGCCTCCTCCGGGCCCGTCGCGCATGTCGCGCATCGCTGCGCCCGCCGCCCCAAAGAACATCGAGGACGTCGCGTTCTATTCCGTGCGGCAACTCGCGGAACTGGTCCGCACGCGCCGCGTTTCGTCCGTGGCGCTGACGGAAATGTATCTCGGGCGGCTGAAGCGCTACGACCCGCTGCTGAAGTTCGTCATCAGCCTGACCGAAGATCGTGCAATGGCGCAGGCGCGCGAAGCCGACCGCGAGATCGCAGCCGGCAAGTATCGCGGACCGCTGCACGGTCTGCCGTGGGGAGCGAAAGACCTGTTCTGCGTGAAGGGCTACCGCACAACGTGGGGAGCGGGAGGGTTCGAAGAGCAGCGCATCGAGGACGACGCCGAGATTGTTCGCCGCCTCGACCGCGCGGGCGCCGTGCTGGTCGCCAAGCTGACCCTGGGCGCGCTGGCCATGGGAGACGTATGGTTCAACGGCACGACAAAAAATCCATGGAAGCCCGAAGAGGGCTCCAGTGGCTCGTCTGCCGGCTCGGCTTCGGCCACGGCGGCCGGGTGCGTCGCCTTCGCCATCGGCACCGAAACGCTCGGGTCCATCTCGTCGCCCTGCACGCGCTGCGGCACCACCGGCCTTCGCCCCACCTTCGGACGCATTCCGCGCACCGGGGGCATGTCGCTCTGCTGGAGCATGGACAAGATCGGACCGATCTGCCGTGCCGTCGAAGACTGCGCGCTCGTGGTCGAGGCGCTCAACGGACCCGACGGGAAAGACGACAGCGTGCGCGATGTGGCCTTCCACTGGGACGCTGCGCTGGACATCCGCAAGCTGCGCATCGGCTATTTGAAAGAGGACTTCGAGAAGGACCCCAAGGCCGAAGACGACGAAGACGATAATGGCAAGAAATCACGCGAGCGCCGCCTCGAGCAGCAGAAGATCGATTTCGCCGCTCTCGATGTTCTGCGCAACAAGCTCGGTCTGAAGCTGACACCGGTGAAGCTGCCCGACTTCCCTTACCAGCATTTGCTGCCGATTCTGACAGCCGAGGCCGCCGCGGCCTTCGACGACCTGACGCGCAGCGGACGCGACAAGCTGCTCACGGCGCAAAAGAAAGGCGACTGGCCCAACATCTTCCGCGCCGCGCGATTCGTCCCCGCCGTGGAATACGTCAACGCCAACCGCGCACGCACGCTGGGCATGCGCAAGATGGCGGAGCTGTTCCAGGAAGTGGATGTGATCGTCTGTCCGACCTCAAGCAGCCAGCAGTTGATCGCGACCAACCTGACGGGACACCCGGCGTGCATCGTGCCCGACGGCTTCCGACAGGACGGCACGCCGACAAGCATCACCTTCCTGGGCAACCTCTATCGCGAAGATCAACTGTGCGCCGTAGCCAAGGCCTACCAGGACGCTACGGAGTGGCATTTGAGGAAGCCGAAGCTGGAGACCGCTCAGGCTGCGTCTCTGCGATGAACGAAAGCCCCACGCCAGCTTCGCAAACGTGGGGCACCATGACCGGGACGACCGGCGACCGAGCACCGACGACTACACGGCATTCGATGGCAACTCGCTCACGACTTCGTCCCCCAGCGCGTTAACCACTTTCTCCAGCAGCACGACCGCGTGCGCGATCGCGGCGTTGTCGGTTCCCATGCCCTCGGGAGTCTTAGCTTTGATCCCCACGCATCCCGGCTCGACCTTCAGCAGTTCGGCAACGCGCGCCTGGAGCTTCGACGCGTGCGGGCCGATCTTCGGAGCCGCCAGGATCACCGTCGTGTCGGCGTTGAGCACGCGGTAGCCGGCGCGCTCGACGTGACGCATC
>DASPLH010000199.1:0-6531 GCA_035627675.1 Clostridia bacterium
GGGCGACGAAAGCTTCCGGCTCAAGAAGGGCTTCGACACGGCCGAAAAGCTCGGAGCCACGTACGCCATCATCGTCGGCGAAAACGAGGTCGCGGCCGATACCTTCGCCATGAAGAATCTCAAGACGGGCGAGCAGGTCAGTGTCCCGCGGGCAGAACTGGCGTCGAAGGTGAAGCGGTAGCCGGTCGGTCGTCGGTCGTCAGTCGTTGGTCGTCCGCAGCTGCAGGTGCCCCACATCCGCCCGCTGTTGGCGAATGTGGGATCGTGCTCTTGAAGCTATTTCCGAGCTGCTGAGCTACTGAGCCACTGAGCTTCGAGAAATACCGCAGGTGCCCCACATCCGCCCGCCGTTGGCGAATGTGGGGATGTCAACCCGGCGCCGTCCTGACCGACTCAATTCATCGCCTGCCCTGCTCGCCTGTACAATCGTGTTTTCCCCTACTCTCGTCGCGACCGGATATATCTGTTATGCAATTGGACTTTTTAGGCGATCTGAAACGTACCCTCCGCTGCGGAGAACTCCGCGCCACCGATGCCGGGAAAACCGTCACCCTGATGGGTTGGGTGAACCGCCGTCGTGATTTCGGCAACTTGATTTTCCTGGACCTGCGCGACCGCGCCGGTATCGCCCAGATCGTCTTCGACAAGGAATCCAACGCGGGGATACACGAGCGCGCCAGCGAATTGCGCAACGAGTTCGTCGTTGCCGTCACCGGAACGGTGAAGCTCCGCGACGCGGCCAATGTGAACAAGAACATGCCGACGGGCGAGGTTGAGGTGATCGCCACCGAGCTGCGCCTGTTGAACGAGAGCAGGGTTCCGCCGTTCCTTCCCGGAGACCAGGCGGTCACCGCCAGCGAAGAGACGCGACTCAAACATCGCTATCTCGACCTGCGCCGGAGCGAGATGCAGTTCAACATCGAGCTGCGTCATCGGGTGGCGCTCGCCATTCGCGACTACCTCAACAGCCAGGGCTTTTACGAGATCGAAACGCCGTACATGACCCGCTCGACGCCGGAAGGCGCGCGCGACTACCTTGTGCCTTCGCGCGTGCACCCGGGCGAGTTCTACGCGCTGCCGCAGTCGCCGCAGATTTTCAAGCAGATCCTGATGATCTCGGGCTTCGACCGTTACTTCCAGATCGTCCGCTGCTTCCGCGACGAAGACTTGCGCGCCGACCGCCAGCCGGAGTTCACGCAGATCGACCTGGAGATGTCGTTCCCGACCGAAGACACGGTGTTTGCCGTCGTCGAGGGATTCCTCGGAGCGGCCTTCAAGACCGCCGGATACGAGATCGAGAAGCAGTTCCCGCGCATGTCCTACGACGAAGCGATCCGCCTCTATGGGATCGACAAGCCCGACATGCGGCTTCCGGCAATGACCGATGTTCGCGAGGCCTTCCCGTTGGACGTGTTGCAGACGCTCGCGGCCGACGCGGAACTTCCAGTCGTCGCCATCCGCATCCCCGGCGTCGGCGAACTCTCGCGCAAGGAGCGCGACGAACACAAGACGCTGCTCAGCGAGAAGCAGTCGAAGGCCATCAAGTTCTTCGACGACTTCAAGCGGCTGGAGAAGTCGTGGCCTGACACGGTGGCGAAGATCAAGCAGTTGACCGGAGCCGCCGAAGGCGACCTCCTGGTCGTTGTCGCTGCGCCTCAGCGCACCGAGATCGGCGACGCGCGGAAATCGCGCCGCCAGTCGGAAGAGGTGTACAAGACCGCCGGGCAATTGCGCCTGGCGCTCGCGCAGCGTTACGCGGCGCGACACAAGGCATTCGAGGGCAAGCAGTTCAAATTCCTCTGGGTGACGGATTTCCCGATGTTCGAGTGGGACGAGCAGGACGGGCGCTGGAACGCAGCGCACCATCCGTTCACCTCTCCGCACGAGCAGGACATGGCAAAGCTCGGCGGCGGCGTGGCGGCGGCGCGCGACATCAACTCCGCGCTGGGCGACATGCGTTCGCGGGCATACGACGTTGTGCTGAACGGCACCGAGCTGGGCTCCGGTTCGATCCGTATCCACCGGCAGGATGTGCAGTCACAGATCTTCGAAGCCATCGGAATGGACCTGGAGGAACAGAAGAACCGCTTTGGCTTCTTCCTCGAAGCGCTCCAGTACGGCACGCCGCCGCACGGTGGAATCGCGCTCGGACTGGACCGGATCGTGATGATCCTCGCCGGCGCTCCGAGCCTGCGCGAAGTCATCCCGTTCCCCAAGACGGCTGCCGCAACCGACCTCATGGCAGACGCTCCAACGCCGGTCAGTGAAACGCAGCTGAAAGAACTGGGAATCGTGGTGAAGAAGTGAACCGGAATACAAAAAGGTGCAGCCACGAGCTGCGCCTCTTCGTTGTTATTGCATGTAATAGGGGCAGGCTCCGGCAAGCCTTGTATCAGGGCACGGCTTCAGCCGTGCCCAAACGGCACTGATAACCATCGGGGCTTCAGCCCCTGCTCCTCATGCTGCAACTACTGCACTAGGCTTGAGAACGCATGTCTCGGCCGAACCGAAATTCGAATCCAGAGTCTATAGTTTCTACCGAACGAACGTTCTTCGTCACAAGTTCGTCAGCAAACAAGCGGGCGATCTTCCAGTCTGAACGCGCGGCCGAACTCTTTTGCTCTACATTCCTGGGCTATCGAGATGACGGTCGCTTCCGTGTGCACGCTTTTGTTCTGATGCGCGACCACTTTCACGCTCTGATCACGGTAGATGAGAGCATCAGCATCGAAAAGGCCGTGCAGTTTATCAAAGGAGGGTTCGCATTCCGAGCAGGCCGAGAACTACAGATGCGCGATGTGTGGCAGCGCGGATTTTCTGAGGTCCGAATCACCGATGAGAACCTGTTCCTGAGAGCCCGCGATTACATCCACCACAATCCGGTCCGAGCGCACATGGTGGCACTTGCACAGGACTGGGACTATTCATCGGCAAACGAGCGATGGAGTATGGATCCTATGCCGCAGGGGCTAAAGCCCCCTCACTGATCACTCGCTCTACGGCACGGCTGAAGCCGTGCCCTGATACAAATCTATGTTCGCGCTCTCGAACCCGCGTCGATAAAGACCTCAGATCCCGGGGCACGGTTGAAGCCGAAGTTCTTCTCCGTGCGATCGGCGTTATCGAACGTCTGGGATTGGGACCATGCCGCCCTGGCGCTTGCCGTTGTCGCGATCCCGGTCGGGGGTCGAGCGTGACGGGATTGGGATTACGACCGCACCGCTGCGTGTACGCGGGCTGCGCCACACGCCGTCCGTGCCGCGAATCCACGTGCTGCGGCATCCGCGCTTCTTGGCCTGGCCCGGAGGCAGGTCGCAGTTGCTCCAGCCCTTCTTCTTGCCCTTGCTCCAGCCCGGAGGACGGCCGTTCTTGTGGTCGTGGCGATCGTCGTAACGGCCACCCGGTATCACCACCATGCCACCGCTTGCGCCTCGATCGTTGTGGGACTTGCCTTGTCCCTTGCCTTTTCCGTCTGCCATGGCCGGCGTCGCAAGCGTCAAAGCCAGCGCCGCAGTGATCAACCACGTCCAGGTTCTTTTCATCGTCTTCTCCCCGGAGCCAACGTGGGACTCCGTCCACCGGTGCTTCGTCCGGTGCGCCAGCCAGGTACAGCAAGGTCTGAACTGCTCTGGCTATTGCAACCCTAGTACCGCGACGAAGTTTTGAGCAAATAGCGTTGGTACATGGACTTAGTCGGACGCCCGGAGGCCCGTCACGCTGGAGAAATTACACGGAGAGGTACAAACGTTCGGGGAGCAACGGGCGCAGCCCCGGCTGCGCCCCTGCGAAAGAAGAAGAACTAGCCGGCGTTGGAGTGTTCGACCACGTGCGCCAGCCGGAGGATGGTGCCTTCGTCGAAGTACTTCCCGAGGATCTGCAATCCGACCGGCAGGCCCGTTTTGGTATAGCCGCAGGGCACCGAGATGCCCGGAATACCGACAAGATCGGCCGTCACGGTGAAGATGTCGTTCAAGTACATCGCCAGCGGATCGCTCGTCTTCTCGCCCAGTTTGAAGGCCGGCGTGGGCGTGGTCGGCGTGACGATGGCGTCCACCTTCGTGAACGCCTCTTCGAAGTCGCGCGCCAGCAACGTGCGCACACGCTGCGCCTTCAGGTAGTAGGCGTCGTAGTAGCCGGCGCTGAGCGCGTAGGTGCCCAGCAGGATGCGGCGCTTCACCTCGGGACCGAAGCCCTCGTCGCGGCTGCGGCGGTACATCTCGCTCAGCGTTGCAGCCTCGGCCGAGCGATACCCGTAGCGCACGCCGTCGAAGCGGGCGAGGTTCGAGGAAGCCTCGGCTGTCGCAACGATGTAGTACGTCGGAATGGCGTACTTCGTGTGCGGCAGCGATACCGGCACCACTTCGCAGCCGGCGGCGCGCAGGTTCTCGACACTCTTCTCGACCGCTGCGCGGACTTCGGGATCGAGTCCCTCGCCGAAGTATTCGGCCGGAATACCGATCCGAAGCCCCTTTACCTCGCGACCGATCTCGCTCACGTAGTCGCCGACCGGAACGTCGGCGGACGTGGAGTCCTTGAGGTCGCGCCCGGCGATTTGTTGCAGGACGATCGCGGCGTCCTTCACGGTCTTGGTCAATGGTCCAACGTGGTCGAGCGAAGATGCGAAGGCGATGAGCCCGTAGCGCGAGACGCGTCCGTAGGTCGGCATCAGTCCCACCACACCGCAGAACGCCGCGGGCTGGCGGATCGAGCCTCCCGTATCGGAGCCAAGCGTTGCGACGGCCGTTCCGGCGGCAACGGCCGCCGCCGAGCCTCCCGAAGACCCGCCCGGGACGCGCGAGCGATCGCGCGGATTGCATACGGGACGATAGGCCGAGTTCTCGTTGGACGAGCCCATGGCGAACTCGTCGCAGTTGAGTTTGCCCAGCACAACGGCTCCGGCGGCCTCGAGCCGCGCGACCGCCGTGCAGTCGTAAGGCGCGACGAAGTTCTCGAGAACCTTCGATCCCGCCGTGGTGCGGGTGCCGGCCGTCATGAATACGTCCTTGATTCCAAACGGCACGCCGCCGAGCGCCGGAAGGTCTCCGCCGCGATCAACCGTGCGGTCGATGCGGTCGGCCTGCGCCAGCGCGCGCTCTTTCGAGAGCGTGAGGTAGGCGCCGATGCCCGGGTCCTCGGCCTCGATCTTCGCGTAGAAAGCCTCGGCCAGCGCGGTCGCGGTGGTCTGGCGCCGCTGCACGGCCTCGCGCGCCGCATCGATTGTCAAAAGATTGATGTCCATCGTTATTCGTCGGCCGGGGTGCCCGGCTCGTGCTCGATCGGGGTGCTGATCTCGCGATCGAAGTTTTCACGGATCGTGTTCAACGCTTCCTGAAGGTCTCCGCCCTCGACCTGGTGATGCGCGTCGGCCACGTGGCGTGCGATGTCCGACAGCAGCACGCCCCACATCTCCAGTTCGTGCTCGCCGAAGCCACCGATGTTCATACTGCATTGCAGGCCGTTGTCGACGATCCATGCGCGCAGCAGTTCGACTGCGTTGGCGTTGTCTCGTGCTGCGGGAGGCGCGGATAACTCGTTCATCGCTCGATCACCTTGGGCACCTTGAAAAACGTGCCATCCGTCTCGGGAGCATTCTGCATGGCCTGCTCATGCGACAGGCCCGGGCGCGCTTCGTCGGCGCGCATGGCATAGACGAACCTCTCGCTGCCCTGCTTCTGCTGGCCGGCAAACTTGCTGGCGACTTCCGCCAGCGGCTCCACGTTGCTGGTATCCAACTCGTTCAGCGCATCCACGTAATCGAGGATCGAGTTGAGGTCTTTCTGGAGAGTGCCGCGCTCTTCGGCCGTAAGCTCCAGGTTCGCCAGGTCGGCGACGTACAGCACATCCTTTTCCGTGACCTTCATATCTTGTTTTCTGCCCTGCGCTCCGATACCAGGAGTTCGAGGCGCTCAATCCGCTGGCGGCTGTATTGGTTCAGCATGGAAAGAAAGTGCGGGGCCATGCTCTGCAACTGCGCGCGCCAGGTCGCGTCCGGAACCTCGACCGTCAGCACTCCTTCGGAGAACCGCAGCGCCTGCGTCTTCTCGGCAACCGCCTTTCCCGCGGCAAACTCCCACGCCGCAAGCGGCACCTGCTCCGCCGGAAGCCGGTTCAACGCCTCCGCCACGATCTTTTGTAACGTATTACGGGCAAGGTCCATGCAATCCAGAGTTCGACAGGGAAAACGCGATTTTAACATTCGCGGAAAGCGAGGTACTGAAGGTACGAAGGTGCCTGAGCTACTGAGCCACTAAGCTGCTGAGCTGCTAAGTAAACCAGAAACTTAAATTCGCGAACTGGACTCCCAAACCCGAGGAGTGCAGCGGCTCAGTAGCTCAGCAGCTCAGTAGCTCAGCATCTCAACAACCTTTGTACGCGCCGCGAACAAACGCTATCGCCTCTTCCTTCGTCCGCAACGTCCCGTCCAGTTGCGCGTCTTCCACGGCCGAAAGGATTTCGCGGAACACAGGTCCCGGCGCGTAGCCCATGTTCTTCAGGTCGTCGCCGTTGATCAGCGGCCTCGGGCGAATCTGC
>DASPLH010000200.1:0-2100 GCA_035627675.1 Clostridia bacterium
TGAACGCCACCGAGCAGCGCGCCGACTCCGACGATCGCCGGAGGCACCGCGCCGAGCGCCGTTGCAGCAGGAGCCACGAAGCTGCTCTTTGCAACCTCCGGGAACCCAAGCTGCGCGAAGGGCACGGCGGACAGGTACAACATGCCGGTGCCGCCCGCCTCGTGCTCGCCGTAGATGTGGTCCACGTACTTGCCCGGCGTCTGCTGGATGCGGCGCTTGGCCTCGGCCAGCAGCGCATCCCGTTCGCCGAACTCCAGGGCGGCCGCCGGACACTGCTTCACGCACGACGGAACGTTCATGCGCGCGTAGTTTTGCTTCTCGTCTGCCGTCAGCGGCTGCCCATTGCGGGTTTCCACCGGAGTGACGCCCAGCCGGTCGTGGCACATGCTGCACTTGCTGATCTTCGGAGCGAGCGAATCCCACTCCGCGGTCGGCACGCCCCACGGACAAGCCCACAGGCAGTACCGGCAACCGATGCACTTGCTCGCGTCGTAGGTAACCGGCCCCTCCGCGGTCTTGTGCATTGCCGTGACGGGACAAGCCGCCGCACAGGCCGGCTCGTTGCAGTGCATGCACTGGCGCTTGGCGAACACCGTGCGGAATCCGCCGGGCGCTTTCTCGTCATCCACCTCGTGCTGCTGGATCACGCAATAGGTTTTTGCCGTCAGCGTCTTCGGGTTCTGCAACCCGAGACCCGCTTCAGGCGCGGTCGTCTTCTCTGCCGGTAGCTGGTACCACTGCTTGCAGGTGACCTGGCAAGAGCGGCAGCCGATACATTTAGTTGTATCAATAAGCGTTGCTTTAGCCACGATCCCCTCCCTTGGCGCGAGCCACGTTCACCAGGCACGCTTTGGTTTCCTGCGTGCCGGCGCCGGGATCGACGGCGTCAATCGTCAGTACGTTCGTGCTCGGGCCGGTGCTCAGGCCCTTGAAGCCCCAGTTGTAGGGCATCCAGACGATCGTTACTTCCTTGCCGTTGATCTGGAGCGTCCGCATGCGCTTGGTGACGACTGCTTTCACCGTCACCGCGCCGCGGGCAGACGAAACCTCCGTCATGTCGCCGGTCTGGATTCCGAGGTGCTTTGCGAGCTTCTCCGGAATCTCGACCACGGGCTCGGGGACCAGTTCGTTGAGCCAGGGGATGTTGCGCGTCGTCGAACCGGCGCACCAGTGCTCCGCCATGCTCGAGGTCATAAGCACGTACGGGAACTGCGCGACGGTGCCAATCGGCTGCTTGCCGTCCTTCAACCGCGGATACTTCAGGCAGGGATTGTTCTTCACCTTCGGGTGGAGCGAGTTCTCCGTCGGACTTTCGACCGGCTCGTAGAACTCGGGGAACGGACCGTCTTTCGGCGTGTAGGAAGCGTCTCTCGGCAGTTCCTTGTCTTTCGCGTCCGGATCCTTGTAAGGACCGGCCATGAGACGGCCGACGCCCTCGGCATTCATGCGGAATGCACGCTGGCCGTTCGGCGTGTCAGGACCATCGGTCGCAACCGGAACGTCAGGCGTGTCGTGACCGACCCACTTCTTCTGTTCGGCGTCCCACCAGATGACCGCGTTCTTCTTGTCGAAGGGCTGACCCTTCTCGTCGCAGGAGGCGCGGTTGTAGAGGATCTTCATGTTGCCCGGCCAGGTCCACGCAAAGCCCGGATACATCCCGAGTCCGCTTGGATCGGTCTTGCTGTCGCGGCGCTTCGTCAGGTTCTTGCCGCCCTTGAAGCATCCCGCGTAGATCCACGACCCGGAAGACGTCGAGCCATCCGCCTGAAGATCGGCGATGCCGTTGACCGGCTGCCCGGTCTTCAGATCGAAGCCGCCGATTTCCTTCAGCACGGCTTCGGCGCGGCCCTGCGCAGGATAGTTCCAGCTGGCCTTCAACAGCGCCTGGTCCTTCGCCTCCGTGGAGCCCTTGTAGAGATCGCGCAGCTTCTGGAAGAGCAAGTCGAGAATCTCCAGATCGTTCTTGGCCTCTCCCGGAGGATTGACGGCCGCGTAACGCCACTGCACCATGCGTCCGGAGCCGGAGATCGTGCCTTCCTTCTCCATGAAGTACGCCGCGGGCAGCAACAGGACTTCCGTCTTGATCGCCTTCGGATCGAC
>DASPLH010000201.1:0-7014 GCA_035627675.1 Clostridia bacterium
AGCCCAGCGTCGTCGCGGTGCAAGCTGCATCGCAAGGCCCCAAGCGCGTGCTCGCGGTTGGCAAGGAAGCCAAGGAAATGCTCGGCCGCACGCCGGGCAACATCGTCGCCATCAAGCCCATGAAGGACGGCGTCATCGCCGACTTCAAGGTCACCGAGAAGATGCTGAACTACTTCATCCAGAAGGCGCACAACCGCAAGATGCTGGTGCACCCGCGGATCGTCATCGGCGTCCCGTCGGAGATCACGCAGGTGGAAAAACGCGCCGTCATGGACTCCGCCTACCGCGCCAAGGCCAGCGAGGTTCACCTTGTCGAGCAGGCCATGGTCGCCGCCATCGGCGCCGGCCTGCCGATCACCGAGCCCAGCGGCAACATGGTCGTGGATATCGGCGGCGGCACCACCGACATCGCCGTCATCTCGCTCAGCGGCATCGTCTACTCGCGTTCCGTCCGCATGGCCGGCAACCAGATGGACGAGGCGATCATGAATTACCTCAAGCGGAAGTACAACCTGCTGATCGGCGAGCGCACGGCCGAGCAGATCAAGATCGAGATCGGTTCCGCGTTCCCGCTCGAGAAGCCGCTTACCATGGAAGTGAAGGGACGCAACCTCATCGAGGGCGTCCCCAAGACCATCACCATCGACGACAGTGAAGTGCGCGAGGCGCTCAGCGAGTGCGTGTCGACGATCGTCAATGCAATCCGCGTCGCGCTCGAGCGCACGCCGCCCGAACTCTCGGCCGACATCAGCGACCGCGGCATCGTGCTGACCGGCGGCGGCGCGCTCCTGAAGAACCTCGACAAGCGCATCCGCGAGGAAACCGGCCTGCCGGTCTCGATCGCCGACGACCCGCTCGCATCGGTCGTCCTCGGAACGGGCAAGATGCTGTCGGACTTCAAGCTGCTGCGAAAGATCTCGATAGAGTAAGAACGGAGTTTCGAGTTTCAGGTTTCAAGTTTCGAGTAGAAGGCCGGAACGAGTGTTTCGGCCTTCTTCATAGCCGACGCAAGGTGGCTTGCAAGCAAAGTCGCTTGAGGAAAACTGGAAACCGCCAACTGGAAACTCGAAACTAGAAACTCGAAACTGCATTTATGGACTTCATCCGCCGGCACCTCAATATCTCGATCCTCGCGGCGGTCTTATTCGCCCAGGTGCTCGGCCTCGCTGTGCAAGTCAAAGCGCCAGGCGAGACAGGCTCGACCACTCTGATTCGCCGCTGGGCGGTCCTCCTGATCACTCCGTTCGAAGAGGCGTTCGTTCACACGCAGAACTGGACCGGCACGCGCTGGCGCGAGTACTTCTACCTGCGCGACGTGCGCCGCGAGAACGAGCGGCTCAAGTCCGAACTCGAGCAGCTGCGACTGGAACAGGTTCGTCTCCGCGAAGACGCCAACCAGGCGCGCCGCATCCAGGCGCTGCTGGCGTTTAAAGAGCAGTTCATCTCGAAGACCCTCGCCGCGCAGGTCATCGGAACCAGCGGCAGCGATCAGTCGCGCATCCTCTACATCGACCGGGGCGCCAACGACGGAGTGCAGGCCAACATGGCCGTCATCACTCCCGAGGGCATTGTCGGCAAGGTGCTGAAACCCTTCCCCTCGTCGTCACAAGTTCTGGTAATTAACGACCAGACCAGCGGTGTCGGCGCAATCCTGACCAGGACCCGGTTGCAGGGCATTCTCAAGGGAACACCCGTCGGAGAGATCAGGCTCGACTACGTCATGGCGGACGAGAAGGTTGAGATCGGCGAAGACATTGTCACCAGCGGGGGCGATCGCATCTTCCCGAAGGGCCTGCCCGTCGGCAAGGTTGCAGCCGTGTCCCCCGGACGCGACATGTTCCTGAACATCCAGGTCAAGCCCGCCGCCAACGTCAACGGCGTCGAAGAGGTACTCGTCATTACCGAGGTGACGGAGAAGGAACCGGACACGAAGGACCTCGGCCCGGTTCGCGCCTCGGACATCCTCGCCGAGCGCCTGCCCTCTGTGCCTCCGAAGCCGGAAGCTCCAGCGCCCGCGGGCAATCCGTCCGGCGCGGCCCCAGCGGCGACGGTCAACAAGCCCGCGGTAAGAGCCACCACGCCCGCACCGGCGGCCAACCGGACGGACCCGGCCTCTGGTACGCCGGCAACCACCCCGAAGCCGGCCAACGCGTCCGGTGCAGCGGCAACCACTCCGAGCGGGACGAACAAGCCTGGCAGCGCAGCGGCGACAAACACTCCGAAGCCTGCCGTGGCCGCGGAGACGCGATAGTCATGTCGATGAACACCAGCAGCTACACAACCCGGGTTCGCAAAGCTACGCTTGTGTTGGGAGATGGGGTGGCGTCATGTCGATGAACATCAGCTACACATCTCGCGAGCAGGTAGAGGTTTACAAGTTCCCGTGGCCGGTGGCGATCGGGGTTCCGCTGCTCGCGTTGTTTGTGCAGTTTTTCCTGCCCGTACACGCGCCTTTTCTGCTCGCCTTTGATCTGCCTCTGCTGGTGACGATCTTCTTCGCCGTATCGCGGCGCAATCCCGTCTCGGGGCTGGCGTTGGGAGCGGTCATGGGCCTGCTTCAGGACAGCATGGCGCATCACCCGATCGGCATGTACGGCATCGCGAAAACCTTCATCGGATATCTCGCCTCTTCGCTGGGCGTGAAGATCGACGTCGAGAATCCCGGCACGCGTTTCCTGATGACCTACACGTTTTACGTGATCCACCAGATGATCTACTTCGCCATCGCGCGCGGCATGGCCGGAGAAGACCTTGCCTGGCATTGGGGACACGAGGCCGCATCGGCGCTTGCCAATTCGCTCATGGCCATCGTCTTGTTCGCGGCGCTCGACCGCTTCAAGGAACGCACCTGAGCCATGCCGGCGCCGTGCCGCCGGCGTTTTCAAAATGCTGCCGGTCACGGCCGCATGAACGTGTGGCCGAACGATACCGCGACCCTGGCCGGCCAAAACAGAAAATGGCCAGGGACGATCCCCGGCCGCTCTCGAACCCCATTGGTTATGCCGTGCGTGTCACCGCCGTGTAATCGGGCTCATCGGGGATGACGATCCATCCCACGGCGTAGGCGACCAGGCCCGTTCCTCCCAGCACTGCAAACAGAAGCCACAGGATGCGGACCAGCGTTGTATCGAATCCAAGGTACTCTGCCGTGCCGGCGCATACGCCCGCGATCTTCCGGTCGCGCCGTGAGCGCACAAGGCGCTTTCCCAGGGCGGGCGCGGGCTGCGGACCAACCCGGACACCGCAGTACTGGCAAAAGACCGCGTCGGTTCCAATCTGCTTGCCGCAATGGTTGCAGTACACCGTAGAGCCTCCGTAAATCAGATAGTCGGATTGTAGATACGAGCCGCGGCTCGCGAAAGTTCCACGGCGGAAACCTGCGACTCGAGAGGGAACCGGCTCCAAAGCAGCTCTAGCAGCCGTTAGCCGCTTTCCGCAGTTGCCAGTCGGAAGTGCTCATGGTCGGATGCTTCTGAACGTCCGTGGCGAGAACGAAGAACACCAGTCCATCGCTGCCGTTCATCACGTGGAACCTGACGGACAGCTCGAACAGCGTGCCGTCTCTCATGCGGCAGATCCATGTCCCGCCCTCGCCCCAATGGTCCACCGCTTGGGCCTCCTCGGCGAGGAATCGCCTCCGTTCAGAGATGTCGAGGAGATCGAACAGGGTCAGTGACAGGAGTTCCTGGCGCGTGCAGCCGAACAGTTGCGCAGCCGTATCGTTGGAGTCGACGATCCTGTGTGTTCGGACGTCAATGAGACAAACGGGACACTGGTACTTCATAACAACGGCCCCAGATGCGCTGAGCATGTACCCGTGAGTTGCTGAAGTCAAGTTGTTGTGCGGTGAATTCGATTCGTAGCCCCAACGTGCCAAAGCCCCACGCACGGTGCATAGCACTCGTAAGACTTCTCTGTTCAACATGTTAGATCGTGACCGTTGTCACCGTTCGATGTGATATTCCGCTGCTGAGCCCCCGAATCCCACCGTTCCTCGTTTCCCCATTGGGAGGGGGACGGAGCGACCCTATGATCACCATGAATCACTATAGGTCACACCTTGGGGTGGTGTGTCCTGGTCGAACACACAATTCAGGTCCGCCCGCCGCCGAAGCGGGGCTACGTCGTTCACGTCTGCGACGCAAGGAGACACCGTTTCATGCACAAGCCGATCAAGTACGTGGAGAAGGCCGTAACCTACGCCGCCAAGGCCGGCTGGGTCGTCTTCGAAAAACTGAACAGCATCCATCAGAAGCCTGCCTTCACTCCGAGCTGGAGTGACAAGCCGATGCTGAAGTCGTACCAGAAGACAAAGCCGCCTCTCGGCTGGCCTCGCACAACCGACTCATTGTGCCCGAAGTGTGTCCCCGAGATCCGCCAGCAGATTCTCGACGGCAAGCTGCCGTACGAAATCCTGCTCAACGAGAAGGTGGGCGAGATCAAGGCGCAGATCGTCGAGCGCGACGGCAAGATCCTCATGGTGAAGGACTGCCCCAAGCATGGCCACTTCGAAGACGTGATGGCCATCGACACGGCGTTTTTCCGCCACCTCGAAGAGAGTTTCCCGGGCCGCGACATTCGCGCCCACAACGACGAGAAGCTGCACAATCACGGCAGCTCGACCGTCAAGTACGGCCGCGGGTCGGTGTTGACCATCGATCTAACGAACCGCTGCAACATGATGTGCGACCCCTGCTTCATGGACGCCAATCAGGTTGGCTTCGTGCATGAGCTGACCTGGGCGGAAATCAAGCAGATGCTCGACGACGCGATCACCATCAAGCCGCGCCGCCAGATGAGCGTGCAGTTTTCGGGCGGCGAGCCGACGCTCTCGCCGTACTTCCTCGACGCGGTGGCCTACGCGCGCAAGGTCGGGTACAACTCCGTCCAGGCCGCCACCAACGGCATCGAGTTCGCCAAGAGCCCCGAGTTCGCGCGGCAGGCCGCCGAAGCCGGCTTGCGTTACGCCTACCTCCAGTTCGACGGTATCGGCAACGCCGCGAACAGCCACCGCGCCGTCGGCAACCTGTTCGATGTGAAGCTGCGTGCCATCGAGAACCTGCACAGCGCGGGTGTCGAGATCGTTCCGGTCACCACGATCGTCAACGGCGTCAACAACGAGCAGGTTGGGCGCATCATCCAGTTCGCGCTCGACAACCCGAAGAAGATCAGCTTCCTCTCGTTCCAGCCGGTCTCGTTCACCGGACGCGACGAAGAAGTCACGGACGAGCGCCGCATGGCGCAGCGTTACACGCTCAGCCATCTCGCGCACGACGTGAAGAACCAGGTCGGGCTCGGCGAACCCGCCCGCGACTGGTTCCCGATCTCCTTCATGGGAACTTTCAGCGACTGGGCCGACCAGATCCATGGCCCCAACAAGGATTGGGGATCCCTGAACTGCGGATGCCATCCGAACTGCGGCGTCGGCATGGCCCTGATGATCGACAAGGAAACGAAGGAAGCCGTTCCGGTCACCGCGTTTGTCAACGCCGACCGCGTTGCCAAGGACGTGGCCAAGGTCACCGACGGCGGACACAGCAAGACCTGGGCCTTAATCGGGATGGCGCTGGCGCTCGCGCGCAGCTACGATCCGTTCAAGGCTCCGACTCACTTCCGCTTCACCGACCTTCTGAAGAAGTTCGACAAGACCTTCAACGCGACCAAGAAGGCGGAAGCGAAATACGGCAAGTCCGCGCCGGGACGCACCATCGAAGATATCCAGAAGCGTCGTGCCGATCGCTGGAACTTCCTGTTCGTCGCAGGCATGTGGTTCCAGGACCTGTTTAACTACGATTTCCGCCGCACCGAGCAGTGCATCATCCCGTACGCGACGCAGGAAGGCGAAATCAGCTTCTGCGCCTACAACACCGGCGTGGGCTGGCGCAACATCATCGAGAAGATGCACATGACCGCCACGCTCACCAAGTGGTACGAGGAGCACGGCCGTCACGAGATCTTCGCCGGTAACAAGAAGGTCGCGCTCAACTCCACCGAGCACTCGCTCAACCTCAACGAGGAGCACGTCAGGGCCGATCGCAACCACACGCTCGACGACCTCGGAATCGCCAAGACCGCCCGCGAAGAGAAGCTCCGCGCCCGCGAAGCGAAGCTCAAGGCCGACGCCGAGAAAGAGAAGATGATGGCGCTCTATCGCCAGCACGTACTCGGCGAGAAGCCTGCTCCGAAAGAAGGCTTCGTGCCGGTCAACAACCTCGGCGGCGGCATCGCCCCGGCTCCGAAGCCCGAAACCAAGGAAGAAGTCTTCGGCGACTAGAGCGTTGTTGTTCTGATGGAAGAGGCCGCGCCCCAAAGCGCGGCTTCTTTTTGTTGTTCCAAATAACCGCCGGTGCCCCACATCCGCCTTCTTTTGGCGAATGTGGGATACACGTCCGTGTTTGTCGTGGAGCCCGGAGAGATCCGGAAGGTCCTTCGACTCGGAGGCGCATCCGCGGCTTTGCCGCGTTCTGTCGCGCCTCCTCGCTCAGGATGACGGGGAACTCGGTGCCCCACATCCGCCTTCTTTTGGCGAATGTGGGGGAACACGGAATGTGGGGATACGCGTCCGTGTTTGTCGTGGAGCCCGGAGAGATCCGGAAGGTCCTTCGACTCGGAGGCACATCCGCGGCGTTGCCGCGTTCTGTCGCGCCTCCTCGCTCAGGATGACGGGGAACTATTGCTTTGTATCAGGGCACGCCTTCAGGCGTGCCGAACGACTGCGATCGCTATTCGGGGCTTCAGCCCCTGATCTCCCGGCTACTCGATCCGCGAACTGAACGAAACCCCCAGCCCGGTCGTCATCAGGATGTCGTTGCGGCGCTTGCCTTCCAGCGGACTGCTGTTGTAGCGGTTGCTGAGTTTGGTGTGCCAGGTAAACATTCGGGTGAACTTCGTGGAGAGACCTACATCGAAGGCCGCGCGGTGGTTGCCGGGGTCGTTCAGGTAGGTATCGAACTCGATCCGCTGCGTCATCTGCGTCTGCGGAGTGAGCCTCCAGTGGTAGTCGGTTCCGAACGA
>DASPLH010000202.1:0-5751 GCA_035627675.1 Clostridia bacterium
TCGCGCGGGTCGCGATGGTACAGAGGAGCTTCCCACGCAGGGACTCCCACGCTCCTCGCCAGCGCCTTCCCGAGCGCGTTGCACGCGTCGTGGTCCGGATGCCCGCCCTCGTAAGCCAGCGTGGCAATCGCATCGGGCTTCATCCCGGCGACTATTCGCTGAAGGCGTTCGAACGCCGCGTCCAGCGCCAGGTACAGACGCTGGTCAACAAAGGTCTCGGCGCACCCTGGTCCTTCTGCCAGAAACTCAACCCGCCTGACACCCGCGGCTCCCAGCGCCGCACGCGCTTCCCGCCGCCGCAGACCGGCGTAGGCCGCCCGCGAGCCGTACCCACGCCAGAAGAAAGGATCTACCGGCGCGCCATCCGTGGCATACACAACCAGGGGGTCGCGCATGCGCTGCATCAGCGCGCCGAACGCGATGCACTCGTCATCCGGGTGCGCAACCAGCACCAGCGTCCGTCCCAGGAGCTGTTCGGCCGAGTTCACGAGGTAGTCAGATGCGCTCAGCGCCGATCGCGCTCACTTCCAGTGTTCGGATGGCGTGACTGCCTGGCGAAACTCGAAACCTGAAACTCGAAACCGGTTATTAGGAGTGCGCCCGAGTCACGCGATATACTGCCGCCGCGATGCATCGCCTACAACCAGAGATAGAGCGGCTGTTCGTGCTCGGGCCCGACTGCCGCCACGAGGCCCAGGCTTTTGAAACCTTCACCCAGTTCCGCGAAGAGCTGACCAGCGGCGAGATCCGGGCCGCGGAGAAGGTGGACGGCGCCTGGAGGGCAAACGTCTGGGTGAAGCAAGGCATCCTGCTGGGATTCCGGCTTGGCCGCATGATCGAGATGGGCGCCGCCGGTGCGTTCACGTTCGTGGACAAGAGCACCTTCCCTGCCCGGCGCTTCGAGGAGTCGGACCGCGTGCGTGTCGTTCCCGGAGGCTCGACCGCGCGCGAGGGCGCGTACGTCGCTCCCGGCGTGATCTGCATGCCGCCGATGTTCATCAACGTGGGCGCCTATGTCGATGAAGGCACAATGGTCGATTCGCACGCGCTCGTGGGCTCATGCGCCCAGATCGGAAAGCACGTGCACCTCAGCGCCGCCGCGCAGATTGGCGGAGTGCTCGAACCGATCAACGCCACGCCGGTCATCATCGAAGACGATGTGCTGGTGGGCGGCAATTGCGGCGTTTACGAGGGAACGCAGGTGTTGCGCCGCGCCGTGCTCGGCTCGGGCGTGATCCTTACGCGCTCCACGCCGCTGTTCGACCTGGTCAAGGGCGAGATTTACCGCGCCACCGAAGAACGACCGCTGGTCGTCCCGGAGAACGCCGTTGTGGTCTCCGGTTCCCGGGCGGTATCGAAGGGCAAAGGTTCGGAGTGGGGACTCTCGCTGTACACTCCGGTGATCGTGAAGTACCGCGACGAGAAGACCGATCGCGGAGTCGAGTTGGAAGACCTGTTGCGCTAGCAGCGCCTCGCACGCGTCTGCGGTAAGCACGTCCAATCGAGTCGTAGGAATCCAGGGCCGGCCTGTCACACATGAATAAGAACAGAGCACTCCTGCTGTTTCTAGCCCTTGCGGCTGTGGCCGCTTTGCTCACGGTTGCCAACCACTACGCCGGAACCATCCCCGGCGGAGTGCTGTTCGGCGCGCGCTGGATGACGATTGCGGCCCTATGCCTCTACGCGTACTTCAAGCGCTCCCTGACGACGTGGATCCTGGTCTCGATGGTGGTGGGCGCCGAGGTCGGGCACGACTTCCCCGTCGTGGCGCAGGACGGCCACATCAACGCCCGCGTGCTGAGCCTGATCTTCCTGCGGATGATCAAAACGATCATCGCTCCCCTGATCTTCGCCACGCTCGTGGTCGGCATCGCCGGGCACTCCAACCTCAAGCAGGTTGGACGCATGGGCATCAAGGCGCTCATCTATTTCGAACTCGTCACTACGGTCGCGCTGTTCATCGGACTCGCCGCGATCAATATCTCGAAGGCGGGTGTGGGCATCAACCTGCCGCCGGCGGCCAACAGCGAGGGCATCACGGCGGCAAAGCCCCAGACCACGCAGGACGTCATCCTGCACGTCTTCCCGGAAAACATCGCGAAGTCGGTCGCCGAAGGGCAGGTGCTCCAGGTCGTGGTCTTCAGCATCCTCTTCGCCGTCGCGCTGGCGATGCTGAGCGAGCAAAAGCGCCGGCCCATGATGGCCTTCTGCGAGAGCCTCTCGGAGACGATGTTCAAGTTCACCAACATCGTCATGCTGTTCGCGCCCATAGGCGTGGGGGCCGCGATCGCCTACACCGTCGGACACATGGGGCTGGGCATCCTGGTCAACCTGTTCAAACTGCTGGCGACGCTGTACGTGGCATTGCTCGTATTCCTATTCGGAGTGTTGCTGCCCATCGCGCTGATCGCGCGGGTGCCGATCAAGCGCTTCGTGAAAGCCATCGCCGAACCGGTCTCGATCGCGTTCGCCACCACCAGTTCGGAAGCCGCTCTCCCGCGTGCCATGGAGTCCATGGAGGGACTGGGCGTTCCGCGCCAGGTCGTGGCCTTCGTCATGCCGACGGGCTACAGCTTCAACCTCGACGGCAGCACGCTCTATCTCTCGCTGGCTACGATCTTCGTGGCGCAGGCCGCCGGAATACACCTCAGCATGGGACAGCAGTTGCTGATCGTCTTCACCCTGATGCTCACCAGCAAGGGTGTGGCCGGAGTTCCACGCGCGACCCTGGTGATCCTGCTTGGCACTGCGGCGTCGTTCAACCTGCCGATTGAGCCGATCTTCATCATTCTCGGGATCGACGAGCTGATGGATATGGCGCGCACGTCGGTCAACGTGATCGGCAATTGCCTCGCCACGGTCGTGATCGCCAAGTGGGAAGGCGAGTTCGGGCGCTCCGAACCGACCCCGGCGGTCGTAGAAGCCATGCAGCAGTAGCGGCGACCTATGTGAAGTCGGCGACGGGCGGAGCTCCGGGCAGCAACTGGCGTTGCGCTGCCTCGCGCCACTCTCGCTCGGCCAGGTGTCTCTCGCGGAAGTGGGCCATCGCTCGCCGGCTCCACGCGCGCACGAAGTAGTAGTTCATGGCCGCTCCCATCACGGAACTCACGAGCGGCACGGCGCGCGCTACCATCTTCTCAGCCACCTCGGTGCTTGCCGAAGCCGCGATGCGCTGGATGACCCTCCCAACGAACCGCCTCAGGATCGTGCGCTCCAGCAGTTCGCGGCTGATGTCCACTCCGGCGGCGGACGCGGCGGCGATCCAGAGATCGGCAACCTCCTCGTCCGTGTTGTACGGGAAGCCGTAGATGAGGCTCAGCTTCTGGACCGTCCGCATGGTGATCGCCGCGAGCATCCCCACGTCCGGGACCACCGTGAGCAGGCCGCCTACTCCGAGTCCAGCGCCCTGCGCGGCGGCCATCTTCATTCCCGACCGGATGGTCTGTTCCGCGATATAGTCCAAACGGCCCACGGGGAGAGCGAACATTCCGTCGTACCCCTGCACGGTCAGGCCGTGGGCGGAACGGAGGTGGACGAGGTATTCCGCGGGATCGACCTTGATGCTCTCGTAGGCACGAATCAGTCCTTCCCGCAGCGCAACCTCTATGCGTTCCACGATCCAGGAACGATCATTCGACATCCCGGCACGATGGTGGGCAGCTTCATGCATCGTAAGTTCATCCACAGTAGAGGCTCGGCGGAGCGGAGCCGGAATCGAACACTCTATAGTGGGATGCGGCCACCGCAGGCGGGCGAACCGCGTTTTGTCACCCCGGCACATGCAGGGGCATCCTGTCATGCTGAAGGCAGCGAACGACGTGTCCATCCCCGTGTGCTAGCATCGGACTTCTCCATATGCCATCCGGAAAATTGCACGTAGTCCCTCTTGGAGGTCTCGGCGAGTTCGGCATGAACTGCATGGCCGTGCGTTGGGGTGACGACATCATCGTCATCGACGCCGGCATGATGTTCCCCGAAGGCGAACTGCTCGGCGTGGATATCGTCGTGCCTGACCTGCGCTACCTGATCGAAAATCGCGACAAGGTGCGCGCAGTGATCCTAACGCACGGGCATGAGGATCACATCGGCGCCGTCCCCTGGCTGCTCTCCGAGATGAACATCCCGGTCTACGGCACCGAGTTCACGCTGGCATATGTGGAGAACAAGCTGGAAGAGCGTGGCATGCTCGATGACGCCGTGCTCAACGAGATCCGCCCCGGCGAGCGCTTCCGCGTCGGGCCGTTCACCATCCACCCGATCCAGGTCACGCACTCGCTGGTGGACTGCGTCGCGCTCGCGATCCATACGCCGCTGGGCGTGTTGATCCATACGGGCGACTTCAAGGTTGACCCTACTCCGACCGACAACCGGCTGTTCGATCTCCACGCCTTCGCCGAGTACGGCAAGGAAGGCATTCTGGCGCTGTTCCAGGACTCGACGAACGTCGAGCGTCCCGGATACACACCCAGCGAACGGGCCGTGCGCCCAAGGTTCGAACAACTGTTCCGCTATACGCGCCGGCGGCTGTTCATCTCCTGTTTCTCGTCTTCGATCCATCGCATCAAACTCGCCCTGGAACTGGCGCACCAGTACAACCGCAAGGTCGCACTGGTCGGCCGAAGCATCACCGAGTCCACAGAAATCGCGCAGGACCTCGGCTATATAGACGTTCCCGAGAACCTGTTCATCAACCCTGGGCAGATTCGCGACTACACTCCGGAGCAGGTCTGCGTGATGATCAGCGGCACGCAGGGCGAGCCCATGTCGGCCCTCTCGCGCGCCGCGGTGGATACCCACAAGCATGCGAAGATCGAGCCGGGTGACACCGTGGTGCTCTCTTCGCGCATCATTCCGGGCAACGAAAAGGCGATCTACCGCGTCGTCGATCACCTCTTCCGCCGCAACGCGCACGTCATCTACGACGACGGCTCGAAGCCGCCGGTCCACGTCAGCGGACACGCCAGCCAGGAAGAGCTGAAACTGCTGATCAACCTCGTACGCCCGCAATACTTCATCCCGATTCACGGCGAATACCGCCAACTCAAGCTTCACGCCGAACTCGCAGGGTCGATGCGCGGGGTGGTCGGCAACGTGATGATGCTCGAGACCGGAGAGATCCTCGAGTTCGACGAACTCGGCGCTCGCAAGGCCGGACAGGCTCCGGTGGGCCGCGTGTGCATCGATTCCGGCTCGAACGGCGAGGTGGTCGAGGAGTTGATCATCCGGGACCGCCGCCACCTCAGCGAAGACGGTTTCGTGCTGCCCATCCTGGCGATCAACAAGATCACCGGCGAACTGGAGAGCCAGCCCGAGATCGTGATGCGAGGCTTCGCCGGAGCTCCGTCCGACAACGGCTTCATGGAGGCCGCGAAACAGACGGTCCTGCAAACGCTCGAGCACTCCTCGGCCGAGGAAATGGCCGACTACGGCGTGATCAAGGAAAAGATCCGCCAGGACCTGAAGCGCTACATCTCGAAGAACACGCAACGGCGTCCGCTGATCATGCCGGTAATCGTTGAAGTGTAGGTGCGAGGAGCGCGGCGCGCAGGCGGCCAGTCGGTGCTCAGTGTTCAGCCCCGTTTCCTGATCGACGGAGTCAAACGATCGACCACGGATTCGCACGGATCAACACGGATTGAATTTACATGGTTGGCTTGTCCGTGTGAATCTGTGTAGATCCGTGGTTCATCGTGTTCTTGGTGGGAAATGCGGCATTGCTCGCGGCTGATGATGCTGCATACCCGCAGCCCA
>DASPLH010000203.1:0-4398 GCA_035627675.1 Clostridia bacterium
TTGCTCAGGCGCGTGGACAGGGCGCCGATCGAACTCGGCTCGATCAAGGAGTGGTTCACTGTGGCGTGGACCAAGGTCCGGCGCCAGGGCAAGGCGGCGGAAACCCGCCGGCGACCCCGTGCTGCTTCCGACGAAAACGCCTTCGAGCGCGCCGCCTCGCGCCGCCGCTTCTTCAGCGCGAAGTTCCCGCTCATCCTCGACGACTTCATCCTCCGCGACTTCTTCCTCTACCTGGGCATGATCCTCAGCTCGTTCATCATGCTCACGCTGGTCTTCACGTTCTTCGAACTGCTCGGCGACATCGTCAGGAACCGCATTTCGCTGCTAACCATCGGCGACTACCTGATCAACGTGACGCCTTCCATGATCTACCTGATGACGCCGCTCAGCGTGTTGCTCGCCGTGCTGGTTACCTTCGGGATCATGCAGCGCACGAATGAACTGACGGCGATGAAGGCCACCGGAATCAGCATTTACCGCGTGATCTTCCCGGTCCTCGTGATCGCCGGAGTCGTCTCCGCCGGACTGTTCTTCTTCGATCAGTTCTACATCCCGCACGCGAACAAGCGGCAGGAGACGCTGCGCAACCAGATCAAGGGCAAGCCCGCCCAAACCTACCTGCGTCCCGATCGCAAATGGATCTTCGGCGAGCAGAACACGATCTACTACTACGAGTTCTACGATCCCGACCAGAACCGGTTCGCCAACATCTCGGTGTTCGCCTTCGAGCCGCAGAGCTTCCAGCTCGTAAAACGCATCCACGCGCAGCGCGCGCACTGGGAAGAGGACCTGAACAAGTGGGTCTTCGAAACCGGGTGGGCCCGCGCCCTGAACGGTGGAATCGTCACCGACTACCGGACCTTCGACGTCTCGACCTTCGCTGAAGCGCGCGAAGCCCCGAACTACTTCAAGAAAGAAGTGAAGCAGTCGTCGGAGATGAACTACGAGGAGCTGCTGGCATACATACACGACCTGCAACAGAGCGGGTTCGACGTCGTGCGCCTGCGAGTTCAACTGCACAAGAAGTTCGCCTTCCCGGTCATCACCTTCATCATGGCCGTGCTGGCCGTGCCGTTCTCGATCTCGGCCATGACGCGCAACAGGGGGCCGCTCGCCGGGGTTGCCGTCGCACTCGGCATAGCGGTCGTTTACTTCGTGACCTCCGGCCTGTTCGAGGCCATGGGCAACGCCAACCAGTTGCCGGCTGCGCTCGCAGCCTGGGCGCCGGACATCATCTTCGGCATGGCCGGCGGCTACATGGTCCTGAAAGTTCCGACCTAGCCCACCGCTCTCTACCCGACATCACGGCGATCTTCTCTGAAGCTTCCGTTGCTAGAATCACATCTAAGAGACGTTATCTATCTCTCCTGAAGGGTCATACACCGGATGTTCAAGAACCTGCGGCCATTGTTCCCGTACCTGAGGAAGTATTGGAAAGGTCTTGTCGCGGGTGGCATCACCGTCCTGTTCAACAACGGCATCTGGATTCTCTTCCCGCTGGTCATCAAGCGCGCCATCGACGACCTGAACCAGGGGGTTACGCACCAGAAGCTGATCTACTATTCGCTGGTTCTAATCGCTGTCGCCGGCGGGAAAGGCATCTTCCAGTTCCTGACGCGCTGGATCGTGATCGGCATCTCGCGTGAGATCGAGTTCGACATCCGCAACGACCTGTTCCGCAAGCTCGAGTCCCTCGATCACGGCTTCTACCAGCGCACCCGCACGGGCGACATCATGGCCCGCGCCACCAATGACCTGAACGCCGTCCGCATGCTGCTTGGCCCGGCGATCATGTACACGGCCAACACCATCGTCTTCACCACCGGCGCTCTGATCTTCATGGTCGGCATCAGCCCCAAGCTCACGATGTGGGCGTTCCTCCCGCTGCCGATCGCTTCCGTGATCGTCCAATACTTCGGCAGCCGCATCCACGAGCGTTTCGAGCGTATCCAGGCCATGTTCTCCGACATCTCCGCCCGCGCGCAGGAGAACTTCAGCGGCGCGCGCGTCGTCCGCGCCTACGCGCAGGAAGAGGCGGAGGTTCGCAGCTTTGAGAAAGAAAACGACGAGTACATCCGGCGCAGCTTGCGTCTCGTGCGCCTGATGGGAATGCTCTGGCCGACGCTCCAGACCATGCTCGGCTTCGCCATCATCCTCGTGCTCTGGCTGGGCGGACGCGAGGTCCTGAAGGGAAACATGAGCGTGGGCTCGTTCGTGGCCTTTAACACTTACATGGTGCAGCTCACCTGGCCGGTGATCGCGCTCGGATGGGTAATCAACATCTTCCAGCGCGGCACGGCCTCTGCCGCCCGCATTCAGGAAATCCTCAGCGCCGAACCGCAGATCAAGGACGAGCCAGCTCTGATAGCCGTGGCACCCGAAACCGAGATTCGTGGCGACGTTGAGTTCCGCGACCTCACGTTCGCCTACCCGCGCGAATCGGTCGCACTCACCGCGGCCGGCGAGCCCGCGCCAAAACCAAAGGTGGAGCCCGGAACCCCGGTGCTGCGCGGCGTCAACCTGCGCATTCCGGCCGGAACCAGTCTTGCGATCGTCGGACCCACGGGTTCCGGCAAATCGACGCTGGTAAGTCTCATCCCGCGCATCTACGACGCCGGTCTGGGCATGGTGCTCATCGACGGCCGCCCGATCCGCGAATATCCGCTCGAACTTCTGCGGCGGCAAATAGGCTTCGTGCCGCAGGAAACTTTCCTGTTCAGCGACTCTGTCCGCGAGAACATCGCCTTCGGCACCGAGAACGCAAGCGACGAGGACATCACCCGCGCCGCCGCCATCGCGCGCATCGCCGAAGACGTCGAGAGCTTCCCCGAGAAGTACAACACCATGGTGGGCGAGCGCGGCCTGACGCTCTCCGGCGGACAGAAACAGCGCACGGCCATCGCGCGCGCCGTCATCCGCAACCCGCGCATCCTCATTCTCGACGACGCGCTGGCCAGCGTCGATACCCAGACCGAGGACCACATCCTCAACCACCTGCGCGACGTGATGAAAGGTCGCACCACGATATTCATCTCACACCGCGTCTCGACCGTCCGCAACGCCGACAAGATCGCCGTGCTCCACGACGGAGAGATCGTCGAGTACGGCACGCACGACGAACTCGTCACTCGCAACGGCTACTACACGGAACTCTACAACAAGCAGCTGCTCGAAGAAGAGCTGGAGACCGTCTAACGGCGCGCTCAGCATGCGCCGCACGGTCACTCCCGAACTTCTGGACGCCGACCTCGGCAGTCCGCGCGAGGTGCAGCAGTCGCTGGCAGACCTGCGTCGAATCAACCGCTGGTTCGGCGGAATCTCAACTTCCCTCGCTCTGATCCGCAACGCCGTGCGACGCGCCGGCCTCACGAAGATCTCTGTGCTGGACGTGGGGAGTGGGTCCGGAGACGTCCCATTGGGCGTTGCCGCGCGTCTCCGCCGCGAAGGCGTCCCGGTGGACGTCACGCTTCTCGACCGGCAGGCCAGTCATCTTCCACCGGGAATGCCTGCGGTCGTGGGCGACGCGCTACACCTGCCGTTCCCCGATGGCTCCTTCGACTTCGTTACATCTTCCCTGTTCCTTCACCATTTCGAACCCGAGGAGATAACCCGGCTTGTTGGTTCGGCCCTTCGGGTCGCCCGGCACGCGGTCATCATCAACGACCTGGTCCGCAGCAGGACGCATCTGGCGCTCATCTACGCTGGCCTTCCCTTATTCCGAAGCCCTCTCACCCGCCACGACGCAGCTGCCTCCGTGCGCCGCGCCTACACTCCGCGGGAGATTCGCCACATCGTCTCAGCCCACCGTTCCCGCCTGGAAATCTCGCGCCACTACCTGTTCCGCATGGGCATCACACTCTGGAAGTGACCGCTCCGTACGACATCTGCGTAGCCGGGGGAGGCCCCGCCGGAACCTCCGCCGCGATCACCGCCGCGCGCGCGGGTTGCCGAGTGCTGCTGCTGGAGCGCGGCACGTATCCACGCCACAAAGTCTGCGGGGAATTCCTGTCGCCGGAAGGCGCAGCCGCTCTGGGCGGGCTGCTGTCGGGCACAAAACCGCTCGACACCGCGATGAAGATCCATCGCGCACGCATTTATGCCAGCGAGCGCGAACTCTCCATCGACCTGCCCAACCCCGGCACAAGCCTCTCGCGCAACGAACTCGACGAAGCACTCTGGAGTTCAGCAATCGAAGCGGGCGTCGAGGCCCGCGATGGATGCGAAGTTCTGAGCGTTAGCCGAGACTCGCCGTTCACGATCGAGACTCGCGGCGAGACCTTCACGGCCGACGTCATCATCAATGCCTCCGGACGCTGGTCGCGAGTCTCCGGGAAGCCGCTTCCAACCGGCGCTGGCGAGCGCTGGATCGGACTGAAGGCGCACTTCCGCGAGCCGGAA
>DASPLH010000204.1:0-13134 GCA_035627675.1 Clostridia bacterium
AATACAATGTTCGGCGACTTGCCACCCAGCTCCAGCGTGATCCTCTTTAGCGTATCGGCCGAGGAGCGCATGATCTCCTTGCCGACCACGGTCGAGCCCGTAAACGCGACTTTGTCCACGCCCGGGTGCGTCACCAGCGCCTTGCCCGTCTCCGGGCCGCCCGTGACGACGTTCAGCACTCCTGCGGGGAATCCCGCCTCCACCGCCAGTTCTCCCAGCCGCAACGCCGTCAGCGGAGTCTGCTCCGCCGGCTTCAGCACCACCGTGCAACCGGCCGCCAGCGCGGGTCCGAGCTTCCACGAAGCGAGCAGCAGCGGGAAGTTCCACGCTACAATCGCGCCAACCACTCCGACCGGCTCGCGAAGCGTGTAGGTGAATGCGTTGTCAAAGGTGTTCACCGTCTCGCCGTGGATCTTCGTCGCCCATCCGGCGTAGTACCGGAAGACGTCGATCACCATCGGCATGTCGATGTAGCGCGACTCGAAAATCGGCTTGCCGTTATCGAGCGTCTCCAGTTCCGACAGCTCGTCAACGTGCTGCTCCAGCAGATCGGCCAGCTTCCACAGAAGCTTGCCGCGATCGCTTGCCGGCATCTTTCGCCACTTGCCCGCCGGGTCGTCGAACGCCCGCCGTGCGGCCGTCACGGCGCGGTCCACGTCCGCAGGGCTCGCGTCCGCGATCTGCGTCAGAACTTCGCCTGTTGCCGGGTTGATCGTGTCGAAAGCCTTCCCCGAGCCGTCGATCCACTCGCCGTTGATCAACAGCCTTCCGGACTCGATCTTCACTTTGGTTGCAGTCAGCATGATTCGTCCTTGCCTGGAGGCCACGATGTAAGGGTGCCTTCACCTTCTCGCAAAGCGGGAAGGTGGGGCAGTCCCTCGTGGCTACAGTGCCAGGCACATGTGGGCTTCGACTACTTGTTCTGGAAGTTTGCCGGACGCTTCTCGACGTAGGCGGCCAGCCCTTCCTTGGCGTCCTGGCTGTTGAAGAGCAGCGCCTGCAGCTCGCGTTCGATCGCCAGCGCCGACTCCATCGGGATCTCCCAGCCGGTCTGCACCGAGCGCTTGATATGTCCAACGGCCTTCGACGCCTTGTTCGGCGGGCAGAACTGTTGCGCGTACTCCATCACGTTCTGCATGAAGTTCTCACGCTCGAAGATGTCGTTGACGATGCCCATCTCCCGCGCCTCCTCGAACGAATAGGTGTTGCCCGTCACCATCAGCTCGATGGCCTTCGACTTCCCGACCAGTCGCGAAAGCCGCTGCGTGCCGCCGGTTCCGGGCAGCACGCCGAGGTTCACTTCCGGCAGGCCGACCTTGCCCGCGTCCTTGCGCGCGATGCGCAGGTCGCAGGCCATCGCGATCTCCAGGCCGCCGCCGACGCAGTGGCCGTTCAGCGCGGCAATCACGAGCTTTGGAGTGTGCTCCAGGCGAAGCAGCGTTTCGTTCGCGTGCAGGCAAAAGTAATACTTGAACGTCGGGTCCACCGAGTTCAGCATCTTGATGTTCGCGCCCGCCGAGAAGAACTTCTCTCCCGCGCCGGTCAGGACGATCACGTGCGCATTGTTGTCCATGCGGGCCTGCAGGATGGCCTCGTCCAACTGCCGGTTCATCTCGTACGTGTAGGTGTTCGCCGGCGGGTCATTCATCTCGATCACGGCAACGCCGTTTTCTACGCGGTAGTTGATCAACTTCGTTTCCGTGGCCGTGCTGCTGGTCGTCGTAGCCATTCCACACTCCTTCTCGGGTGCTGAACTTCAGGATTTCGAAACTCGTGTTGTGTGCGTTCCGCGTGTGCCAAGCAGCCCCCGCAGGAACAGTCCGGTCATCTGCGATGCAAGCTCGGCGGCATCTCCGTCGATGCGCGGGTTGTACCAGGTGTAGATCCAATTCATCATGCCGAACAGGGCGAGAACTGCCGTTCGGCTGTCGCGAGAACCCCCACGGCTCCCGTTACCCGGCGGACATTGTACGTCGTCCACCAGTCCAACGCAGGCGCGGTAGTACTCACGCTTGATCGCCTGTATCTGCTCTCCGTACTCTCCCTTGAGCACGTCGTCCTCATGCGAAAGCACCTTCATGGCTTTCATGTTCGCCAGGAAGTACTCGAGATGATTGCCGATGAAGATCCTCACGCGTTCCACCGGGTCGTCATGACCCTCCAGCCGTTCCCGCAGGCGCTGCATGATGGTCAGGAACGCATGCCGCTGAATCAGGAACAGCAGCTTATCTTTCGACTCGCAGTAGTGGTAAAGACCGGCAAGCGATACGCCACTCGCGCGCGAAAGATCGCGCATCGACGCGCCTTCGAACCCCTTCTGGTAGAAGACGTCGGTCGCGTGCTCGAGGATGTGCTGGAGCCTGCGGTCGAAGCGCGAGTCGGCCTGCGCCGGTTGCGCGGCGGCATTCGATGGCACGCGAGCAGACGGCGCCCTCATACGAGTTCTGGTGCGTTTCGCTTGTGTGATCGGCACGGCTGGCGGCCCCACACCGCCTCGAACTCTGCCCCACGCAGAGGTTCGTTCGAACGTTCGTTCGACTGTAATGGATGTCGCCGCTCCCACGCAAGTTGCAGGAGGCCCCATGCAGCGCGGGCGTTTAGGTATGGCACGACGTTTTGGTGTAGCGCGGGCGTCCCCGCCCGCGATCTCCGTCACCCCGCGTGTAGCGGGGCGTCCCGTGTAGCGGGCGTCCCCGCCCGCGACTCCTTATCCCGAGCGCAACAAACCTGCTCCCCCGCGCACTCCCCCCAGCTCTGCCGCGACAACTTCCCCCTCCCCTAGGGCAACTAACCTGTTGCGATTCAACGCGAGCCGCGCTGTGCGGCTCGACGGCCATCATCTACTCACCCGGCGGCACCAGCGAGGCATTCATGGCTACTTTCGTGAAAGATGTCGAAGAAATTCGGCAGCGCGCGATGCAAAAGATCGAGGAAGGCGCGGTTACGAATTCCTACCAGCTCAACCGCGACGAGGTTGTCGGCATTCTGAACGAAGCGCTGGCCACCGAGATCGTTTGCGTGCTGCGCTACATGCACCACTACTTCATGTCCACCGGGGTACACGCTCGCGCCGTGGCTGAGATCTTCAAGCAGCATGCCGACGCAGAGCGCGAACACGTTGACGAGATCGGCGAGCGCATTCAGCAACTCGGCGGCAAACCGGACTTCAATCCCGGCTCGCTCGTCGGCCGCAGCGTCTCGCAATATGCCGAAGGCGAAACCCTCGCGGACATGTTGCGTGAAGACCTCATCGCCGAACGCATGGTCATCGACGTTTACCAGCGGATGATCGAATACTTCGGCTCCAAGGACCCCACCACGCGCACGCTCATCGAGCACATCAAGGCCGAAGAGGAAGAGCACGCGTCCGAGTTGGCGGACATGATGTTCATCGTAGATCCGCGCAGCGGAGCAGACCGCGGGCAGGACCCCGGCACCGATCCTCTCGAACACGGTCGCGAATCCACGGGCGACGATCGCGCGCGGCAGCAGCAACCACAACGGCAGCCCGTACAGCCGCCGGCAGTCTCGACCCCGTCTGCCGCGCAGATGTCGCGGCCACCGGCTTCCGAAGAGAACAGCGCATGGGGGAACGAGGCCAACATCGGGCAGGCCGGAGGTTCGCGCCCGCCGCGGAGCATCGAGCAGAACCGGCCACCGCGCGGGACTTGGGGCAATGAACAGAACGTCGGAAAGCAGCAGGGTGCAGGGCGTGAGACCAGAGGCAGTGGCGACAACCGCTCACGTCAGGATAACGAACGCCGCGCCCACGTCGAGGAGGCCACCGCAGGTATGCCAAAGAAGAAAACCCCAACAGGTCCCGAGAACACAAACATCACCAACCGTCCCCAGGAGGAACACGTCACGCCGAAGGCGGAACGCGGCAACGACGTTTCCGGCAAATCGAAGAACATGGCGCGTTCGGGTGCCGGCAACCTGGCCAACGCTCTCGGGCGCAGCGCCGCCGACCGTGACACCCGCCGCGATGCGCAACAGAGCACGCGGGGCGAGATGCGTCCGGCGCGCGACCGTGGAGTCTCCAAGCGGTACAACGAGACCGGCCTTGGACTGCGCGGTGAGTCTGAGCCACCGCCGTCAAACATCGGAGGCGTTGGTGGACGCACGATGAACCGCCGCGCCGGACGAGCGCAGGACGACATCAGCGTCGATGAAGTGGCCGAGCGTCCCAACCCCGGTGCGTCCACCGGAACGAACCGCACGCCGAAGATCCTGCAGAAGAACCGCAAGACCAAACGCGCGGCGTGATTCAACAAAACAGTAGGGCCCTGCCCTTCTCGGGCAGAGAGGGTGGGGCCGCTCCGCGCTCTCGGGTCGAGCAGCTACGCGGCCGCGGGGTGGAGCAGAACCCAACAAGCGCTGGGATTAGTGGAGCAGGCCTTTAGGCCTGCAGCTTGAGCGACCTCGAAGTGACGCGGCAGCCGCTCAGGCATCAGTTCCTCTGCCGCAGTCTTGAGAAGCTGCGCCACGCTCCACCTGGCGAAATCCGCTATTTCTTGCTCGACTGCTCCATGGCAGGCGCTGGAGTTCGGTTCTGCGGATAAGTACGTTTCACCAGCAGGATGCGCTTGATCTCATTGCGTGGATAGCTCACCGGTTTACCACCCACCAGCAGGGTAACGGAATCCCACGTCATGCTTTCGAGATCGCCACCGAGCGTCGTGCCGTCGCGCAACTCCAGGATGTCATTGGACGCAGGAAGTTCCACATCGATGCTTCCGCCCGAGGCGTCATTCTCGCTGATCTCGAACGGATACTCGCTGCGATCAAACCCGGCTTTCGTCAGCACCAACGTGTGAGAGCCAACCGGGAACTTCAGGATTTTCGGTGTGACTCCATATGGTTTCCCATCTACCTCGATGTTGGCACCCGACGGTGCGGAACGAATCGACACCGTGACGGCGTGCAGTGCAATCGAACGATCCGTTGAGACAGCGACGTCGGAGGGCGGGCGCAGTTCCAACCGAACTGGCTTCCCCGCGGTCGTAAACGATAGCTCACGCCGCATCTTCTGGCGCGCCCCAAAGCCGGGACCTATGTAGATGGAGGTCTCGCCGATCTGTACGTTCTCGGCGTCGAAGAACACCAGCGACAGCGACGACGCCGGAAACGCCTTGTCCGTCAGGTTTTCGATCTGCGTTTCAACCGTGTAGAAGTTCGACTTTCCATGCACGCCCATGTCCCTGAGCGTGGCGAACGTGAGCTGCAAGGCCGGCTTGTCCTTCGGCCAGCCCATGACAAGTGGGGTTTGCTTCTTCTTCTCTTTAGCGACGCCAAAAACCGTGACCAGCAGAACAAACAACACAAGTGCTCGACGCATACCAGCTACTTACCACAGGTCTCCCTCGCCGCAAAAAGAAAACCGCCGGTTGTTCCGGCGGCTCGCGTCGAACCCGGAAATATTCTAGCTCCTGATGTTTTCCATCAACGGCTCGATCTCGCGCTTCGTTTCGGCCGTCAGCGGCAGCATCGGCAACCTCGCGTTTCCGCCGTAGTAGCCGTTCAACTCCATCGCATACTTCACGCCGGGAATGCTGAGCTCTGCCGCAATTCGCTGCGCGGCCTCGGCAATGCGCTCCTGCTTGAGTTGCGCCAGCGGCTTGTCGCCGTCCTTGAACGCCGCATAGACCTCGAAGCATGCGGTCGGCGCAGCATCGGCGAACGCGAGGATCGCTCCCGCCGCTCCTGCCTCCAGCGAAGGATAGAGTTTCTGCGCAGCCCCCACCATCACCTGGAAACCAACGTTCTTCTTCCGTGTCTTAAGATTGCCAACCACCTGCACCGCCGACGAAGAAGGCTTTGAGGCTACCGGTTGAGGCGTTTGCGACGCCGTCCCCGCCAGCGCACCGACCGGCACCAGCTCCCCTTCGGCCTTCGCCGCCGTGGCAGCCTTCAGCATCCGCCCGGTCACGGCCTCGAACCTCTCCGTCACCGTCGCTTCGCGCTTGATGTGCCGCGTGCGCTCGACCATGAGTTGCACCTTCGCGATCGAGCCGGACGACTCCTTGATCGCCGCGATGTTCTCGTGCTCGGCGAGTTCGGCCACAACTTCCACCGGAATGTCGTAACCCGTCGCTTGCGGGATGTTGTAGATCACAACCGGAACCGGCGAGCGATCGGCGACAAATCGATAGAACGCCAGAATGTTGGCCGGCTTCGTTTCCGTCTTGTAGAAGTGCGGCGTGCGAACCATCGCCACGTCATAGCCGAGGCTGGCCGCGAACTCCGCCATCCGCAGCGTCTCAATGGCCGACTCCGCGCCCGCTCCGGCGATCATCACCTTCTCGGGCGCAGCGCTTTCGATCGCGCACTTCAGGACGCCGCGCTTCTCCTCATCGCTCAGCATCGGGGCTTCGCCCGTCGAGCCGAGCGCGACGATGCCGGCCAGCGGCCCCATCGCGTACCGATGCACGTTGTGTTCGAGCTTCCGGTAGTAAACCTGTCCGTCAGGATAGAAAGGGGTCGTGATTGCCGGGAAGATACCGCTCAAAAGCATGGTCATGACTGGTTCTCACGTCCATTGTACGAGACGACGAACATGCGGGCCCAGCGCGCCCACATCCGGCGTCTTTAACCGCATGGGAGAAAGTCGAGCCGCCCTTCACCTGCCTCGCCTGGTCCAGAATGCCGGTGCCCCACATCCGCCTTCTTTGGGCGAATGTGGGGATATTCGCGCTCACCTACTTTGCCTGATCCAGAATGCGTTGCAATATCTTCGGATCGTTCGGCAGCAGTCCCGCCTTCGCGACTCGGGGCGTCATGATCACCCAGTTCGGATACATCGCAAACGCCTTCTTGAACAGGGGCAGTGATTCGTCCACGCGCCCCATCTGCGCCAGGGCTTGCGCGTGCCAGTAAGTCATCTCGGCGATACGGGTGGTAGGAATGTCCTTGTTCGCGCCGGCGATCTGCGCCGCCGTGCTGTACTCGCGGAGCGCTGCTTCGTTGTTCTTCAGTTCCACGGCCTTGTCCCCGGCGTTCATGTGGTTGTAGGCGCGCGCCAGCGTCAGCAGACGCCTCATCTCGACCAGCGGGTCGTTGTGGTCGTCCACCCGGAGGTCGAATCTCCTGTCCTCCCAGGGCTTTCCGCTCGGTTGCGCTTTTACAACGATCAGCGCCGCCGACTGGCGTCCCCGGGCATCGCCCCCGACCGCCTGGGCGGCTTCCATGGCGGCCATCAGGCGCTCTGCGAGATCGCCTTTCGTCTGCTCGAAGGCCTGCGCCATCGCGGCCGGAACCTTGTTGTTCAGCATCATGTTCGCCTGGACCGAGTAGTCCTTGCCGGTCTCGATCGTCGGGGCGCATCCATTCTTTACGGCGCCGAACGCCGTCTTGGCCGTCGTGCCTCCGACCCGGTGACCGGCCTCGGCCACGCAGTTGCAGCCCGTGTACCCCGCCACGCGCCCTTGCGCGTCGATGATTCCCACCTGCCGCACATCGCGGCCCTCGTCGGCGGACGCAAGCCCCAGCAGCGTATCCGGAGCGCTCCGGCCGGCGCGCATCAAGTCGAGCCCGAGCTTCCCATAGCTCGGATCGACAAACGACTGTGTCGCCACCGCGCCAACTCCCGGCTCCGCCCACGACACGATGGACCCTACCGAAAACCAGTGCGACTGCACGGCAACACCCATCTCCCCGGTTTGCGGGTCGCGGGCGACGATCGAGAACGTATGCGCGAACTCGCTCGGCCTAGGACGGGGCGAACTCTCCTGAGCGAAACCTGCCGAAGACAGCAGGAACATCATGGCGATGAACAGGCGGCGTATCACAAGTTCCTCCTTGGAATGCGCGCGATTGTAAACCACTGCACAAACGAGGAGTCACTTTGAGCGTGTGAGGCTACGGCCTCCGTGTTCTTCAAATAATCACTCAGGCGGACATCACGACACTGCCCGGCGCAATCCTAGCCCTTCAATCCAGCACAAGGGGTATGTTTATGGCTCAAGCTGCAAGCATCCAACCAGGCAATGCTCGTGGCGGCTCCACCAGATCTCTCGATGTCCAGCGGTGGGGCGCGTTGATCGGAGGCGCTGCGCTTGCCTTGTACGGTCTCTCGCGCCGCTCGCCGCTCGGAATGGCAATCGCCGCCGGGGGCGGAGCTCTCGCCTTCGCCGGTGCGCGGCCGAATGCCAAACGCGAGCCCATCGCCCGCAGCAGCGTCCAGGTGAACTGCTCGCCCGAGAAGGCCTACCAGTTCTGGCGTAACTTCGAGAACCTGCCTCGCTTCATGCATCACCTCGAGTCCGTCAGGGTCACAGGAGACAACCGCTCCGAGTGGGTTGCGATTGGTCCCATGAACTCACGCGTGAAGTGGAACGCGGAGATCGTCAACGAGCGCGACAACGAACTCATCGTGTGGCGTTCGCTGCCGGGGTCCGAAGTGTCCGTCGAAGGTTCCGTGGAGTTTCGTCGCGCTTCCGGAGACCGCGGCACCGTCATGGACGTCATGACCACGTACCGGCCTCCCGCCGGAGCCGTCGGTCGCGCCGTGGCGAAGATGTTTGGCAAGGATCCGAGTTTTCTCATGCGCCAGGATTTGCGTCGCTTCAAGGCCCTGATCGAAACCGGCGAAATACCCACCGTTGAAGGACAGACACATGGTCCGCGGGACGTCATGACCGCCGCTGCGCGAATGGTGGATCCCGATCGCCCGCTTCCGCGCGGTGCGAGCATGACCGAAGTGGCCGCTGCCAGAAGGAGGGCATCATGAAAGCAGTCTGCTGGATGGGGAGGGAGAAGGTCAGCGTCGAGGATGTTCCGGATCCACAGATACTCAATCCACGCGATGCCATCGTGCGCATCACGAGCACGTGCATCTGCGGCTCCGACCTGCATCTCTACAACGGCTTCATGCCCACCATGGAGCAGGGCGACATTGTCGGCCATGAGTTCATGGGCGAGATCGTCGAAGTCGGCCCTGGGATCAGCGCCGACAAGTTGAAGGTCGGGGACCGCGTCGTTGTTCCCTTCACCATCGCCTGCGGAAACTGCTTTTTCTGCCAGCGCCAGTTGTGGTCGTCCTGCGACAACTCGAATCCCAACGCCTACATCGCGGAAACCATGATGGGATACACGCCTTCCGGACTGTTCGGCTACACCCATATGCTCGGCGGCTACGCAGGCGGACAGGCGCAGTATGCCCGCGTACCGTTCGCCGATGTCGGTCCGGTCAAAGTTCCTGCCGGCATACCGGACGAGAAAGTCGTTTTCCTGTCCGACATCTTCCCCACCGGATACTTCGGCGCGGAGAACTGCAACATTCAACCGGGCGACACTGTGGCCATCTGGGGCTGCGGCCCTGTCGGCCAGTTTGCGATTTTCAGTGCGTTCCTGCTCGGGGCCGAGAGAGTCATTGCGATCGATCACATCCCTGAGCGCTTGCAGATGGCCCAGCGCGGCGGGGCCGAGACGATCAACTTTGACGAAGTGGATGACGTGGTGCAGGCCTTGAAAGACATGACCGGCAACATCGGTCCTGACTCCTGCATGGACGCCGTTGGCATGGAAGCCGACGGTCACGGACTGCTCTACATGTATGACCGCGCCAAGCAGGCGGTTCGGTTGCAGACCGAGCGGCCCATCGCTCTGCGGCAAGCAATCCAGGCCTGCCGGAAGGGCGGAACCGTCTCGGTGCCCGGCGTGTATGGCGGGTTCATCGACAAGATGCCGATGGGAGCGTTCATGAACAAAGGGCTGACCATGAAGACCGGCCAGACCCACATGATGCGCTACATGAAACCGCTGCTCGAACGCATCGAGAGCGGAGAGATCGATCCCAGCTTCGTCATGACTCACCGTGTGCCTCTCACCGAAGCGCCGCAGATGTACCGGACGTTCCGCGACAAGCAGGACAAGTGCGTCAAAGTCGTCCTCGATCCCTGGGCCGACGGCGCGAAGGCTGCTTAACTCTCGAAATGCCATTACGAGGAGGTACGAATGGCCGGAGTCAAATCGGATGACAAGCTACCAAGGCTTTCGATCATCGACTACATACACGCTGGCGTGGAGTGATCGCTGAAGGACATCGGCCGGTGAGAGCCGTCTCTCACCGGCTGACCTTTTCCTATCGCACCGAGTACATCACCACGACATCTTCCACGAACCTCACTTCAACCGTGCCGTCGTGTGCCTTGAAGGTCTCGACCGTCATCTGGAGCGAGCCTTCTTTACTCTTTTGAGAACTGGAAGGCGCACCAAGCAGGCCGTGAACGGTCGCCGATGTCATGCCCTTGCGGATTGAAGTTACGGACGCGGGTTCGTCGTTCTTGTTCTCGATTGCTGACCGCGATTCGGCTTCCGGAAACTCAATGACTCGGCTAAGGGCAGCCATGATCGCTTCGGGAGTTGTGTTGGCCGTTGCCGTACCGCTCGGGAATACGATGTTGAACCGCGAACCGCCTTCGGCCGCCTTGCGCTGGATGTTGGCCCTGCGGAGTTCCTCGGCCTGCTCGGCGGCAGCGTGCAACAGCGCTTCTTCTCGCTGCCGGTCGCGGCGCAACTCATCCAACCGGCCCTTCATCTCGCGACGCTTCCTCTCGTCCTTCTCGTTCTTCAGATCGCGCTCGAGGTTCTTCTCGCGCTCGGTCTTCCCCGTGCTGACGTAGGTGCTGCCGCTTCCCGTCTCGTCTCCCAGCGTGCCGTAACCGCCGCCGCCGAGTTGGAACTCGATCAGCCTTTCCTTCACCTTCACGCGAGTGACAAGCGTCGAGTCGCCCTTGCGGAGGGAGGTTCCATACCGCTTCAGTCTCCTGGCGTACTCGGAATAGTTGATGTCACCGCCGAGGCCGTTCACGTCAACGCCGTACTTGGTGGCCGGCATGTCCATCTTGACCACGACCTGGCGTCCCTCGAAGTAGCTCCTCAGCGCGGCCTCCGATTGTGCGAACGCCACGGCACTGAACAGAGAGATAGTCGCAACGACAGTTTTCCAACCGAACACGATGTTCCCCCACGAGCTTGTTTGTAGCTGAGATTGTAACCTTGCCTGGGTTTGACACCGCCTCCGGCCTCGACAACAATGTGCGCCTGCAAGACTGCTCCCAACCTGCTCCTGAGGGTACGTCTATGGAGAGTCAGAATGCGCAGGCACCGAGACAGCGCGTCATCAGTCACGTCCCGGATACCGAAGTCCAGGTTGCGGCCATCCAGCGCATGCGCGACAAGGATGTGCAGGCCTCCACGACGCTCGACTTCGAGGGACTCTTCGATCTATTCACTGCCGACGCGGTCACGATGAGTCCCGGCGCCGATTTTGTGCGCACGGCGGAAAAGCGGCGTGCCGGCATGGAAGGCATGCGCAAGGTCATGGCCGACTTCGAGATCCTCGAATACTACGAAGATTTCGAGGAGCTGCGTATCTACGGAACAGATGCTCTCGAGTGGGGCGTGATCCGAGGCAAGGAGCGCCAGAAGAGCACCGGCAAGATCATCGAGTCCAGGTACAAGGTCATGCGACTGCTCGAGCGGCAGCCCGACGGCGAATGGAAGATCTCGCGCACGATCTTCAACTCGTGAGTTGCTGTGTGGGTTTCGAAGTCGCTACTTCGACTTCGCTTCCGCCGCGCGCCGAGCCTCCGCTTCGCCAAACCAGCCCAGCCGCAGCTTTTCGGGCGGCACGCTCGACATGTACGGCTTGATGTCGAGGATCGGAGTGCTGTCGAGCATGTCGAGGCCGCGGACGCGGACATTGCGGCCCTCGCGCCCCAGCACCTCAACCACGGACAACCCAATCGGGTTCGGACGGCGCGGCGAGCGCGTCGAGAACACTCCATGCGGACGGTCGTCGGTCGGAGGCACGCCTTCGAGTTCGTATCCCTCGGAGCGGTCGAAACACCAGATGACGAATAAGTGCGAGAAACCTTCAATGTCCTTCAGCCCCGCTTCAAACTCGGGAGCAATCTCCAGCGTCCCTTCGGCTTCGTGACGCGCACCAACGCCTTTGGGAACCTGCTTCGTGTCGCTATAAGGGCTGCGGACAAAGCCAATCGGAGTCATCGAGAACATGCTTGCCACCTCTCTGCCTATTGTCAGGTATCGGTCCTCACTGGAAATGCCATTTTGAACTGTCATCCTGACGACGAGGGCGCGCAGCGCGCGTCGTCAGGATCTATGTATTTGAACCGGCCGGTGCCGCACCCCCACCCCCGTCGGCGGCAAAGCGCTCCTTTGATTTCAGCGACTTGGGCGAAGGGTGCCGCGGTAAGTCCTTCCACTTGAGATATTTGGCCCTAAATATCTCAGACTTCGGGAGTTACACATGTCTGTGCCGTCCTGCCGGACTCGTCGGTACATGTCTGGTCCGCTCCCCGGCACTCACGTGCCGGGCTCAGAACTGTGGCGCACCGAATGGGGCCTACTTCAAGTGTGACAGATCAGAGGGGCAAAGCGCTCATCGATAGTTGCTGCGGAATCAGAGAGATGGGGCGACTGGGGGCTTGACAGCCTCAGCACGGCTCACAACTCAAGTGGATTCCGAGCGGTGGAACGAAGTAGCTGGTAGTTCTCCCGTCCAGGGACCCAAGCAGATTCCGGCGTGCTAGATTTGCTGGCGTGAGCACCGACAGAGGAAGGCAGATCGACGACGAAACCGTCACGGCGATGCAGGCCTGCATCACTCACGCCCGCGCTTTGCTCGAATCCGCTCGCGCTGTGCAGGCGGCCGGGCACCATAACATTGCCTACCATCTCGCAAGTCTCGCCCTTGAGGAGATTGGCCGCCGCGAGTTGATCCCGATCCAGGCGCTTGCGTCGAAGCGCGCTATCCCGCCTGCTTGGCCGGAGAAACACACACAAGATCACATCAAGAAGCTCTTCTGGTGTTTCTTCGGTGGGAGCTTCCTATACGACCGCATTTCCGGCAAGCGACTCGAGGAATTCAGCGCGCTCGCCGAAAGAATTCACCTCACGCGCATCGCCGGTCTATACGTGGATAAGGGGGAAGACATTCTCAACGTTCCGCAGCAGGCGGTAAGCCCGGAGGAATGCGACTGGCTCTTGCGTCTGGTGACCGCACGACTTGACATGGCGGAAAGCGAAACAATGCGCGATCACATACCCGAGGATGAGGTCGAGTTGCAGACATGGTTTCTAACGGCCACCGAAGACTGCGAAAAACGG
>DASPLH010000205.1:0-4873 GCA_035627675.1 Clostridia bacterium
TGCCGCCATCATGGAACTCGTCAACGAGCTGTATGCGGCGGAGGAGAAAGCCAGGGGCGAGGTTCCGATGGCGTTGCTGGCAGATATTCAGCGGAAGCTGGTGCTGATGCTGGCTCCGTTCGCTCCATACCTCGCCGCGGAACTTTGGACCTCGCTGGGCGAGGATGGCGGCACGCTGCTGCGTCATCCGTGGCCGAAGTTCGACCCGGCGCTGGCCAAAGAGGACTCGGTGGAGATGGTGGTGCAGATCAACGGCAAACTGCGCAGCCGCATCACCGTTTCGGCCGAGGCGGGCGAGGACGACGCCCGGACGGCGGCGATGAACGACGAGAAAACCCGTGCCGCCCTCGAAGGCAAGCAGGTGGTGAAGGTCATTGTCGTAAAGGGCAAGCTGGTGAACATCGTCGTGCGATAAGACAGAGCGCTGCCCTACATCTGAGACCCCACGTTCGCTTCGCGAACGTGGGGTTGTTCTTTATGAGAGCAGTTAACACCATCCGATAAGCGAGCGAACTGGTCCGTATCAGGGCACGCCTTCAGGCGTGCCGAAGGCCGGCCGGGCCAAGAGGGGCTTTAGCCCCTGCAGCGGCTAAAGCCGGCGTCACCTCGCAGCACAAACGGCACGGCTGAAAGCCGTGCCCCGATACAAGCCGTAAGCCGGAGGTTGAGTGCCGAGCCCTGGCCGTGAATGCCGAACGTCGAGGGATCATGCTCAAGACAGAACGGCGGGAGCCGCGAGCTCCCGCCGTTCTGTTGTGCGCGCCAAAGGGGGAGACGCCACACTTTGCGAACTACTTGCCCGAGCTGGCGAATCCGAACGGGTGCTCCAGACTCAGGTAGAAGATCACGCCCTTCTCGCCCGAGGACGGTCCGACGCCGACCGGGATCGCGACTCCGGGCACGATCTGGAGACCGCTCTCGAAGTTGTGCGCCCAGCGCACGCCGGGGCTGATGAAGATGTCCTGCGCGCGGTCGGTCCTGCCCGCGCCGATGACCGATTCGTTCGAGTACCAGGCGGTCTCCAGCATGGCGTTGAAGTTCTTCGACACGAGCCAGATGGAAGACTGGCCCAGGTTCACGCCCACGGTGCCGGCCTTCTCGCCCAGTTCGTTCTTCGTGCGCGGAACCCAGGTGGCGCCCGCGTTCCAGTGCGTTACCAGGCGGTTGTTGAACTGGTAGCTGACCGGAAGATTCGCCTGGAGACCTGTTCCGCCGTAACCGCGGCCTACCTTCGAATCACCGGTTGGCATGAGCAGCGACAGCCGCGGGGAGAATGCCAGCTTCGTGTCGCCGCTTCCGATCGCCTGGTACCGGTAGTTGATAGCCGTGTCGCCCCAACCCGATCCGCCCGTGCCGCCCACGTGGGCAGCGGAGACCGTGAAGCTCAACTGGTGCTTCTGCGTCCGCAACGGCCACTCGTCGGTCATGGTGTAAACCCAGTCCTTGCTGTTGGCCAGGCGCTGGAAGAAGCTGATGTGCTGGATGACGCCGTCTTCCTGGTTGTAGGCCTCCTCGATGAGGAAGCTGTTGTCCTGGATCGGCTTGGCGGGCGCCGTGGCAGCGGCGGAGGTTGTGGCGGAAGCGCCGGCGCCGGCCGGCTCGCCGGCCAGGGCTGCGATGGCGAGCGCCGCGTTGACTGCGATCAGGAGGAGGGTCTTGCGCATGCTATGAATACCTCGAAAATAGTACGGCGAACTGGAAATGAAATTGAATTTCAATTCCAGACCACCTTATCGCCGGCGTTCCGGCGCGGCTGTGACTTGCGTCACGCCTCAAAGTGATGCACCGGCCGCCGGGCGGGAGGCTGCGCCTTCCCGGGCCGCTTGGGACCTCCGGCCGCGTTCCGCCACCGGGACGGATCCTGCCGGGCGTGCGCCGGAAAGGTTCCGGGTGCGTGGTACTCTAACTTGAGTTATCGGCATGGATCTGCGGGTGGTTTACATCTTTTTCCAGGTGGTCGCGTTCCTGTTCGCGATCTCGGTACACGAATCGGCGCACGCCTGGACTGCTTCGCGGCTCGGCGACCCGACTGCCCGCATGCTGGGGCGCGTGTCGCTCAACCCGCTGAAGCATATCGACATAATCGGAACGGTGATCCTGCCGGTGTTTGCCGCGATCACCGGGCTTCCGATGTTCGGCTGGGCGAAGCCGACTCCGGTCGATCCACGCAATTTCAAGCACCCCCGGCGCGACGACATCCTGACGTCGATCGCGGGCCCGATCAGCAACTTCCTCGTGGTGCTCGGCTGCCTTGTGGTCATGGCCGTCATCGCGAACACCTCGGCAGCCGGCGAAGCGGTCGTTCACGGTCTGGCGACCTTCGGCCTGGGCGGAATCGTTGACGCCGGAGGACTGACTCCGCTGGCGCTGATGTTCTACCTGCTCATGCTGGTGAACGTGTGGCTCGGAATCTTCAACCTGATCCCGATTCCGCCGCTGGATGGAAGCCACGTGATCCGCCACATGCTGCCCGACGGCATCCGTGAGATTTACGACCGCTCGGGGATGATCGCGCTGATGCTGTTGGTGTTTTTTGGCGGCAGGCTGCTGGGAGCGCTGGCATCGCCGGCGATCGCAGTGCTGCGAATGATTCTGGCGAGTGTGTAATGTCTGAGAACCCGAACAAAGTTCCCGCGAACCGCCGGGTATTGAGCGGCATGCGTCCGACGGGCAAGCTCCACATCGGCCACTACGTTGGCGCGCTTCAGAACTGGATCCGGCTGCAGAACGAGTACGAGTGTTTCTTCTTCGTTGCCGACTGGCACGCGCTCACGACGAATTACGCCGACACGTCGCGGGTGAAAGAGGACACGGTCGAAATCGCGACCGACTGGCTGGCCGCCGGACTCGATCCGGAAAAAGCTGTCCTCTTCATCCAGTCGCATGTTCCGCAGCACGCCGAACTTCACCTGCTGCTGAGCATGATGACGCCGCTGGGCTGGCTCGAACGCGTCCCGACCTACAAGGAAATGCGCGAGAACCTGAAGGACAGGGACCTCAACACGTATGGGTTCCTCGGCTATCCGCTGCTGATGACCTCGGACATCCTGATGTACCAGGCGTCGTTTGTCCCCGTGGGGGAAGACCAGGTCCCGCACGTCGAGATCACTCGCGAGATCGCGCGCCGGTTCAACCAGTTCTACTGGCTGCCGTCGCAGACGCGCAGCGGCCGGGTGCTGCGGGGCAAGGACGTTCCGGAAGAGAAGCGCCGGTTCGTGCTTCCTGAACCGCAGCCGCTGTTGACGAAAGCCGCCAAGCTGCCGGGCACCGACGGGCGCAAGATGTCGAAGTCGTACGGGAACTTCATTTCGCTCAGCGACCCCGAACCGGTTGTCCGCCAGAAGTTGAAGACCATGGTGACCGATCCGGCCCGCGTGCGCCGCAACGATCCCGGCAATCCAGACGTGTGCCCCGTGGGCGACCTGCACAAGATCTTCAGCGACACCGAGACGCTCTCTCGCGTGGACGCCGGTTGCCGCAGCGCCGGGATCGGCTGCATCGAGTGCAAATCCTGGGCGGCGGACAACCTGCTGAAGGTGCTGAACCCGATCCAGGAGCGCCGCCGTCCGTACGAGCAGAACCCGAACCTCGCCTGGGACGTGCTCGAAGCCGGATCGGCTCGCGCTCGCGAGGCAGCGCAACAAACGGTCGAACTTGTGCGTGAGTCCATGAACCTGTCGCACACGTTCGAAGCGCCGAAAGTGGCCAACTCGGCCGAGGGATCGAAGTAGCCGATGAGTGAAGTTGTGAAAGCCCCCGCGCAGCCGCAGCCCTCACAAGTCAACGCCGAGCAGCAGAACGGCAAGGCTGCCGCAGACAAGAAGAAGGAAGGCGAGCAGGCCGACGTCTTTCCGTTCTCGGTCACCGTCGGGCAGGTGTATGACGGTCCGCTCGATCTACTGCTCGATCTTGTCCGCAAGCAGAACATCGACATCTACGACATCCCCATCGCGCAGATCACGGCGCAGTACCTCGCGTACGTGGAGCGCATCAAGCATCTCGACGTGGACATCGCAGCCGAATTCATCTACATGGCTTCGCTGCTGATCCATATCAAGTCGAAGATGCTGCTGCCGAAGGATCCGGACGCGCCCGCCGACCAGCAGGACCCGCGCATGGAGCTGGTGAACCGCCTGCTCGAGCACGAACGCTTCAAGACGGCGGCGCAGATGCTCATGCAGAAGCAGCAGCTCGAAGACGCCGTGCTCAGCAATCCTGCGCTGAGGGATTTCAAGGACGCAGAGGGCACCGAGCCGGAGTTGGCGACCGACGTCATCGACCTGGTGAAGACGTTTCAGAAAATTCTGGAGCGCGCGAAGGAACGCCCGGTGCTGACCTTCGACGAGGAGTCGGTGACCATCGGGCAGATGATCGAGTACGTCCGCCGCCGGCTGATGGTCGAGGACCGGCCCGTGCGGCTGAAGTCGCTGCTGAGGAACGTGCACTCGCGGCAGGGGTTGATCTGCGCATTCCTCGGGCTCCTCGAACTGATCCGCCTGCAGGCCGTAGTGGCACGGCAGGACGCGGTTTTCGGCGACGTCGTCATCAAGAAGCACACTGGGTTCGACTCCCTCGTCGGCGACGCCACTGCCGTGCGCGACGACTGGCGATAGTTCCCACGAACACGACAGACAAGTTGGCCGCGAGAAACGGTGAACCGCTCAGGGGAGCAACGATGGGCGGATGCTGTGAGATCATCGGGGGAAACCGCACTGGCGGCGCGGCGTTACGTTAAGGGCTAGTCAATGTCACTGAAGGCAAAGATCGAAGCAATCATCTACGCGGCCGAAGAGCCGATCACGGTCGAGCAGATTTCCGCGCTCGTGAAAGACATGGTGCTCGCCGAAGAGGCCGAGCAGGCACGCGCTGCCGC
>DASPLH010000206.1:0-4292 GCA_035627675.1 Clostridia bacterium
TCTACTCGAACCTGATCGGCGGAGTGAAATTGCAAGTCGCTGACGAGGACGCCGACGAAGCACGCGCGGATTCTCGATGCGCCTCAACCCGAGAGCTTTGAGGTTGAAGGCCTGGGCTCCTACGAGCGGCCCAAATGCCCAAAGTGCGGCTCGGTGGACATCGTCTTCGAGGGTGTGAACAAACCGCTGTCGTACGGTTCGATGTGGGTGGGGATGCCAATCCCGTTCGGCAACCAGCTATGGCGTTGCCCTTCGTGTCGGCACACGTGGGAGGAACAGGACGACGCTGAGGACGGTCCGTCCAGCTAGCGTCGTCCTCTCATCGTTCAGGAAGGCCTCGCTGCTGTCGCCACGCTGCTCCTGCCGGAATCTCTCGCCTCGTACCGGATCTCAATGCCACGCGCCCCCATCTCGGACAGGAACTGACTGGCAGGAACGTCGCGCTCTTGCAGCACCGCACCATACTTCTCCACCTCGCCCGAGACCATCATCTGGAGCACGACGCTCGCCGGCCATGCCGTCGTGCGCATCATGGAGGTCAGCTTGGTCGCCGGGTCGAAGCGATCAATCAGCGTAAAGCTCTGCACGGCCGCTCCGCGATGCGCCTCGATCCGCATCACCGTCACGTCCGGAGTCGTGCCCGTGAGCTTCTCGACCATCAGGTTCGCCATCAGGGCGCGTGGAGTGATTTCCGCCTTGCTAATCTTGCGCTTTTCCTTAGAGAACAGGCCGAAGTCGCACAGCGCGCGGATCATCGCGACGTGCCCCGGATAGCGCAGCGTTTTCTCGAAGCACTCGCCAACCGCACCGGCGAATGTCTCGGGCAGGGTGGAGGTCCCTCCGGAGGTGTGGAACGCCTCCAACTCCGTCAGTCCATCGATCCGAAACGGCTCGACCTCCGATAGCGGCTCTATCACTACCTTCTTGCCGCCCCGCAGGATGATCGCAGGCTCGGCGTATTCATTGATCAGGCCTTCCACGGAAAACACCAGTTCGTAGTTGAATGGCGGCTTCGGTTTCTGCGGGAGCCCGCCCACATAGATCTTCAGCGCGTCTGCCTTGCCTCCGATGCGGCGCAGCAGCTCTCCTCCGAGGACCGACGCCATACCCGGGGATAGCCCGCAATCCGGCGCGATCCTGACCTTCTTCTTCGCCGCCTTCTTGTCCAGTTCGAGCTCGCGGCGCACAACCGTGTTGTTGCCGCCCAGGTCTGCAAAGTGGCAGCCCGCGTCCACCGCCGCCTTGGCCAATTCGTAGTTGTAGAAGTAGGGAACTGCCGAGAGTGCGCCGTCGTGGGCCGACATCAGCTTGCGGGCCGCGCGAGGGTTGGCCGCATCGAGGCGGATGGCCTTCGCCTTCTTCGACCTGGTGAGCTTGTTCACCCGGGCTGCGGTTGCTTTCGCGCGCCCCAGGTCAGCGTCGGCAACGGTTACGGCCTCGACGCGAGCACAACGCGCCATGTCATACGCGGCTGAGGAGCCCATCATTCCTGCGCCGATTACCAGCAGTTTCATAGTGCGGTCTCTTTCCACAAATGCGAGTGATCCGACTTAACCGGTAGCCATTTCGTCCGAAGACTCCAGCGGCGTGCCGCATACCCGGCAGATCACTGCGGAGCAATCTCCGCACGTCAGCGGGTCGGTGACTTCGCGGGCGCACGTTGGACAGTAGAGCAGCACAGAGCCGTCCGGGCGATAGGGCTGTGGGTCGTCGGGCATAGAACAGAACCGTGTAGCATACACCGTATGGACACCAGCAAGGCCGACGAGAAGTTGCGGAAGGAGTTCAACGAGTGGGCCGCCGCCGGGCGCGGCGAGGAGATGGAGCGGCACCACATCAGCATCGCCGAGCAGACCATTGCGCGCATGGCGCCGGCTCGCGGCGAGCGCGTGCTCGATCTCGGCTGCGGTGCGGGGTGGGCAACGCGCATCCTTGCGCGCGCGGTGGCCGGCAAGGGCGAAAAAGGCCAGGAAGGCCAGGCCGTAGGCATCGATATCTCGGACGACATGATTGCCCGTGCTCGCGCCGCCAGCCGCGAACTGGAGAACATCATGTTCGTCTGGGGATCGGCGCAGGAGATCCCCTGGCGCGATGAGTACTTCGACAAGGTGCTGTCGATCGAGTCCTTCTACTACTATGCGGAGCAGGAGCCGGTCCTGCGCGAACTGCTGCGGGTCCTCGTCCCCGGCGGTCGGCTATTCATCCTCATCAATCTCTACAAAGAAAACCACTACTCGCTGCGGTGGGTCGAGGAACTCGCCGTGCCCGTGCACGCGCGTTCAGAGAACGAATATACGGAGATGCTGAGGCAGGCGGGGTTCGAGGATGTCCAGGCGCTTCGCATCCCGGACCTGACGCCCACACCGGACGAATACTCCGGGCAGTGGTTCAAGAATGCCGAAGAACTGCGGGACTTCAAACGCATTGGAGCGTTGCTGCTGTTGGGACGCAGGCCCGCCAAGCACGACTGAGGCATAAACGGCAGAGCCGCCGGTTGGGCAGTTACCGGCGGCTCCTGGAGAACCCCGGCGGGCAAGCCCTCCGGGGTTCTGCTTTCCGTCCGCTTGCGCGGCCGGAACCCTCATCAGTAGAAGCTCTCTTTTTCTACCGGCAACAGGCTCGTCACCTTGCTCACCGGCTTGCCGTCGGATGCGCGGCGAATGTTGATCGCGCCATTTACCGTGTGCAGTGCAACCTGCGCTCCGCCGTTCCCGAGACGCGCCTTCACCGCGGTCCCAGGCCCGTAACGCGGCCGCTTCACGGGGATGTCGAACTGCGTATCGATCGAGCCGTGGACGGTCGATGCGGCGACTTCCGCCTGCGTGTCCGAGGGCAGCGTCAGTTCGATCTCGCAGTTGACGCAGTCGAGCGAAACCTTTCTTCCTATCTGGCCAAGGCTGGCGCGCAGTTCGCCATTCACCGACTTGAGCATCAGGTCGCCGGAGGCGCCGTCCACCAACACCTTGCCGTTGACGGTGCTCGCGTTCACCGATGACCGCACATCCTTCACCTCGACGCTTCCGTTGACGGTGGCAACCTTGTCGAGTCGAACTTTGCGTGGAACCGTGATCGTGTACTCGACGGTCGCAGGGTTGCGCACTGTGTCCTTTGTGTAATCGGTTCGGATGTCGATGCGGCTGGATCCGGCCATCACCTCGATCCGGGCCTGGTTCAGCTTCTCCTGGGAATCGGCGGTCTTCACTGCATCGATCCTGACCTCGTTCCGGTCCCAGGAGGCCACATGGACGCCGCCGTTCACATTGCGCAGAGACACCGTGCCGTTCTCCGCGAGCGGGTACGTCTTGTGGAACTCCTCGCGCGCTTCTGCCCGCGCGCTTACGGCCAATGCCAGCAGTACTCCGAGCGTCAGTCCCGAAAGCGTCGCCTTGGATTGCAAACTGACCATCACTGCCCCCTTGCTGTCTCTATAGACGGAGGAATGGAAATTTGGTGAGTGGAAAACGCACGCGAGTTGCGTCCCTCCCCCGGAAGGAGTACGGTTTGGGACAACGAATGGTTCCGCGAGCTACCGTCAGAACGAGAGTTGGCCCGAGTTCGCAGCTGTGATGGCCATCACAGCGCGGAGGTCCCGGCTGATACAAACTACTCGGTCTCGCGAGGGGTGACATGGGCTGGATCGAGAACAGGTTCGAGAAGAACGTCCTGGTTACAACCGTCGATTACGTTTTCAACTGGGCGCGGAAGTCAGCCATCTGGCCGATGACGTTTGGCCTGGCGTGCTGCGCCATCGAGATGATTGCCTCCAGCACTTCTCGTTTTGACATCGCGCGGTTCGGCTCGGAAGTTTTCCGCCCGAGTCCCCGGCAGAGCGACCTGATGATCGTCGCCGGAACCGTTTCGTTGAAGATGGCGCCGGTGGTGAAGCGCATTTACGACCAGATGCCGGAGCCAAAGTGGGTTATCTCCATGGGCGCATGCTCGTCCGTGGGAGGGCCGTTCAACACCTACTCCGTGCTGCAAGGCGTGGATCGCATCGTGCCGGTGGACGTATATTGCATCGGCTGCCCGCCGCGGCCCGAGAACCTCTTCTACGCCCTGCTCAAGCTCCAGGACAAGATCGACACCATGACCATCGCGAAGCGGCCCACGGAAGTGCGCCTCAGCGCGGACATGGTCGAGGATTTCAAGCGCCAGGTCTCGATCGCGCAGTCGCTGGGACCGGCGATCGTGCAGCCCGCTGCCGCCCCAGACTCACAATCCGCGCCGCAGCGGTGACTGCCGGGTTCGGGAAGCGTGGCCGAAAGAACGCAAGCCGGTGACCATGGTCACGT
>DASPLH010000207.1:0-8956 GCA_035627675.1 Clostridia bacterium
TTGCCCGCGTCCACCGTGACGTCGATGTCGCCGCGGTCATGCTGGTCCGCCATATTCGCGATCTCCGCGATCAGTTCCCGAAGCGTGCGAGACATGGTCCTGAATGCTTCCGACATCCGGCCAATCTCGTCGCTGCCTCCATATTCGATCTCGTCTTCGACATCTCCATTCGCGAACTTTCCTGCTGCCTCCGTCATTGCAAGCACCGGGCGAGCGATGACCCTTGTGAGCGCAAGCCCCGTTGCGACCGCTACTCCGAACCCGAAGATCACGAAGACCAGGGTGGTCAGGCTGGCGCTCCTGGCCTGCTCGGCAAGCTGCGTCGAATTGTCCGCCGCATGTTTCGCGTTCAGTTCGTGGAGCTTGTCGATGTTGGTCTGGACTGACCGCGCCAGAGTTGTCTGCTGCGACAGCAGTGCCTCGGCCTCCGAGTCTCGATTCGCTTCCGCGAGGGGCTTCAATTGGTCCAGCAGGCTCAGATAGGCTCCGGAGTCGCTCTTCAGAGTTGCAACCAGCTCCCTGATCTCCGTCGCATCCGCGGGAACTGCGGCCGAGAAGTGTTCCAGGTGTGTTCGCATTTCCGGCCCCACCGTCGTCATCGCGGCGGTCTGGTTGGCAATCTCGGCCCGGTCCTCCGCCTGCACCGCGTCTCGCGAAATCACTCGTAGCCGCTGGAAGGATTCGGCGAGTTCCGTCATGGTCGCACCCTGCGCAGTTGCCAGATCCAGCGCCTTGCCGTACGTCTGGGTGGCCGATCGCAAGTTCCACAGCGCCAACACGCCGGCCAGTGAGGTGATGGCGGCGACTATCAGGAAACTGCCGATCAACTTCGTCCCAAGCTTGCGATTCTTGAACATGAATTCCTTGCTCCTTAGAACTTGATTGCTCTGGGACGGATCAGGCCGCCCGTCGCATCGCTTCGCTGTCCAGCACCAGCAACAGCTCGTGCTCCAGCTTGTAAACGCCCGTTATGAAGGTGCGCTCCGAGTCGGATAACGTCTCCGGCGGAGGTTCGAAGGCTTCGTCGCCAACCTCCACCACGTCTCCAATCTCGTCCACGAGCAGGCTGATCGCGCCAGACTCTGTCCTGACGATTACGTTGAGCGGTGATCCCCGCTCCGGCCGCGCCGGAAGCGCGAACGTCCTGCGCAAATTGACCGCCGTCACGATCTGTCCACGAAGGTTGATCAGCCCGGCGACACTCGGCTGCGCCAGTGGCACCCTTGTCACGTTGTGGTGACGCAAGACCTCCTGCACCTTGGCTACTTCCATGCCCAGCAGCAGGTCATCGAGGCGAAACGTACAGAACCGCCGCCCTTCGCTCATGCCCTTGCTCCCTCGCTGCCGCACCGTGCGCCTGCCGTCTGAAGCAGCGCATGCGTATCCAGCAAGTCCGTGACGCGGCCCTGCAGGATGGCGGATCCGAGCAGTCCACGATCCGAACCGCTCGCTTCCACTTCCACGTGGTCGTCAACGATGTCGAGGATGCGGGTTACGATCAGTCCCGCGCGCGAGTCGCCCGTATGCGCCACGATCACCTGCGCCGGGCCCGTCTCGCGCTGCTCCACTCCGCCCAGCGCCTCGGCGACGGGCACCAGCGGCAGGATCTCGCCGCGATACTGCACGACCGGACGATCCCCGGATCGCTCAATCGCATCTGCCGGGAACTCTTCGAGCCTCGACACGAACGAGAGCGGCATCGCCATGCGGGCGCGGCTTCCTGCCTGGAACAGCAGCCACTGTTCGCCTTGCTTGCTTACGGACGTGGTGGCCGCCGCCTGCTGCGCGCCGCTTCCATCCCTCATCACCGAAGCCTTCCGAGCCAGCCCCGGCACATCCAGGATGAGCGCCACATGCCCGTCGCCCATGATGGTTGCGCCGGCGAAGCAAGGTATCGACTTCAAGTGGTCTCCCAGCGGCTTGACTACGATTTCTTCCGTGTCGCAAATGGCGTCCACCACCAATCCGAACGCACTCCCGTCCGCCTGCAATACCACGATGTGCGTGGCCCTGGAGCTCTGCTCCTCTGCGTGTCCAAACTCGCGGTCGAGGTACACGATGGGCAACAGATTGCCCCTGAGCCGGTAAACCGGGGCGTCGTGCACGAGTTCGATCTCCTGCCCTTCGTCGCCGTTCAGCCGCACCAACTCGAGCAGGTTCACCTGGGGGATGGCGTAGCGCTCGCCTGCGCAACTCACCATCAGCGCTGGTACGATCGCCAGCGTCAGCGGGATCTTGATTTTCAGCGTCGTTCCCTCGCCGCCTACGGTTTGCAGGTCGAGCGTGCCGCCGATCTTCTCGATATTTGTCTTCACCACGTCCATGCCCACTCCACGGCCGCTGACGTTCGTCACCTTCTCGGCCGTGGAGAGCCCGGGCAGAAAAACCAGGTTCAGTACTTCGCGGTCAGTCATCCGCGCCAGTTGTTCCGGCGTGACACTCCCTCGCGCCAGCGCCTTCGCTTTCACTCTCGTGAGATCGATGCCTGCGCCGTCGTCGCGGATCTCGATGTTGACGTAACCGCCTTCGTGAAATGCCCGGAGCGAGATCGTTCCCTCCTCCGTCTTACCCGCTGCGGCGCGCGCTTCCGGCATCTCGATGCCATGGTCGATGGAATTGCGGACGATATGCGTGAGGGGCGCCTTGATCGCCTCGATGATGGTCTTATCCAGCTCCGTCTCGCTGCCCTCCACGTCGAGCCGCACTCGCTTGCCGCACGCGACCGCCACATCGCGTACCAGTCGCGGCAGCTTGTTCCAGACGTTCCCTATCGGCTGCATTCGCATCTTCATCACGCCTTCCTGCAACTCGGCCGTGACGAAGTTCAGCAACTGCACCGTGCTCAGCAGTCCGCGGTCCGTTTGCGTTCCGGTGTATTGCAGGATGCGGTTGCGCGCCAGCACCAGCTCGCCGACGAGGTTCATCACGCGGTCAAGCAGCGTTACGTCCACGCGCAGGTTCCCTGTCGAACTCGCGTCTTCACGGCACTCCGCTTGCTCCCGCAGCGTTTCCACTACGGTTTTCGCGTCTGTAACGCCTTCGGAAACGAGGATCTGCCCAACCTTTCGTGGATCGCCCGCTGCCTTTGCTTGCAGGGCCGCATCGACCGCCTCCGGGGTTGCCGCCTCTTTCGCGATCAGCATCTCGCCGAGTCTTCGGGGTAGCGTCGATTGCTTTACGTGTTCTGATTCCGCAGTTTCCAGCAGCCACTCGAGGTGGGAGATAAGGTCGCCATACTCGTTGGCGCCTTCATTCCCACAATCTCCGATACTGCGCAGCATCGCCCGCAGCGCGTCCATGAGCGCCAACAGCGCACTCGCAATCTCGGCCGTGAGCATCAACTTCCCGTCGCGCATCCGGCTCAGCAGGTTCTCGCCGGCGTGTGCCAGCGTTTCCAGGCGAGGAAAACCAAGCACTCCTCCCGTGCCCTTGATCGTATGGATGGCGCGGAATACGCTGCCCAGCAATTCCTTGTCGGCCGGCGTCTGCTCCAACCGCACGAGGTCCCGATCCAACTGATCGAGCCCTTCGGCGCTCTCCGCCAGGAACTCCCTGATGATGTCGTCCACTTCTTCCATTGCCGTCCTCGACACTCCTCTGCATGGGCCCGCGAGTGCCATGGCTGACAATGCAGCGCGAGTGCCAAATCCGATGAGAAGAAACTCATCAGCGCCTGCCCTTCGCTTGCGAGGTCCCGGCGCTCCGCACGGAATGGCTGCGAACCGCGCGCATCGGTCATGTCTCGTCCACATCGTTGTCGTCGTGGTGCATGCGTGGATGAAAACTCGGCAATAGGCCCACATCCTGTGCATCGGTTGCATCTCATTCGTGGTGTGTGAGCGCTGTGTTCACGCAACTTCAAAGGGAGGTAAGACCATGGCAACACGCGCAGCAGCAAGAGTGATGACGGATCACGACGAGATACGTCGCTGGGCGGAAGAGCGCAATGCCAAACCCGCGCATGTCCGGAGAACGGGCGGCAGGGAAGATACCGGCATCCTGCGCCTCGACTTCCCCGGCTTCAGCGGAGCAGGTTCGCTCGAGCCTATCTCGTGGGACGATTTCTTCGAGAAGTTCGATGAACGCGGGCTTGCGCTTCTTGTTCAGGATCAGACCGCCCGCGGGCAGCGGAGCAACTTCAACAAACTTGTATCGCGTGAAAACGCGCAAGGGGCCGAGAGCGGCGGTCGCAGCCATCGCAGTGCGCGTCGCGGAGCAACTCGCGGAGGCTCGTCCCGCGGCAATGCCTCGCAGTCCGGCACGTCCCGTCGCAGTGCTCCCGACGGAGGCAGCAAACGCACCGCCCGCTCGACCTCCCGCAGCGCAGGCGCGCGTCGTGCCTCGTCGTCCCGCTCCACCGGCTCGCGCACCGCGGCAACGCGGAGCACGCGCAGCGGAGGTTCGCGCAGCGCGGGAGGTTCGCGCCAATCCGGCTCGCGCGGCACTTCATCGCGGAGCACGAATGCGCGTTCGCGCAGCTCCAGCACCGGCCCCAGCTCGTCCTCCGGCCGCCGTGCCACTGCGCGCTCGACCAGCCGTACAGGCTCCAACCGTGCCTCGAGCTCGAATCGCCGCTCCACCTCGACTCGGGGTTCGGCATCCACCCGAAGCTCGGCCAAACGCACGGGGCGCACGGCAGCATCTCGCGCGACCACCAGCCGCTCGCGCACGACCGCTGCGAAGAAGACTGCTGCGCGCAAGAGCACCGCACGCAGCGGAGCCCGTACAAGCAGCCGCACACAGACCAAGGCCCGCTCCCGGAATCGTTCCACCGGAACTCGCGCCGCGGCATCGTCCGGCACGCGCTCTCGTCGCAGCACCCGCGCCAAGTCCGGAGCAAAGTCCGGCGGCAATCGTTCGCAGCGAGGAGGCGCCGCTTCCCGCTCGACGCGAGGCGGCAACCGTGGAGGAGGCGGAGTGTTGATCGCCGTACCGCGCAGCCAGGTCAAGGGCGGTAGCAGTTCGCAGCGCAAGGCTGCCTGACATGCGACTTCAGGAAAACGGCAACGACGAGCCGCCGGTTCCGCCGACGCAGACGCCAGACGCACCCGTCCGCGAACCCGACGACGCACCCTCCGGTCCGGGCGCTCCCGTTGACGAGCCCGAACCAACAGGGCCCAGAAAGCTCTGAGCGAGGCACGGACACACGTTCCGTGCCCCGCTTCTTTGTCTCCTGCAACCCCATCCTGCCAGGCCCCACCCCATACGGCTCCACCTTATAATGATGTTTCGCCCATGAATCTCACGACGTCCGCCGAGCCCTTACCTCAGCTGATCCACGCTCCCAAGACCGCTGGCCGCAACAAGCTCTACCTCTTGCTGATCGTCGCTGTCTGGCTGGCCTTGTATGTGCCGGGCATGTTCACGCCCCCGCTGCTCGACGACGCCGATTCCGTACACGCCGAAGCGGCCCGCGAGATGGTGGAGCGCGGCGATTGGACAACGCTCTACATCAACGGCCTGCGTTACCTGGAAAAGGCTCCCCTGATGTACTGGGGCATGTGTGCGAGTTTCACCGCGTTCGGCGTCACCGAGTGGACCGCCCGCCTGCCGCTCGCGCTTGGGATGCTGGCTGCGCTTCTGGCCCTGTACGCCTTCGGGCGCCGCTTCTTCGGCGAGTCCGCCGGACTCTATGCCGCGCTGGCGATGGCGCTTTCGTTCGGGCCTTACATCTTCACGCGCATCCTTATTCCTGACGTCATCTCCGGGCTCTGGCTGACGCTTGGCTTCTACTTCTTCCTGAACAGCCTCGAAGAAGAGCGTCCCTCGCGCCTCTCCTGCTGGGGATTGGCCGTCACCGCCGCCCTCGGCGTGCTCACCAAGGGACTCATCGGCGTCGTCTTTCCGTTCGGCATCATCTTTGTCTATCTGCTGCTCACGCGGAACCTGCGGCACTTCCTCCGCATGCGCCTCGTCTCCAGCTTCCTGATCTTCCTGGCCGTCGCCGCGCCATGGCACATCGCCGCCGGCCTCGCCAATCCGGCGCAGGGCGAATCCAAGGGCTTCTTTTGGTTCTACTTCGTCAACGAGCACTTCCTTCGCTACCTCAATAAGCGATTCCCGAAGGACTACGACACCGTTCCTTTCAGTGTCTTCTGGGGAATGCTGCTCGTGTGGCTCGGCCCCTGGACCGCGTTTCTTTTTAAGGCCATCGCACGCGTCCCGCACCGCTGGCGTGAACTCACCAACCTCGACCGTCGCGGCCGCGCATTGTTGCTCTGCGGAATCTGGGCGCTCGTGATCTACGGCTTCTTCAGCTTCTCCAGCCGTCAGGAGTACTACATCGTCCCCGCTCTGCCGGCTGTCGCGCTTCTCATCGGAGCATGGATGGGCAGCGAGCAGGAGTCCGCCGCCGGTTCCTCAGAGCGCCGCGCCGGTCGTCGCGCCTCATGGGTCTTGGCCGCCATTGCCGTCCCCGCCGCGATCGTCGCCGCTGCCCTTCTGTGGACCGCGCAGACCCCGGCGGCCGGAACCGAACTCGCCGACGCCCTCAAGAAGAACCCCGAGCAGTACGCGCTCTCCTTCGGACACTTCTTCGACCTCACCGGCCCTGCGATGGGCTTCTTCCGCCTGCCGCTCGCCATGACAGCCGTCGCTCTCATCCTGGGAACAGTCCTCAACGTCTTCTTCCGCCGTCGCGGACAGGTAGCGAAGGGCAACATCGCTCTCGCCCTGATGATGCTGGTCTTTCTGCACGCCGCGCACATGGGACTGGTCATCTTCAGCCCCGTGCTGACCTCGAAGGATCTCTCGCGCGCGGTCCAGCAGCAATACAAGCCGGGAGACATTGTCGTCATCAACGGCGCCTACGAAGAAGGCTCGACCCTCAACTTCTACGGACACTTCCGCCTGCACGTAGTCAATTCGCGAACGAACGGGAACATGTACTACGGCTCCCTGTTCCCCGACTCGCCGAAGATCTTCGAGACCGACGAATCGCTAGCGAGACTATGGGCAGGACCGCAGCGCGTGTTCCTCTGGACCGAGGACGACGACATTCCTCCCTATATCCGGCAGGCCGGGTTCAGGATCATCGCGCACAGCGGCGGTAAGTACATCCTCAGCAACCGGGACGCGCAACAGTGACCACCGTCTCCGCCGTTCACGTCTTTCTCTACGCTCTGCTGTTGATTGCCGTGATCGGCTCGATCTCTGCGACCGTTTTTCTCGGCATGGTGCTGGTCGCGGCGCGCCGTAACCTGCGCCTGACCGCCGCCCGGCGCACGGCAAACGCCCGCACTCAGGTTTCTGACTGGCCAGGTGTCACGATGTTGAAGCCCGTGCACGGGCTCGAACCGCGCATGGAAGAGAACCTGGAAGGCTACTTCCGGCTCGACTACCCGAATTACGAACTCGTCTTCGGGTGCCGCACCTCGGACGACAAGGCGCTTACCGCGGTCGAGTCGCTGCGGCGTCGCTACCCCAACGTGAAGGTCCGCATCGTTCTCTCCGGAGAGCCGTCCTGGCCCAATGCGAAAGTCTTCTCGCTGGCGAAAATGATTGCTTCGTCCGCCAACGACTACTTCGTTATCACCGACAGCGACATCCGCATCCGTCCGGACTTCCTGAAGATCGTCATTCCGCACCTGCTGCAACCGCGCAACGGACTCGTCACCTGTCTCTACCAGGGAGTGCCCGCCGGCGACTTCTGGTCGGGACTCGAGGCGCTCGGCATGTCGGTCGAAATGCCATCCGGCGTGATGGTGGCCGACATGATGGAGGGAATGCGTTTCGCGCTCGGAGCCGTGATGGCTGTGCGGCGAGACGCGCTCGACAGCATCGGAGGCATCGCGACAACCGCCGCCTACTACTCCGATGACTTCGTGCTCGGCAATCGCGTAGCCGAAGTCGCGCAATTGAACGTCGTGCTCGAGAACCCTGGCGTCGGACACGTGCTCACCGCCCAGACGTTCCAACAGACCTTCCGCACCCAACTCCGCTGGATGCAGAGCACGCGTTACTCGCGACCCAAGGGACACTTCGGCACCGGACTCACGTTCTCGATGCCCTTCGGCATCCTCGGACTCGTCGCCGCCACGGCTCTCGGCTCGTTGCCGATCGGTCTCGGATTATTCGCCTGCGGCTATCTCAACCGCGTCATCCAGTGCCTCGCCGTCGGGTGGGGCGTCATACGCGATCCACGCGCGCTGAAGCTTTGCTGGCTGTACCCCGTCCGTGACCTGTTGGGATTCGTCATCTGGACCGCAAGCTACCTGGGCGGCAGCACGTTCCACTGGCGCGGCGAACTCTACCAGTTCACGCCGGGCGGACGCATCGTACCCGCAAGCAGGAAGATGGCGGCGGCAAAACACTGACAAGCATTCCGCCGTCTGCTTTGTAGCTGGCGGCTGGCAGCTAGCAGCTAGCCGCTTTCTGCTACTCTGAACTGCTCATGCTCCCGCTGATCCTCGCGTACGTCTTCGCGCTGCTGGCCGTCTCCGGCGCGGCCTATCATCTTCTGTCTCTCGCGGGCGCCGTACGTTTTCTCACCTCACCGCAATCCGCGCCCGGCAGCTTCACCCCTCCGGTCTCCATACTCAAGCCCTTGCGCGGCAGAGATCGCGACATGTACGAGGGCTTCCGCTCGCATTGCCTTCAGGATTACCCCGACTACGAGATCATCTTCGGAGTCTCCGACTCCAACGACGACGCCGTAGCTGACGTCGAACGCCTCAAACGTGAATTCCCCAACCGCAATATCCGGTTGGTGATTTGTCCGGAAGTGCTGGGCGCCAACGGCAAGGTCAGCAATCTGGCGCAGATGCTGGCGCACGCGCGTTACGATCACATCCTCATCAACGACAGCGACATCCGCGTCGAGCACGACTACCTCTCGCGCATCATGGCCAACTTCGCCGACCCGAAGGTCGGGATGGTCACTGCGCTCTATCGCGCACATGCCGGGGGCACATTGAGTTCGCGCCTCGAGGCCGTCACGATCGGCACAGACTTCGCC
>DASPLH010000208.1:0-2569 GCA_035627675.1 Clostridia bacterium
CATGAGGGCGACCGGACGTATTCGGCCGAAGAGTTCTCGCCCGATGGCACGACGCTGCTGATCACCTCCAACGCGGCAAACGGCTACGACAACGTTGGGCTGCTGGAGATCGCGACGAAGAAGATTCGGTGGCTCACGCAAGACAAGTGGGAGATCGAGGCCGGAGGCTTCTCTCGCGACGGCAAGCTTGTGACCTGGACCGCCAACGTGGATGGCGAGCAGCACATCTACGTCCACGACCTGCGAACCAGCAAGACCTCCAAACTAGCGCTGCCGGTGGGCGTCAACTCCGTCGCCGGGAACCCGACGGCTTTCAGCCCGGACGGCGGCAAGCTGCTCTACTATCACAACGGCCCGACTTTCCCGAACGACCTCTGGACCTTCGACCTCAAGACGCAGGACAACACGCAGCTCACAATGTCGCTCGTGGCCGGCGTGCGGCCCGAAGACATGGTGCGGCCCTCGCTCGTTCGCTACCCCAGCCGCGACGGCAAGTGGACGATCTCGGCCTACGCATACGTGCCGCACAACATCATTCGCAACGGTAAATATCCGGCCATCGTGTACATCCACGGCGGACCGACCGCGCAGTCGGTGAACAACTTCAACCGCATCGTCCAGTACATGGTCAACCAGGGATACCTGGTGATCGCGCCCAACTACCGCGGCTCGACCGGCTACGGCAAGGAGTTCCAGGACGCGAACCGCAAGGACGCGGGCGGTCAGGAACTCAACGACGTGCTCGATGCCGCCGAGTTCCTGAAGAAGACGGGCTTCGTCGATCCGAAGAAGATGATCGTGATGGGCGGCAGCTATGGCGGATACCTGAGCATGATGGCCGTCACCAAGGCGCCGGAGATGTGGGCCGCGGCCGTGCCGATTGTTCCCTTCGTGAACTGGTTCACGGAGTTCGAGAACGAAGACCCTCAGCTCCAGGAGTTCGACCGTCTGTTCATGGGCGACCCGGTGAAGGACAAGGCCCTGTGGGAAGACCGCTCGCCGATCAACTTCATTGACCGCATCAAGGCCCCGGTGCTGCTGCTGGCCGGGGCAAACGACCCGCGCTGTCCGAAGACCGAGGCGCAGCAGGTCGCCGACGCGATCAAGAAGCGTGGAGGCATCGTGCAACTCAAGATCTACGAGAACGAGGGGCACGGATTCGCCAGGGTCGAAAATCAGATTGACGCTTATCGCCGGGTTTCGGACTTCCTCAAGGTGCACGTTCCGTCGCCGGGATGCGGCTGTTCGGTGTTGGAATAGACCGATCGTCGTGTAAGCTATCGCAACTCTGTGCAGAATGAAGGACCGGGCCCAAGCCGGTCCTTTCCGTTTTGGAGGCTTGGAGATGAAGAAGTCATTGGCGGGGCTGTTGCTGCTCATGTTTGTTGCCACAGGCTCTCTCACGCAAAGCGCCCCCACGAAGCAGCAGCCGCCCGCAGCGCAAGCCGTCGCGGCCGACTTCCCGGAGATCAACAGCTATCACCCGCGCGAGGCCTTCCCCAGGCGGCGGCTGGCCTTGGCGCGCAAGATCGGCGATGCCACTGCCATCATTCTCGCCGCCAAGGAACCGGCGGCCTACGTCCCCTTCCGTCAGAACAACACCTTCTTCTACTTCACCGGGCTCGACACGCCGGGAGCGGTGCTGATGGTGCGCGGCGGCGAAAACCCGCGCTCCGTGCTCTTCCTGCCGGAAGTCAGCGAGCGCCAGATCCGTTCCGAGGGCCCGCGGCTCACGACAAGGCTTGGGAACGTGAAGGAGCTGACCGGAATGGACGAGGTTCGTCCGCTCGAGCAGCTGTACGCAATGTTCCTGCCGGGTCGCGAGTCGATCGTGACGGAGCGGACGGTGTTCACGATGTTCGCGCCCGAGGAACTGGGCGCCGCCAGCCGCGATCGCCTGGTCGAAGCGCAGTCCGAGCAGTTCGCCGATCCCTGGGACGGGCGCGCATCGCGGGAACAGCAGTTCGTCTCGAAACTCAGGACGCAGTTCCCCGCCGTCACCGTGCGCGACCTCACGCCTATCGTGGACGAGATGCGCTGGGTGAAGGACGACGCCGAGATCCGCGCCATTCGCGACAACGGGCGAATCGCAGCCGAGGGCATCGCCGAAGCCATTCGCGCCACACGGCCCGGCCTCTGCGAGCAGGAACTGGCCGACGTTGCGCGTTACGTGTGGGCGCGCCGCGGAGCGCAGGCTGACGCCTACTTCCCGATCGTTGCCTCGGCTCAAAACTCGCTCGTGTGGCATTACCACTCGAACAAGCGCCGGATACAGCCAAACGACCTCGTCCTCATCGACTACGCGCCGGACTTCGAATACATCGACACGGACATCACCCGCGTGTGGCCGGCGTCGGGCCGCTTCTCCGACGAGCAGACCCGCTACTACAACGTTGTGCTGGAGGCGCACAGGGCAATGATCGACGCGATGAAGCCCGGCGTCACCATCAAGCAGATCGGCGATATCGGCAAGGCGGCGTACGCGAAGCACGGGCTGGAGAAGGCGTGGAAGGGCCCCGGACACTTCGTCGGCATGAGCACCCACGATCCCGGCCCCTACGAGCGTCCG
>DASPLH010000209.1:0-2373 GCA_035627675.1 Clostridia bacterium
CGCTGTCGCGATAACGTCCCGCACTACCGTCAAGGGGGTGCGGGCGCCGAAACTGGACGAGCAGACGATCCGTCCCGATGCGAAGCTGTTGTTCGTAGCCGGCGCTGGATGGACGAAGAAACAGCCAGACGGCCAGGTTCATGGCGCGGAGGCCGAGCATTTGATCAAGACCTTCCTAAGCGCGACCGTCGCGTCGCTTGGCAGCACCAAGTCGCTCGTTGACCAGGCAGCAGACCAGCAGAGTGTACTTGGGTTCATGAGTCACCTGAACCAGGTCGGGCAGACGGGTTCGACGCCGCGGCACGCGAAGGGCCTCTCGACGTGTTGCCACGGGGAAGAGCCGCACGTGGTCGGCTGGCGATTCATCGCCGAGCGCCGCGCGGTAAACCTCGACCCGAACTGCGGATGGGCGCGTGGCAAGGCCGACGTGCTTTACGTAGCAGATGCGTTCAAAGTGGTTGAACAACTGAATGCAATCCTGCAGAAGAAAGCGGCGGCAACGGCGGGATAGGTTCGGTAAGGCAGCCGGGCCAGGCGACGGAGGGATTCTGTTGTTCGCCGAGCAGAGCTGCCTTACAATTCCGCGCCATGAATCGCTTCTGATCGTCAAGTTCCGGAAAGCAGTTGCCATGGATGCTCTGCTCGGAACGCTGCTGCGGCCTTACCGCCTCGAACTCACAGTTCCGCGCGAGCGTGCTACGTCGAAGTGGAAGCTGAAAGTGACGGGCGAAAAGCCGGCGCTGCGGGTCACGGCTCCTGATCGTCTCCCCGGCTGCGACAAGTAGTTCCCAACATGCGCGCGCAGGGTTCCCCCGCCTTCCATCGGAACTCCGACATGCGAGAATGAAGAGGGAGATCTTCCTCAGGCGACGCATTCAATGATCCAGTTGTCGGCAGCCGGAAAGCGTTTCGGCCACAAGATGCTGTTTGAAGGTTTGGACTGGCTGGTCACGCCGCAGGACCGGCTCGGACTCGTTGGCGCCAACGGCACGGGCAAGTCCACCCTCATGCGCATCCTCGCCGGGCAGGAGACGCTCGATTACGGAGCGATCTCGCGGGCGAAGGGCGTCAGCGCCGGGTACCTGCCGCAGGACGGACTCCGACTGGAAGGTCGCACGGTCTTCGCCGAGTGCATGTCCGTCTTCTCCGAGTTGCGCGACATCGAGCGCGAGCTCGAAGCGCTGACGCACCAGATGGGCGAACTTGCCACGGACAGCGCTGAGTACCAGCAGGTCGCCGAGCGATTCCATCGGCTCGACAACGAGTTTCGCACGCGCGACGGATACGCGGTCGAAGCGCAGGTAGGCAGCGTCCTGAGCGGACTCGGTTTTCGCAAGGAGGACTGGACGCGGCGGACCGAGGAATTCAGCGGCGGATGGCAGATGCGCATCGCGCTTGCCAAGCTCCTGCTGGAGAAACCGAACCTGCTGCTGCTCGACGAGCCCACGAACCATCTCGATCTCGAAACTCGCAACTGGCTCGAAGATTACCTGAACGCGTATCCGTACGCCTACGTCGTCATCTCGCACGACCGCTACTTCCTCGACGTGACGGTGAAGAAGATCGTCGAGATATGGAACAAGAGCGTTCACTTCTACACGGGCAACTACGACAAGTACCTGCGCGACAAGCAGCAGCGTCGCGACTCGCTCGAAGCGGCGTACCGCAACCAGCGCGAGCGCATCGAGCAGCTGGAAGCTTTCATCAACCGCTTCCGCTACCAGGCAACGAAGGCCAAGCAGGTGCAGAGCCGCATCAAGGAACTCGAGAAGATCGAACGCATCGAGATCCCGGCGGAAGAGAAGACGATCCACTTCAGCTTCCCGCAGCCGAAGCCGAGCGGAAGAATCGTTGCCGAGTTCCAAGGCGTGGCGAAGAGCTACGGCCAGAAGCACGTGCTGCGTGACTTGGACTTCATCATCGAGCGCGGAGACCGCATCGCGCTCGTGGGCGTGAACGGAGCCGGGAAGTCCACGCTGATCAAGTTGCTCGCAGGAACCGAGCCGCTGAGCGCGGGCGAATTCCGGCTGGGCCACAACGCCGAACCGGACTACTTCGCGCAGGACCAGTACAAGGAACTGGACCCGGACGCCCGCATGCTCGACGATCTCGAGCACATCGCGCCGCGTTCCACCCAAACGGAATTGCGCAGCCTGCTCGGCAGCTTCCTGTTCACGGAGGACGACGTCTTCAAACCCATAGGAGTGTTGAGCGGCGGCGAGCGCAACCGTTACGCGCTGGCGCGGATGCTGTTGCAGCCATCGAACTTCCTGCTGCTGGACGAGCCCACGAACCACCTCGACCTGCGAGCCAAGGATGTTCTGCTCGATGCTCTACAGAAGTTCACCGGGACAGTGGTGTTCGTATCGCACC
>DASPLH010000210.1:0-3500 GCA_035627675.1 Clostridia bacterium
GCCGGCTCCTCCGGCCATGTTCGGCCCCGTTGAGAACCCCGTGCGCATGATGATGTACGAGCACGAGAGCGCCGGGGACATCCTGCGCCAGTTGCGCCGCGCCACCGACGGTTACGTCGCGCCCGAAGACGCGTGCGAAGGCTTCCAGAGCTTGTACAAGGCGCTGGCCGACTTCGAATCGGACCTGCACCAGCACATTCACCTCGAAAACAACATCCTGTTCCCGCGCGCCATCGCGCTGTCGAACAGCGAACGGTAGAACACGCGCCGCGCCCGGCTACGCGCGGCATTGCGAAGGAGCGCAACAATGCAATTCAAGAAGCTGTGGATCACATTCGCTGTAGTGCTCGTGGCGGCGTTCGGCGTGCTCGGCGGCGTCGGCTACCACGGCATCAAGACAGCACCGCCGATTCCGTCGAAGGTCGTGACCACCGACGGCTCGCTGCTGTTCACGGGGGAAACGATCCGCGACGGCCAGAACGTCTGGCAGTCCATCGGCGGGCAGGAAATCGGCTCGATCTTCGGACACGGCAGCTACGTCGCGCCCGACTGGACGGCCGACTACCTGCATCGCGAAAGCGTGCTCATGCTCGACGGATGGGCACAGCAGCAGGGCGCGAAGGACTACGCCTCGCTCAGCGCCGACGCACAGGGCGCGCTCCAGCGGCGTCTCCAGGAGACGATGCGCCGCAACACCTACGACGCGAACTCCGACACGCTCACCATCCCGGTTGAGCGTGCAGCCGCGTTTGAGAAGCTCCAGGCTTACTACGGCGATGTGTTCGGTTCGGGACGCAGCGAGTACGCCATCCCGAAAGATGCGCTGACCGACACGAAGAAGCAGCGCGACATGGCGACGTTCTTCTTCTGGACCTCGTGGGTCGCCAGCACGAACCGGCCCGGCACTGACGTCACCTACACGCAGAACTGGCCTCACGAAGAACTGGTCGGCAATCGTCCCACGTCGGCTTCCATCCTGTGGAGCATGGCGTCCGTCATCCTCCTGCTTGCCGGCATCGGCGCGATGGTCTGGTACTTCGCCTGCCGCGAAGAAAAGCTCGAGTTCGCCAACACTCCTTCCGGCGATCCCCTGATCAACCTCACGCCCACGCCGTCGCAGAAAGCGACGGTCAAGTATTTCTTCGTCGTGGCCGCGCTCTGGCTGGTGCAGATCGCGCTCGGCGGCATCACCGCACACTACGGCGTCGAAGGCAATGGCTTCTACGGGTTCGACCTGGCCAAGTGGCTGCCCTACTCGATCGCCCGCACCTGGCATCTCCAGATCGGCATCTTCTGGATCGCGACCTCGTGGCTTGCGACCGGCCTCTACATTGCTCCTATCGTGGGTGGCCGCGAACCGAAGTATCAGCGCCTCGGAGTGAACGTCCTGTTCGGCGCGCTCGTTGCCGTGGTCGGCGGGTCGCTCGCCGGCGAGTGGCTTGGCATCCAGCAGAAGCTCGGCAACCTCTGGTTCCTCTTCGGCTCGCAGGGTTACGAGTACGTGGACCTTGGCCGCGTGTGGCAGATCCTGCTCTTCGGCGGACTAGTCTTCTGGCTCTACCTCATGTATCGCGCGCTTGCGCCTGCCCTGGCCAAGCGTGACGAGAACTTCGGCCTGCTGACGATGTTCGTTGTCTCGGCCATCGCCATCCCGACCTTCTACGCCGCTGGGCTCATGTACGGGCAGCGTTCCCACATCGTCACCGCCGAATACTGGCGCTGGTGGGTGGTGCACCTCTGGGTGGAGGGCTTCTTCGAAGTCTTCGCCACGGTGGTGATCGCGTTCCTCTTCACGCGCCTCGGCATCCTCGCGGTGCGGACGGCAACGCGCGCGGTGCTGTTCTCGACCATCATCTTCCTGACCGGCGGCATCATCGGAACCTTCCACCACCTGTACTTCACGGGCATGCCCGTCTCGGTGCTGGCTCTGGGAGCCGTGTTCAGTGCGCTGGAAGTCGTTCCGCTCACGCTGGTCGGCTTCGAAGCCTGGGAGCACATCAAGCACGCTCGCGGAGAGCACGCTCCGTGGATGCGCAACTACAAGTGGCCGGTGTATTTCTTCGTGGCCGTTGCCTTCTGGAACCTGGTTGGCGCCGGAGTCTTCGGATTCCTCATCAACCCGCCGGTCGCCCTGTACTACATGCAGGGACTCAACACCACCCCCGTGCACGGACACACGGCTCTCTTCGGTGTGTACGGCATGCTCGGGCTCGGCCTGATGCTGTTCAGCCTGCGGGCCATCAAGCCCGGCCTCCAGTGGAAAGATCGTCCGATCTCGATCGCCTTCTGGTCGATCAACATCGGACTCGCCGCGATGGTGCTGATCAGCGTTCTGCCGATCGGCATCGCCCAGGCGATCGCCTCCATCGATGTGGGCACCTGGTACGCCCGCTCGGCGGAGTTCATGCAGCAGGACTACCTCCAGACGCTGCGCTGGCTGCGCGCGCCCGGAGACATCCTCTTCGGCCTGGGCGCGGCCGTGCTCGCCTGGTTCGTGCTCGGACTGGTGACCGGCAAGTCGTTCACCAGCACGAAGCTGAACGAAGCGGAAGCCAACCGTGGGTACGCGCCGAAGAAGAAAGAAGAACGCGTACACGTAATGTCGGTCGATTAACCCCTTACGACCAACGCGGGAGCGGCGCGCCTTCAGGCGCGCCGCTTTCGTTTGCCACTGGTGGCCCACATTTGCCTGGCGAAGCGAAGCTAGTGCGGGTTCAGCGATGCCGTCATCATGGGCGAGAACTCGCAACAGAACGCGACGCAGTCGCGGACGCGAGTTCGAGTCGAAGAACCTCCCGTCTCGCATCGGCGGCACCCGTGTCCCAACCGATTCGGCTATTCGAAGAACTTGCCCTGCATCATCGTGGCCACGCAGTGGTTCGTGCCGAACCAGTAGGCGATCTCGCGATAGTCTTCGAGGGCGAAGAAGGCGAAGTCCGCGTCTTTGCCCGGCTCGATGCTTCCCTTGCGATCGCCGAGCGCGAGCGAATGCGCGCCGTTGATGGTCGCCGCCATCAGCGCTTCGGCCGGTGTCATGTGCATCTGCGTGCACGCCAGCGACATGACCAGCGGCATGCTCGACGTCGGAGAACTTCCCGGGTTGTAATCCGTGGCAAGCGCCACCGGAACTCCCGAGTCGATCAGTTTCCTTGCGGGAGGATACGACTTCGTGGCCAAGAAGTAGTTCGCTCCGGGCACAAGCGTGGCTACGCAGTCGAGTTGCGCCAGCCGCTGCACATCCTCATCGCTGACGCAATCGAGATGATCGAGCGATACCGGACGATATTTCATCAGCGGCTCGAGCTTCGCGCCCGTGAGTTGGCACACATGCGCGCGGACAGCCAGGCCGTGCTGCCCGGCCGTCTCGAAGATCCGTACCGTCTGCTCGCAGGTAAACGCGCCTCGGTCCATGAACACGTCCACGAAGCGGGCAAGCTTGGACTGCGCGGCCTGCGGAATCATCTCGCCGCAGATCGCATCGACGTAGCCGTCGGGATCGG
>DASPLH010000211.1:0-4082 GCA_035627675.1 Clostridia bacterium
TGCGGAGCGAAGACAGCGCCGGCGGCGACCCGTAGGATTTCGCCGACGGCATCCGCGAACCGCACTTCGCCGTGAATCACATCCATCGAGGTGATCTCGGAGAGCAGGTCGTTCCAGCGGTTGAACACCTGGTACTCGGTCGAGTCGAGCGAACGGATTCCGTCGCGGATGCCGGGCCACCCGAGTGCTTCGAGCGACTCGGTAGCGAGGCGCGTCCACGCACTGAATGGGGCCTTGTCGGCCGTCCGGTCACAAGCGCGACGAAAACGCTCCAGCTGCGCCCGCAGCATGGGGCAGTCGATGGCGCGCAGCTTCTTGTGCGACAGAAGTGACTGGAGATCGCGCCGCGTGACGTGCTCGGAAGCGATGGCCGCGAGTTCGCGCACCAACTGGGCGCGGGCCGAGGCCTCGAAGACGGCGCCAGCCAGATAGGGCGAGAGGAGCAGTTCTCGGAGCTCGGTGAACGGAAGTCCGTCCGCCGAGAACCGCAGCGCCTGCAAGGCTGTTCGCGTGAGAGGCCAGTCGGCCAGGCTGAGGCCGACGGAGATTTCAAACGCTCGCTCCCCGCTATCGGCAACAACAACGGCTGGGTGCAGGGTGAGGGAAAACACATGCTCGGCGGCCGAGCGCAAGGACGCAAGATCGGGGATGACTACACCGATGTTCGCCTCAGGGTTCTCGCTGAGGACGCCTCGCGCCCACGCGGCGGCTGTCGTCAATTCGGAGCGGCCGTCGGGGAGATCGATGCGGACGGACGTGTCCGGGATTTCGGAGTCTTCGCGATGGGAATCGCCTTCGACGGCTACTCCGTGGGCCCGCAGAGCGTTCAAGAACGCGAGGTACTGCGGCGTCAGTGCGTCGAAGCCGTAAACGACGAGTTTCGCCGGGACAGCGTGGCCGACGCGCGCAAGAACCGAAGCGAGCGACTCGGGAATCCGGGACTCGTCGAGCCAGCCGCTGGTCTCGCATTCGCGGCTGACGGCGCGCGCCCATTGGCGGAACTGCCGGCTTTCGGAAGTGACGTTGAAGGCAGAGTCACTCAGCCGGATTCCGTACGCGTGCAGCAACGACCAGGCTTCGATGGCGGCGTCGGCGGCAATCGTTGGGCGAAGCAGTTCGCTGGCGCGGGTGCTGTCCCACATGACTCGCTCCCACAACTTGCGCCACTGGAGCCGGTTGAGGAGCACCGCGGAAGTTGCACCCGACAACTGGGCCGAACGGAAAGTTCGCTGGAGCCACGAGGCGAACGGAAGCACGTCAGGGGTGGTCCAGGCGCTCGCGCCGGACTGCACACGGCGCCGGTCGCATCCGGCAATGACGTGCCGGGCCGCGCGCGTGTTGACCGTGACGACCGTCGCGCCTTCAAGCGCGGCATCGACTGCTTCGAGATAGCGCGACCGCTTGGCCGTGTGCATCAGCAGTTTTGGGCTCCAGCAGCTTTTTACCACCGGAGCCCCGGGCCAACAACCACAGTCAAGACTGTATCTGTGGATTTGCTGTTGGTATTAGCTTTCAGCAAACAGGACGTTTAACGCACACGGTACACACTGACCGTCACTGGTGGCACCGTCACGCGCAGTGTCCCCTCCGACACTTGCGCGGGCTGTGCGTCGTAGATCGGTTCGAGCGCATTCACATCTGACATTGGGGTATCCGCGAGCGGGATCTCGATGGCCTGCGATGTGGCTTCGCGGTTGAAAACCATCAGAAGGCGATCCGTTCCGGTCTCGCGAAGGTAGGCGTAGAAGGTGTCTGCCACACCGATGTGCCACTGCTTCCCTGTTCTGAGCGCCTGGTGTTCGCGGCGAAGCCGGAGAAGGGCCTGTGTGTGAGCAAACATCTCCTGCTGGGCCTGGGTGCGTCCGCTGCGATCAAAGGCGGATTGTTGGTCGCCGGGGAAGCCTCCGGGGAAGTCGCGGCGGTTGTCGGGATCGTTGCCGCCGTGCATGGCGATTTCGTCACCCGAGTAGATCTGGGGGATGCCGCGCATCGTGAGCTGGAGCGCCATGGCCGCCTTGAGTTTGCCATGGTTTCCCTTCGCGGCGGTAAGGAAGCGCTGGATGTCGTGGTTGCCGATGACCGACACGACATGGCCAGGACGGTCATATAACGAGTCCTTCTGCAAGGCTTCCACGATCTTCTTGGCCGAGGCTCCCTCGTTGAGCACGTCGTCGATGGCGAAGCCGACGGGGAAATCGAAGACCGTAGTCAGGCCGGTGTCGATGCCGGCCTGCTTGCGACCTCCGACGAAAAACGAGGTGATCCAGGGATCTCCGTTGAGCACTTCGCCGACGGTCCAGGTGCTGGGATAGACGGCGAAGATGCCTGCGTGCCACTTGCCCCAGAAACTGCGCGAAGAGTACGGGAAGGTGTCGAGCCGGTAGCCGTCGAGGCCGGTCATCTCGGTCCACCAGAGAGCGTTGTCGATGAGGTAGCCGGTTACGCGCGGGTCGTCAACGTTGAGATCGGGCAAGCGGTTGGCAAACCAACCTTCAAGAACGGGCCGGTACTGGCGCGGGACGGCGTGAGGATCGATGAGTTGCGCGAAATCGTATTGCGGCTCGATGTGCCGCGCCGGAGTTCCGTGCAGCCACGTGGCGGTCGGGGGATTAGCGGCCCATGGATGCTCGGGGCCGGTGTGGTTCACGACGTAGTCGATGATGATCTTCATGCCGCGCCGATGCGCCTCGGCCACGAGTTGCCGGAGGTCGCGCATGGTGCCGAGGTGGGGCTCGACGGCATAGAAGTCCACGACGTGATAGCCGTGATAGTCGGAGGTCGTGGTGTTCTGCTTCCACCACGGAGTGAGCCAGACGGAAGTGATGCCGAGATCCTTCAGGTAGTCGAGACGGGCGGCCACTCCTTTCAGATCGCCGCCGTGCCATTTCCGCTCCTGCTTGCGGTCGGTCTGGCCGGGCGCTTCGGCCGGATTGTCATTGCTCACGTCGCCGTTGGCGAAGCGGTCGGGCATGGCGAGATAGAGCACGTCGTCAGGCGAGATTCCCTGGAACTTGCCGGCCGGGTTCTCGCGCGCAAGCAGCGGCCACGTGAACGCTGCCTCGCGGCCTCCGGCGGTGACGGTGAAGCGGACGTCTCCGGCACTGGCGCCGCTCACATCGAGCCAGACGAACGTGTGCTTGCCATCGGGCTGCGGTTCGGTGCGAAGAATTTTCACGCCGGGAGTACGGGTCGAAACCTGCGCCGCCTGCAACCCGGTTCCGTAGAGCAGCAACATCGGGCTGCGCGGATACTTCGTCCACCAGTTCGGCGGTTCGATTTTCGTTATGGCTGGCTGAGCAAAACAGGTGATCGGGAGGACGATGAGGAGAGCGATGCGTGCGAACAGGGCGTGCGATCTGTTCATCGGTTTTCTTCTTGAGTTGCCGACTGCAAACGAAAAGGGGGAACAGGTTTCCCTGCTCCCCCTGTGGTTCATACGTCTAGAACGTCACGCGCAGAGCGAACTGCATCTGGCGTTCGGACGAGAAGCGCGTCACAGCGTTCGGAGTTGCCGTTACGGCGCTGAGCTCCGTGTTCTCCGGATTGCGGAACTGCGGAGTGTTCGTCAGGTTGAACACCTCGGCACGGAACTGCGTGGTGAAGCGCTCGGTGATGACGAAGTTTTTGAACAGCGACATATCCCACGTGTGGAGGCCCGGTCCGCGGAGTGCGTTGCGGCCCAGGGTTCCCACATCGCCGGCCGGCTCGGCGAAGCTGCCGCCGGTGAACACGTACCTGCCGTCCTGGATCTCCAACTCCGGATCTCCGATCACGTCGGCGCGATTGGTTCCGCCCACGTTGATGTCAAACGGAGTGCCGGAGCTGAGGGTGACGATGTTGTTCCACTGCCATCCACCGATGACCCAGTCAAGAGCAGTCGGGATGTCAGCTGCGTACATGCGTCCCTTGCCGAACGGCAGCTCGTACAGCGAGCTGAACGAGAAGAAGTGACGAATGTCGTTGTCCGCGTTGCCGCGGTTCAGGTCGAGCAAGGGAACGCCACCCGGACCGACAAAGATGCGGGGGTCGTTACCGGAGTTCGTGCTGAACGCATTACTGGAATTGTCGATAGTGTGCGACCA
>DASPLH010000212.1:0-21919 GCA_035627675.1 Clostridia bacterium
CGAAGTCCACGCCCATCGTGTCGCTGAGCACGTCGATGTTGCTGCGGACCTTGCCTCCCGAGGGCGTGACGCCCATGCCATAATCGCCGCTCACACCGCCTCCGGCGGCGACACGAGACGATCCGCGGATCGCCTGATCGATCGACGACCCGGCGGACACGCCTCCGGCGCCGAACGGATTCTTCGGCGCAGGCGCGGGAAGGTTTGGAGCTGCGCCTGACGGGGGCGCGGAGGCCATTTGCGAAGGCTGCTGCTGCTGTTGCGGCCGTTGCGGCTGCGGGCCGGGCGCAGGCTGCACCTGTTGCGCGGGAGGTCCGGCGGGAGCGGGCGGTCCGGGAGGCCGCGCGTTGCGGAGTTGTTCGAGCGTCTTGCGGTCGATCTCCGGATTGCGCGAACTGGCAATGCGGTTCTTGTCGGAAAGGTACTTCGTGTCCGGCGGCTTCACGGCAGGCGCCTGCTTGTCCGGAGGAAGCTCGAGGAACGTGAGGTCACGATTGCGGATCAGGTCTTCCGCCGACTGAAGCTGGACGACGCGGCGCTGAGGCATCCACTTCGGAGAAGTGGCGACGGCGAAGAAGAGAATCAGGTGCAGAACCAGCGAGATCCAGAACGCCTCACGCATCCGGGAGCGCGAGAGTTCGTCTTGCAACTGCGAGAGGAGAACCGGCGAGAAGTCATCCCCGGCAGGTTCGAGGTCCGCCGGGGCGAACTCCGGCGGCCGTTCGGGGGATGAGGTTGGAATCTCGTATCGTTCCATGAACAGACACAATCGTCGCCGGGCCTACTCCGTTAGACGCAAACCCGCGCCGCCAGTCACAGTTGCCTCTGACTATTGTCGCACCCAAGGGAGTAGGAAGTGTGAAGGGCGAAGGGTAAAGTGCTTTCGGGTTGTTCACGACCGAGGGCGCTCACAGCAGGTGCTCCCGCTTCGCTCTGCGGCAGTACGGCGGAGTTCTTTGTGCCCCGTACTTCACACTTCACACTTCTTACTTCCCAGGCGCGTACCTTGTCATGAGTTCCTCGACCCGGGCGCGTTCGCGATGCTCGTCCATCTGGCGTTGGATTTCCAGGGCGAGTTCAAGGGCGCGGCGGCCGTCGGCCAGAGTGACCACCGGCTGCTTGCGCGTCCTGACACTCTCGAGGAAGCTGCGCAGTTCCAGCCGGAGAGGTTCTTCGGCTGAAACTTGCGGCTTGTTGGGCGTGATGACCGGGATGCCGTCGTCCGTGGTTGGCGCGAAGTCCAGCATCGAAGCCGGCGCCTCAGCCGCCGGAGTCACGGAGAGGGTGAAAACGTCACGGCGAGCGAAGTCCAGCGAAACATACTGGTAAGGCTGGAAGAACCGAAGCTTTCGCACGCGCTCCGTGCTCACGCGGCTGGCGGTGAAGTTTGCCACGCAGCCGGAATCGAATTCCACGCGCACGTTGGCGATGTCAACCTTGGGCGTCAGCACCGGAAGCCCGACGGCGCGGATCTCGCGCACCGGCGAGTTCACCAGCGAGAGCACTACGTCCAGATCGTGGATCATCAGGTCGAGCACGACATCCACGTCGAGCGAACGCGGGGTGAACACGCTGAGCCGGTGCACTTCGAAGAACATCGGAGCCGTGACCAGCGGCAGTGTCGCGCGAACGGCAGGGTTGAAGCGCTCGAGATGGCCTACCTGCGCGATGCGCTGGTGCCGCTCGGCGAGGGCGATGATCTCGTCGGCCTCGCGCAGGCCCGGAGCCAGCGGCTTCTCGATCAGCACATCGACGCCGCGCTCCATCAGACTTCGTGCTGCCGGAAGATGCCCAATGGTGGGAACAGCCACGGAAGCAGCGTCCACCTGCGCCGAGGCGAGCAGGTCCTCCGCCGACTTGTACGCCGCGGTGCCGTACTCTCGTGCTGCGGCTTCGCAACGCGCGGCGTCTTCGTCCACCACGCCGACCAGTTCTACTTCGCCCGTCTGCTTCTGCAGCTCACTGTAGACGCGTGCATGGTTGCGTCCGAACGCTCCCACGCCGATGACTGCTACTCGCAGCTTCTTTTCGTTTGTCACGATGGTCTCGTTGCCCTGCTACGGGTGATGGTGGTGAACGGCTGCCTTCTCTGCCACGATGGTGATGGCCGCGTCGTTGGCGGCTGCGACCACGGCATCGCGGTCGAACATCAGGCAGCGGCCCGCGTCGAGCGCGAGGCATGTCGCTCCGGCCCTGATCATCGTCTCGATCGTGTGGATACCAACCACGGGAACATCGAAACGCATGTCCTGGTTCGGCTTGGCCACTTTCACCACGGTTAGCGCGCGGCTCAGCGTCGAAGCTTCGCCGTGCAGGGACTGCATCAACTCTCCCGCCCGCAGGATCGCCGCATCGGTGCCTTCCATGGCTTCGATGGCCACGCACGCGGCTTCAGCGATCACCACGGTTTGTCCGATATCGAACCTCGCCACGTGATGCGCGACAGCGCGTCCGTACGTAATGTTCGTCTGCTCCTGGTCGCTCGGACGGCGATAGGTCAGGACTCCGTTCGGCGCGAGCAGCGGCTCCAGCAGCCAGGTGGAGTTCATCAGCTCGATGCCTTCGTCGCCAAGGATCTTGGCTACGCCGCCGATCAGCGAATCCGTGTTCCGCGCCGGCAAGGTGAGCAACAGCTTGGCAAGGCGCCAGTCGGGACGAATGGAGCTGAAGATTTGCTTGTGTTTGACCTGGCCGGCCATGATGGCCTGGGTGATGCCTTCGCGTTTGAAGGTGTCGATCAGCTTCGACAATTCGCCGAGCGAAAGCCAGTGCAGCGATGCCGGATCGTGCTGGGCGAGCTCCGGCGAAGCTTCTTCCTTGATGGCTGCGACGACTACCTCGTATCCGCGCGACTTCGCGGCGTGGAGCACGAGGAAAGGGAACTTGCCGTTACCGGCGATGAGGCCAAGCTTCATAGTTGTCCGGCCGGCATTACTTCACGATGCCGCGCTCCGATTTCTCGATGAATTCCACCAGCAGCGCAACGTCGTCGCCGAGGTCGCCCTCGCCACGAAGCCGCTCCAGCGCCTGCGATGTGTTGAGCTTCGACGCCAGCAGAACACGGAACGCGTGTTGGATCTTGCGAACCCGGTCGGGAGAGAACCCCCGCCGCTGGAGACCGACGGAGTTCGCGCCATAGGCATGCACGTCGCGCGCAGCGCTCGTTTTGGAAAACGGAAGCACATCCTGCGTGATGACGGTTCCGCCGCCGATGTAGGAGTAACGGCCGATCCGCACGAACTGGTGTACCGGACAGAACGCGCCGATGATCGCGTAGTCGTCAATGATCACGTGGCCGGCGAGCGTGGCCGCATTGGCCATCATCACGTTGTTGCCCAGGTGGCAGTCGTGCGCGATGTGCGAGTAGGCCATGATGAGGCAGCTGTCGCCGACCTTGGTCAGGCCCCCGCCCTTCATGGTGCCGCGGTGCATGGTGACGTACTCGCGGATTTCGTTGTTGCTGCCGACTTCCAGTCGCGTCGGCTCACCCTTGTACGTCAGGTCCTGCGGAGCGGTTCCGAGCACGGCAAACGGAAAAATGTGGTTGTCGTTGCCGATGCGCGTCGGACCTTCGATCACGACGTGCGACACCAGATGGCAACGTTCACCGAGTTCGACGTCGGGACCGATCGTGCAGAACGGGCCAATGTGGCACGACGAGGGAACCTTGGCGCGAGGGTCGACGATTGCAGTTGGGTGGATGCTCATCCGCGTCAGTCCTGTGGGGCCTGCTTGGAAGCAGGTACGAGCTGACACGAAATGGTCGCTTCGCAGGCTAGTTTGCCATCGACGTACGCTTTGCCTTCCATCTTGACTGCCGTGGTGCGCCACACGATGACGTTCACTTCGAGCCGCAACTGGTCTCCCGGGACGACGGGCTTGCGGAACCTTGCGCGTTCGATGGAGCTGAACACCATGATCTTGTCGTGCCGGTCCGGCACTTCGGTCAGCAGCAGAGCGCCGCCTGCCTGCGCGAGCGCTTCCACGATCAGCACGCCGGGCATCAGCGGGAATCCCGGGAAATGGCCGTTGAAGAACGGTTCGTTGACGCTGACGTTCTTGAGCGCGACAATGCGCTGCTTGGGCTCGATCTCGAGAACGCGATCGATCAGAAGAAAAGGATATCGATGCGGAAGAATGCGCTGGATCTCGACAATGTTCAGCGCCGTCTTGTTGGTGGCGACGGCAGTCTCCGGCGCGTTCGTGACCTGTTCACTCATGGTAACGTCCTGTGGTGAATTCTCAATTATATACGGGGCAACTGCCGCGGCATCTTGCCCGGCACGGGCGGAAAGGCATGTCCATGGAACAGTTCGGCGGTCCGGATGCGTTCTTGGAATTCGGCGAGCAGTCACGCCCGGAATTCCGCGACGTGCTTCGGCGACTGGTCGAACTCGAGTCGCCCAGCACCGACAAGCGCGCGGTGGACGCGTGCGGCGAATACGTCTGCGCACTCTTTGAGCGCATCGGCGGCCGCGTGCGCGTTCACCGGCAGCGCGAGGCGGGCAACGTCCTCCAGATCGACTTCGCCTCCCGCTCGAAGCGCACGCGGGTCATGCTCCTCGGCCACATCGATACCGTATGGGATCTCGGCGCCATTGAGCGCATGCCGTGGCGCGAGAAGTCCGGGCGTCTCTACGGCCCCGGCATCTACGACATGAAGTTTGGCATCGTGCAGGCGGTCTTCGCGCTGAGGGCGTTGGCACGGATGGGCGGCATCCCGCGGCCGGTCACCGTACTGCTCGCTCCCGATGAAGAGACCGGCAGTCGCGTCTCTCGACCAATCACCGAGAAGTTGGCCAGACGGTGCGGCGCGGTGCTCGTGCTCGAACCTTCGGCGGGCGAGTCCGGCGCGTGCAAGACTTCGCGTAAGGGTGTCGGCAACTATCTGCTTCGCGTTCGCGGGCAAGCCTCGCACGCGGGTCTCGACTTCGAAAAAGGCGCAAGCGCCATCCTCGAACTCTCTCACCAGATCACCCGCGTCGCCGCTCTTTCCGATCTGAGGCGCGGCCTGACCGTGAATCCGGGCGTGATCCGCGGAGGCACGCGCACCAACGTCGTCGCCGGCTTTGCCGAGGCCGAACTCGATGTCCGCGTCACGAGCGCCGCCCAGGCACGGAGGGTTGAGCGCAAGTTGAAGGCGCTGCGTCCGGTGGATGGCCGCTGTTCCATCGAGGTCAGCGGTAGCATCAACCGCATGCCCTTCGAGCAGAATGGCGCTACGGCAGGTCTCTTCAAAACGGCACGGAAGGTCGCGTCGGAGTTGGGTTTCGCACTCGGCGAAGTATCGGCCGGCGGCGGCTCGGACGGGAACTTCACGGCTGCTCTCGGCATCCCGACCCTGGACGGCCTCGGCGCCGTCGGAGACGGCGCGCACGCAGCGCATGAGCACGTGGTCGAAGCCGAGATTCCACGAAGGATCGCCCTGCTCGCGCGATTGATCGAATGTGTCTGATCGGGCGGCCCTACCCTTCTCGCGACGCGAGAGGGTGGGGCATTTTCGAGCCAGTCGGGTGTTTGTCTCAGCCTCGTGTAGGGCGGTTAAGTACCTAAATTTCCAATACTTCCTTTACTAGGCTCCACGGCTGGCCTAGACTGTTTACATCGCCCATTGTGCAACTGCCACTCAGCAGCCAAACGCGGGTCGCATTGATTCAGGAGGCAGTATGTTCGGCAAATTCGGATTGCCCGAAGTTCTCATCATTCTCGCCATCGCGCTGCTGATCTTCGGTCCGGGACGCCTCTCCGAGCTCGGCAAGGGTTTGGGAGAAGGCATTCGTAATTTCAAGTCGTCCATAAAGGACAACGAAGGCGAAGCGGCAGAGAAGAAGTAGTCCGCCCTACAAAGATCAAAAGCGCCCTCATCGGGGCGCTTTTCTTTTTGCGGCCCGCACGGTCAGAGCGCGCCATTCTCTCGCAGCATGCGATAGACCAGCGGCACCGGAAGTCCCACGACGTTGAAGTAGCAGCCTGTGATCCCGGCGATCCAGCGCGACGCGATTCCCTGGATGGCGTACGCGCCCGCGCGGTCCATCGGTTCTCCGCCGGCAACGTAGCTTGCGATCTCTTCCTCGGAGATGGGCGTGAAGCGCACCTCCGTCACCTCGGCCCGCACATCCTGGCGCGCTCCGTTCAGCAGGCAGACCCCGGTCATCACCTGGTGCGTTCTGCCGGACAGCGAGCGCAGCATCTCGTTCGCCTCCTGTGCATCGCGCGGCTTCTCCAGCACGCGCTGCTCCAGGACTACGACGGTATCCGCTCCCAGCACGAGTTCACCGCTCACTTTCCGCGCCACCGCCGCGGCCTTGTCGCCGGCAAGTCGCTGGACGTAGTCGAGGGCGGTCTCTGACGGGAGTCGCTGCTCGGGAACATTGGAGGGCTGCACGCGGAACTCGATGCCGGCGTTACGCAGCAGTTCGGCGCGGCGAGGGGACTGGGACGCAAGAACGATCATTCACCGCCATTGTATTCGCACGCTGGCAGCGCTCGCACGCGAGAAGGCGTTGGCATCCGCGTGGCGTGTGCGTACGTCTTACCCGGCGTGAGAACCGATTTGCAGGTGAACCTCGCCGGCGCGACGATGCGTGGCTCGCAAGTGGAGTTTCGCGTGTGGGCTCCCGCGGCCCCGCGTGTATGGCTCAAGTTGTGGCGCGGCGGAGCTGCCGAGCCGCAGGAGATCGCACTGCGACGTCTCGGGTCCGCCGATTTCGGCATGCCCGATCTCGCCGAAGACACCGACATGGACACCTGGGTCGTGGTGACGGAGGCCGCTCCGGGCGATCTTTATCAGTACACCATCCAGGATCGCTCCATCCCCGACCCCGTCTCGCGATACCTGCCCGAGGGCGTCCACGGACGAACCGCTATCGTTGACCCCGACGCCTTCCAATGGACGGACCGCGACTGGCGCGGGATGCCGCTGCGCGACTTCGTCATCTACGAACTCCACGTCGGCACGTTCACTCCCGCAGGCACGTTCGACGCGGCCATCGAGAAGCTCGACTACCTGCGCGACCTCGGCATCACGGCAATCGAGGTCATGCCGGTGAATGCCTTTCCCGGCAAGCACAACTGGGGATACGACGGCGTCGGCCTGTACGCCGTGCAGGAGAGCTACGGTGGTCCGGAGGCCTTCAAGCGTTTCGTTGACGAAGCGCACCGCCGCGGACTCGCCGTACTGCTCGATGTTGTGTACAACCACCTCGGCAACGAGGGGAACTACCTGTCGCTGTTCGGCCCATACTTCACCTCGAAGCACCGCACGCCGTGGGGCGACGCCGTCAACTACGACGACGAGGGCTGCGAAGGTGTGCGCCGCTTCATCGTTGACAACGCACTCTACTGGTTGCGCGAATACCATCTAGACGGACTTCGCCTCGACGCCGTGCAGACCATCAAGGACGATTCCGATTTTCACATCGTCGCCGAGATCGCCGGGCGCGCATACGAGCTGGCCCGCGAACTTGGCCGCACCATCGTCGTTACGGCCGAAACCGACGAGAACGACGCCATGTACGTTCGCCCGCGCGAGCAGGGCGGCTACGGCGTCGATGCCGTATGGAGCGACGACTTCCACCACGCCGTGCACGCAATGCTCACCGGCGAGCGAGCCGGTTATTACCAGGACTTCGGCGACCCGCGGTTGCTGACCCGCACGCTTAACGAGGGATACGCGTTCCAGGGCGAACACTTCAACTTCTGGAAAGACAATCGCGGAACTCCGGCCGCCGACGTACCCCTGCCGACGAACATCATCTGCATACAGAACCACGACCAGGTCGGAAACCGCGCGAAAGGCGAGCGCCTGACCGCGCTGGTGCCGCGAGGCGCGCGCAAGGCTCTGGCGGCGATCCTCCTTCTCGCTCCGCACACGCCGCTGCTCTTCATGGGACAGGAGTACGACGAAGCTGCGCCGTTCCAGTTCTTCACCGACTACGGCGATGCGACGCTGCAGAAGGCGGTCAGCGAAGGCCGCCGCAACGAGTTTGCCGACTTCGACTTCAGCGAAGTGCCCGACCCGCAGGACCGCCCCACCTTCGAGCGTTCGCGGCTGACGTGGAAGATCGATGACGACATGCTGGAGTGGTACCGCGCGCTCCTGCGCCTCCGCCGCGAGATCGTCGTCGAGAGCCCTCGCGCCTGCCGTGCCGAATGGATCGACGACCGCACCCTGAACATGCACATCCCCGCCGACAAGCCGCGCCTGCTGCTCCATGCGGCGTTCGGAGGCGAACTTGGCTCGCACCCCGGCGCAGGATGGAACCAGGTACTGGAATCGAACGAGGACGGGTATTTGGTGCGGGTGTATCGATCGTAGCTTTTGGCTGCCAGCTGCCAGCACCGGCTTCTAGGCTGGAGTGACTCCTGTCGCGAAGTCGCGAGTCGCGCGTCGCCTGGTGCCCCACGTCCGCCCGTCTTTGGCGAACGTGGGATGCCGCCTCAACGTCACCTCTCCCCCTGCTACAATCGAAGCATTAACCCCTGATTGCAGCCGCGCCTGTGGCGGCTCCTGTCGGATTTCGAAGCCCAGCATGGATCGCGCATCTATCCGAAATTTCGCCATCATCGCCCATATCGACCATGGGAAGACCACGCTTTCCGACCGTCTTCTCGAGCTCACGGGTTCGCTGTCGGCGCGCGAAATGCAGGGTCAGGAGCAGGTCCTGGACGCCATGGACCTAGAGCGCGAGCGCGGAATCACCATCAAGGCCCACGCCGTGCGCATGCTGCACAAGGCGCGTGACGGACACTTCTACCAGCTCAACCTCATCGACACGCCCGGACACGTGGACTTCTCCTACGAGGTCTCGCGTTCGCTGGCCTCCTGCGAGGGCGCTCTGCTGGTCGTTGACGCCACACAGGGTGTCGAGGCGCAGACGCTGGCCAACAGCTACCTGGCGATCAATCATGGGTTGGAGATCATTCCGGTCATCAACAAGATCGATCTTCCGAGCGCCGACGTCGAGCGCACGAAGGAGATGATCGAGGGAACGGTAGGACTCGACGCCACGCACGCGCTGCCGATCTCGGCCAAGACCGGCATCGGCGTGGACGAGGTGCTCGAGGCGATCGTGCAACGCGTGCCGCCTCCCAAGGGCAACATCGACGCGCCTCTCCAGGCGCTGATTTTCGATTCGTGGTTCGATCCCTATCGCGGCGTCGGCGTGCTCGCGCGTATCGTTCACGGCCGCATGACCAAGGGGCAGAAGATCCGCCTCATGTCGAACGGCAAAAGCTTCCAAGTCGAGTCCATGGGCGTGCTGACGCCGAAAGCGGTCGAGATCAACGAACTCACCGCCGGGGAGGTCGGCTTCTTCTTCGCGACGATGAAGAACGTTGCCGATACCAAGATTGGCGATACCATCACGGACGATGACCGTCCGGCGATCGAGGCTCTGCCGGGCTTCGAGGACATCAAGTCGATGGTCTTCGCCGGCCTCTACACGGTGGACGCGCACGAGCACACGCTGCTGCGCGACGCGCTCGAGAAGCTCAGGCTCAACGACTCGTCTTTCTTCTTCGAGCCGGAGAGTTCCGCGGCCCTCGGCTTCGGCTTCCGCTGCGGATTCCTCGGCTTGCTGCACATGGAGATCATCCAGGAGCGGCTGGAGCGCGAGTACAACCTCGACCTGATCGTTACCGCTCCCAGCGTCCGCTACAAGGTCACGCTGACCGACGGCACGCTGCTCGACGTGGATAACCCGTCGAAGTGGCCCGATCCGACGCTCATCGAGAAGGTCGAAGAGCCGATCATCACCGCCATGATCCTCACGGCGGAAGAGTACGTCGGCGGCATCCTTAAGCTCGTGGAAGAAAAGCGCGGCCGCCAGAAGAATTTCGAGTACGTCAGCTCCAACCGCGTGATGCTGACCTACGAGCTGCCGCTCAACGAGATCGTGCTCGATTTTTACGACCGCTTGAAAACCGTTTCACGCGGTTACGCCTCGCTGGATTACCACCTCTCCGGCTGGTGGGACTCGCCGATGGTAAAGCTCGACATCCTCGTAGCCGGCGATCCGGTGGACGCACTCTCGATCATCGTGCACAAGGACCACGGCTACGACCGCGGCCGCGCGCTGGTCAGCAAGATGCGCGAACTCATTCCGCGCCAGCAGTTCGAAGTGCCCATCCAGGCCGCTGTCGGAGCGAAGATCATTGCCCGCGAGACCGTGGCCGCGCTGCGAAAGAACGTTCTCGCCAAGTGTTACGGCGGTGACATCACACGAAAGCGCAAACTCCTCGAAAAGCAGAAAGAGGGCAAGCGCCGCATGAAGAGAATCGGCAAGGTGGACATCCCGCAGGAGGCATTCCTGGCGGTGCTCAAGGTTTCGGGCGGCGAGGCCTGACCCGGTAGCCGGGAAGGTGCGCCGGTGAAGCCGTCGGGCCTCTCTGCCCCTGAGCTGTGGCGCATCGAAGCAACCTCAATACCATCGAATTGTTTACCTTTCAGTCATCAGTAGCCGGGCAGATTTTTCGCCCGGAGATTCGCGGTTTTGAATTTTCTACACGCGTAAGTGGCTGAAAAAGTAGCTCCTAAACGTCCCAGCGAACGAATCGCGAATATCACGAATTAAGGTGACGAGTGTGCAAAAGTGCTGCAACGGAGTTTCTCCGGGCAGCAAAGCTGAATTCGTCAAGTGAAATGTTGGGGGACTCGCAACTTGTTGATCCCGAAGTGTTAGCGGTCGAGTAACCATCCCAGGATAATCCCGAATCCGGCAAGATTGCCCCGCCGCTTGGTCGGCCCGTACTTTTCTCCACAGCGTTTTCCACAGAGCCGCGCGGTGTTACGCGCCCCACTGTCGTGCCTGGGAGGTCTGGCGGCGAGCTGATCGTACGGGCGGGAACAGCGGCGGGAGTCCTCGATTTCCCCCCGTCCCGCCGCTGGGCCTGAGTTTGTTAAGCAGTACCCTATTTGTTGGGTTACCGACCTAGCGTGAACACAACCGTGATCTGCGTTTCCACCTCGATGGGCGAGCCGTTCAGGAGGTAGGGACGGTAACGCCATTGCCGAACCGCCTCAATCGCGGCGCCCGCCAGCATCGGGTGCCCTTGTAGAACGCGCAGGTGCGCGATTTCACCACCCGCATCGATCACGGCCGCCAGCACCACCGGTCCCTGCACCCGGATGTTCCTGGCCTGGACCGGGTACACGGGCTGCACCCGTCTGATCAGCGTTCCCGAATCCAGGCTGGAGACGCGTAACCGGCTCGGGCGCGCCGGAGGTGCCGGGTTTGGCCGTGCCGCGGCGCTCGCGATCAGCTCACCAACAGGACCGAGATTCTCTGGCCCGTGGCCGCCGGGGATGCTGCCCACAGGCATCACCGGTCCCTCCGCCAGCCTTGGAGCAACCGGGTCGGGAGTCATGTCAATCTCCGTGGGGATCGTTCGCGGCACCTCGAGGGCCGAGCCTTGCGCCGCCGCTCCCGCAGGCCCGCGTTCGGTTGCGATGATGGTTACGGTTCTCACCGGTGCCGAGGTCCGTGGAGCGATGATGCGCTCGGTGGCGCGAAAGGCCGGCAGAGTGGCCGGATAGAGAAGCGGCAGCATCAGCACGATGCCGATCGCGATTGCTTCCAGGACAAACGAGACGACCGTGGTCCATGGACGTCGCGTAGAGGCGATCTCGACACGCTCGAACATACATTCCTCCCGAGGCGAACGCTTCTGCCTGTATGGAGCTTTGGACACCGCGAATATCGAAATTTCCAGATATCAGGAAAAAATAAAGAGGGAACTAAGAAGGCCGGCGTGGAGTCAGAGAAGAGTTGAAGCAAAAACAAAGGCCGCCCCGAAGGGCGGCCTGACTATCATTGGAGAGGTTAGCGAGGCGTGCCCGGCTTCGGAGCCGGAGTGCCGCCCGCCGGACGTGCCGGAGCCGGAGTGCCGCGCGGAGCCGCGCCAGCACCCGCGCCACCGGCGGGAGCCGCCGGAGCCGGGACACCCGACGCCTGGTTGTAGGCGGCGATCACCTGCGGAGTGATGTCCGTGCCCTGGACTGCCCAGATCACGCCGTTCTGAAGAACGCCCCAGTCGAGGATCAGCGTGTAGCCGTTCGCTTTGGCGTAGCCGTCCACGGTCTGAAGAAGCTTCGGAGCGATGCGCTGGAAGATTTCCTGCTCCAGCGCCTGTACTTCGTTCTGGTAGTCTTCACGGCCGCGCTGGAACTGCTTGGTGCGGTCGGCGATCTGGCGCTCGAGGCCGGCGCGCGCGTCGGCGTTCAGTTTGTCGCCCTGGGTATTGAGCTGCTTGCTCAAGTTTTCTACTTCGCCCTGGAGACCCTGGAGCTGCTTGACGCGGGGTTCCATCTTCTTGTCGAGAGCTTCGAGGTCGCGGCGGCCTTCGTTGCTGTTGGCGACTGCGCCCTGGATGTTCACGATACCGACCTTGCTGGTCGCAGGAGCCGCGGCAGCCGGTGCGGCGGCCGGTGCGGCTGCGCCCTGCGCAGGTGCGGCCGGTGCGGGTGCGGCGCCGGTCTGGGCCACCGATGCCAGCGACAGACCTAGGACTGCAATGGCGATACGGGAAAAGTTGCTTGTCATGCTTTCGCTTCGACTCCTTGGGAAGCTCGTACGGAATTCCGCAGAAACCTTTCAGTAGCGGGGCGAGCAAGCAAGGTGTAGAACCGGCTCAAGCCCAAACCTGGCGTTCCTGGGGCGGATAGTCGGAATTATACGGTTGTGGATTAAGTAGCGTCAAACCCGCATCACTGCTGCATGCAGCGATTCGCCGCAAGAAGAAGCCCGGAGCCGTAGCTCCGGGCTAGCCTGTTGCGGCCGCGACTTAGAAAGTCGTCGCGACCGTGAAGCGGAACGTCTTCGACGGCTCCCGCAGCCTCCAGCTCGTGTTGTAAAGCGTCTTGGCCTGCTGGAATGTAAAGTCGCCTGCGCCGCCCGCGGGGAACATGTCACGCGTAACCACCGAGGGCGGAATCGCCGTCGAGTCCATACGCATCGGGTTGAACGCGTAGTAAACGCGCAACGGCGCGTTCACCACTGGCATGATCACCTGCAACTCCAGGCCGGTGGACATGCGCGTGATGTAGTTCGTTCCCTCGACCGGCGTGATGTCCTTGCCGTAGGTCAGCGTGCGGGTGCCGCCGCAGCTGAAGTCCGGGTTCAGAAATGGGCAGCCGAACTTCGTGGTGTTCAGCGTGTTCTGCTGAACGTCGCTGATCTGCAACTGCGACTGACGCAGCGCGAAGTTCCAGCCGGCGTCCATGAACGCCGCCAGCGTCACAGGTCCCACGATGGGGATGCGGTACTCGACATTGCCGACGACGCTGGTGTCGCCGCCGGGGTAAACGATTCGCCAGATCGGCACCGGAACCGTCATCGCCCCGCGACGCGGGTTGTTCGGATCGAGCGGTACGGTGCTGCCGTCCGGGTTGGTCACCGGTATGTCCGCCTTGTCGGCGAGGAACGCAACCGGCGAGACCGCGCGGATATCGAAGCCGCGAAGGTCGCTGTCACCGCCGAGGTAGAAGCGCTCGAACGGTGGCGCAACGCGTCCGCCGTATCCGGTGATGAACGAACTCTGAAGCCGGATGCCGAGGGTGTTGCGACCCGTGGCAGCGTCGGTAAACTTCAGTCCCTTCATTGGGAAGAACTGCTTGTACTCCATGATCGGGCGGACCATGCGGACATTGCCGCCCAAACCCGCGATGTCGCTGCCCAAGAACAGGCTGCGTCCGCTGTGCGGCCGCATCGGGCTGTCGATCGTGCTCATCGAGAAGCTGGGAACGATCTTGCTGGTCACGATGCCTTCCAGCGAGTTCGGACCCGAGATGTTACGGAACGCAAGGAACTCGAAGTACTGGCGCGATGCGTCGGTAAAGGTCGTGATCGACGAGCGGTCGAGAGAGTACGTGAGGCCAACGCGCTTGAACGAACGGCGGATCGGGTAGCTGGCCGAAACCGTGAAACCCGTGCTGTTTTGCGTGAAGTTCTGAAGCGAGTTCAGGAAGTTCGACGGCAGGTTCAGCCGCTGTCCGGCCTGGATGTCGGCCTGTTCCGCCTGGTCGTACTGGTAGCGGCGCGTATAGACCGTGAAGCCGAACTGCAACGGGCGATCGAACAGGTAAGGCTCGGTGAAGCCGAACATCAGGTCGCGCTGGCGGCTGCCGACGCTGGCGACAACGCTCAGCGTTTCGCCCATGCCGAGGAAGTTGTTGGTCTCGTAGTTGAGGCCGACGAACGAACCCGCAAGACCGCTGACGCCGCCCGTGAGGCCGATGGAGTTCTTGCCCTTCTCCTTCACCTTCAGAGCGATGTCAACCGTATTCTCGGCCTGGTTTTGCTTGACCTCCGAGTCCTGCTCCGGCTTGAGCGCCTCGAAGTAGTTAAGCTGGTTCAGGCGGAGCAGCGAGAGCTCCCACAGCTGGCTGTTGTACACCGAACCTTCTTCGAGAGCGAGTTCGCGACGGATGACTTTGTCGCGCGTGGTCGTGTTGCCCTGGAACTCGATCCGCCGCACGTAGAACGGCTTGCCTTCATCGACGTCGATGTTGAGCGAGATTTCTTTCTTCTCCTCGTCGATGTTGGTGTCGGGCACCGAAGTGAAGTTGATGTAACCGAGCGAACCGTACGCCTTGCGCAGCTCTTCCAGGCCCTTGCCTACAGCCGTGCGGTTGAACCATTCGCCATCTTTGATCTTGAACAGGCGGCGCAGCAGCGTTGTGTTGGTGATCGCCTTGTTTCCCGTGAAGGTGATCTGCTTCAGGCGATAGCGTTCGCCCTCCTCCACCGGAACCGTGATATCCACGACCTTGCCACGGTAGATGTAGAACGGGAAATACCAGTGGATACCGCGCGTATCCCGCATGTTCGTCTTGGGATCCTGCACGATCGCCTTGAAGTAGCCCTTGTCCTGGAACGCGAAGCGCACGCGCTCGGCGTCTTCTTCGAGCTTGGTGGCGTCGTAGGTCTTGGCGAACAGGTTCTCGAGGAAGATGCTGTGCGGGATGCCGATCGGGCGCGTGTTGCGCATGGACGCCCGCAGATAACGCCCGCCTACTTTTTTGTTCCCTTCGAAGCGGATCTTCCCGACCTTAACCTTCGGTCCTTCCTTGATGTTGAAGGTGACGCCAACAGCCGCGGGCGGGATCTGGCGAACTTCCGTGCGGATGGTGGCGAACTGGCGGCCGTGTCCGGCGAGCAGTTCCTTGAGCACGACTTCGGCGCGCTTGATGCGCGTTGGGTCAAACTGGCTCTCCTGCGAGAGACCAACCTTGCGCTCTTTGAAGCGCTCCAGCACGTCCGACTGCGAAACCGAGCTGAGGCCAACGTACTTGATCTCGCGAATCGTCGGCTTCTCTTTGACGTAAACGTGGATCGTCCACCCGTCGGATTTTTCTTCGCGCTCCAGTCGAAGATCGTCGAAGTAGCCCGTGTTCCACAGGGACATGAAATCCCGCTCGAGCGCGCTCTGGTCGTACACGTCTCCCGGGCGGGTGAACATGCGCGCCTTGATCGTGTCGGCTGGAATGCGACGGTTGCCGTGAGGGATGATCTCGCGGATGACGCCCTGCTGGGCCAACGCAGAGGCGCACAACAGCGCCAGGGCAGCTACGAGACGGAGAACGAAGCTCAAGCCTGTGGACCTGCCAGCCTGACACTCAGGCGCGTGGGATCGGTTAGGAATGCCAGAAATAGGAACACCCTCAACAAGTTATCTGGGAGCGGAAAACCTGATTATACAGGCAGGACAGGACGGAATACATCGTTCTGGGCCTCGAAAAGGCACCGGATGCCGTGCTCCCCGTATGGCAAAAACACCACATCATGAAGCCCCAAACCCGCTCCAGGTTTCAAGGTTGCGATGTCGGGGACGAATGTACCAGAGCGAGGCCTGCCCTCGACCTACGCCCGCTCTACCTCGACCAGCACGGAATAGAACGTCGCGCCTCCGGCCATATCGGTGAGACGCTGCGAGGTGAGAACGTTAATGTTCTTGTTCTCCGGCGAGAGCTTGGCCCAGTTCAGCCTCGCTCCCACCACGCCGCGCTGCACGGCTCCGTCTATCCGCGCCGTCAGTCTGAGTTCGCCGCGCCGATTGAAGACCCGCACGCGGTCTCCGTCGCGAATGCCGCGGGCGCTGGCGTCGGCTTCGTTCATCTCCAGCAGTTCCGTCTCTTCCATCTTCTGGTGCGAAGGCAGATTGCAGAACGTCGAGTTGAGGTAGTTGTCGGCCTTGCGCGCCAGTAGTTCGAGCGGGAACTCCGAGGCCGCCGCCGTGTGACGCGACTCAGCCGGAGGAACAAACTCCGCTACCGGATCGAGTCCCTGCGCGGCTAACTTCTCGCTGTAGAGTTCTGCCTTGCCGCTCGCCGTGGGGAAGCCGTTGGCGAAGGGAAGATACCAGCCGCTGTCGTTCCCCGGCACGTTCAGCCGAACGTGCCCTTCTCGCTGTAGCCGCTCGCGCGTGATCCCCGCGAGGAACTCATGGCCGCTGGCGAGCGCCTGGTCCATGATCTCTTCGTCCGTCTCGGCGAAGCACGGCTCGGCGAACCCCATTCGCTCGGCCAGCGCGCGGAACACGTCTGCGTTACTCCGGGCCTCGCCCACCGGCGCGATTGCCGCGTTCGAAATCTGGACGTAGTAGTGTCCGTAGGCCGTCTGCAGGTCCTTGTGCTCGAAGAAGGTCGTTGCCGGCAGCACCATGTCGGCATAGTCGGTCGTGTCCGTCAGGAACTGCTCGTGTACGGCGGTGAATAGGTCCGGGCGCAGCAACCCGCGAATTACGTCGTTGTGATCGGGACAGACCGCCGCCGGGTTCGAGTTGAAGACGAACATGGCCTTGACCGGAGGATCGTTGACCTCGTTCAAGAGTCGTCCGAGTTCGCTCATGTTCAGCATCCGCGCGTCGCGACCGAGTGCGGTCTTCATCAGGTCCGTGCGCTTCAACGCCTGCTTGTCCAGCGGGAACGCGCCACTCGTCGAGAGCTGCAGACCTCCGCCGACTTCCTTCCACGAGCCTGTAATGCATGGCAGCATTGACACCGCCCGCACGGCCATGCCGCCGTTCGTGCTGCGCTGGATGCCGTAGTTGAGCCGAATCACCGCCGGACGCGCCGTCGCGTATTCGCGCGCGAGCCGCACGATGTCCTCGGCCGGAATCCCCGTCCACTGCGCAACGCGCTCCGGCGTGTAACCGGCGACCTTGGCTTTCAGCTGATCGAAGCCGAGCGTGTGCTGTGCAACGTAAGCGGCGTCGTGAAGGGCTTCGCCGATGATGACGTGCATCATCCCCAGCGCGAGCGCGACATCGGTTCCGGGATTGATCGGCAGATACCAGTCCGCGCACTTCGCCGTGCGCGTGCGATACGGATCGATGACGACGAGCTTCGCGCCCTTGCGCCGCGCTTCTTCGATGAACGGCCACAGGTGCACATTGTTGCCGTGGATGTTCGCGCCCCAGGCGATGATGTAGCGCGAGTGCGCGAACTGCTCCGGTTCGGTTCCGTACTTCCCGCCTGTGACGCTGACCAGCGCCTCGGCCCCCGCACTGGCGCAGATCGTGCGGTCGAGCTGCGAGGCCCCGAGACGATGGAAGAAGCGGTGATCCAGCGTGCTGCCCTGGATGGTTCCGAGCGTCCCGCCATAGGAGTAGGGAAGGATCGCCTCGGAGCCGAACTCTGCCGCGACCGAACGGAACTTCGCGGCAATGGTGTCGAGCGCTTCGTCCCACGTGATGTACGCGAATGCCTCGAAGCCGCCGGTCCCTTTCGGCGCGACCCTCTTCATCGGGTAGAGAACACGCTGTGGCGAGTACACGCGGTCGATGTACTTCGCCACCTTTGCGCACAGGAACCCGCGCGTGACCGGATGATTCGGGTCACCCTGGAGGCGGGTAGCGCGTCCGTCCTCAACCGTGATCAGGACCCCGCACGCGTCGGGACAGTCGTGCGGGCAGGCGGCGTGTACTACGGTTTTCATGGAAGCAGATTATTGCACGGCGAGAAGCGAGCTTTGCAGCGCGTTTGCCACACGCAGCGCAGCGAGGCGCCTGCGGGTGGCGCCCATGCGGAGCCACAGGCGGAGCTCAAGTGGGAACGTGCCGAATGCTTTGTCTCCGGCGAGTCCTGCGAATCAAGCCGCCGGAGCCCCGGATTCGCCCCGCTTGGCGTATTTCCCACGCTGTGGCCGGGCGATGCGGTCGAAGTCATCCGCCAGCCGTTGCAACTCGTCGGCCGCGTGCGGCCCCGCGATGGGCAGGCCGTGGCCGGGGGCGATTGCGTTCGGACGAAGCGCCGCAAGCTGTTCTACCGAGGAGCGGGCTGCGTCCCAATCGGGCGTGTAGTAGGCGGGCGGGCCGTGCAACTCGGGACGCTGCGTCAGCGCCGCAAACAGCGACTCCTGCTTCGTCGTGCAGAACGCGTCGCCAACGATGAGCGTGCGATCTTCCTCGCGGAACAGGGAAACGTGTCCGCGCGTGTGGCCCGGGGTGTGGAGCCAGCGCCAGCCGGGCATGTTCGGGATGCTGCCGTCATGCGGCAAGGCGTGTGCCCTCGCTCCGATGTCGATCGGTCCGCGCGGGAACAACGGAGAGAGCAACGCCATCGATCCGCCTCCGGCCAGCGGGTCCGGCGGGGGATACTCCGCCTTGCCGGTGACGTAGTCCATTTCGAGCGGATGCACGTACACGGGCGCGTTCCATCCGTCGGCGAGGTCTCTGAGCGACCCCACGTGATCGAAGTGTCCGTGGGTGAGTACGACGGCCTGCGGAGGGGCGTTTCCGAAGTGATTGCGCGCCCAGTCGCGAATCCTGTCGCCCGAGAAGTACAGGCCGGCATCGATCAGCGTCCACTCGGCTTCGCCGGTCGCCACGGCAAACACATTCACAAAGAGAATACGGAGGCCGGCTACTCCGGGTGCCACGTGGTCGAGAGAAACAATGTCATCGGCGGAAATCGGGATCTTGTCCATACCAGCAGCGCAGCCCGGGGCTGACTAACTCCTTGGGTTGTGCTGAGGTTGGATGCGTGACAGTCGTCTGTCGCCAGTCGCTAGTCGTTAGCTGTCAGTCACCAGTTGCCAGCCAGCAGCTACTTATAAGCGGGCTGCTCAGGGGCTCAGCGACTCAGCAGCTAAGCGATCCGAACGCGACTCCGCGACTGCGCGACTCCGCGACTTCAATACCAGGAATCGGCCGGTTGCAGCTGGGAGCTACCTAACCACGGCGAACATGTAAAAATCCTTGTACTCGCCGTTCTTGATGGCTGCTTTGCGCAGCACGCCCTCGCACGCGTAGCCCGCTTTTTCGAGCACGCGGACGGACCCGATGTTGTCCGTGAAGGGCTTGGCGAAGATGCGCGCGAGGCGGAACTCGCGCATCGTCCACTCGGTGAAGATCGGAATCGCAGCGCTCACGATGCCTTTCCCCCAGAACTGCTCTCCGAGCCAGTAGCCCAGTTCCGCCGTCTGCCGTTCGATGTCGTCGAAGAAGACGAGTCCGATCGCTCCCACGACATCGCCGCCCACCTCGATGCCCAGCACGAACTCGCGGTCGCTCAACACGTCCATGCGCGAGCGGATGAAGTTCTCGGCATGCGCCCTGGTATATGGGTTAGGGAAGCGGTCGCGCAGATTGGCGGCGACCCGGGGATTGTTGGCGTGGTACGCGAGCGAGAGCGCGTCGTCCGCGCGGAAGCTGCGCAGGCGGCACTTGCCGCAGTCGAGTTCGATGATCTGCTGTCCCGCGAACCTCATACGCGTGGTTCGTATCCTCGCTCCCACGAGCGCGGCGCAAACAAGCGCAAAGGAAAACGGCGCGCCGCAGCGCGCCGAAGTATATCGCAAAGGCCGGGTCAGACCTGCATGACCTCTTTCTCCTTCACCTTGGCCATCTCTTCCATCTTCTTGATTTCGTCGTCGGTCAGCTTCTGGATCTGCTCCAGCGACCCACGCTCTTCGTCCTCGGTGATCTTCTTGTCCTTCAGCGCCTTCTTGATCGCGTCGTTGCCGTCGCGGCGGATATTGCGGACGGCCGTGCGGTGCTCCTCGAGGATCTTGTGGAGGTGCTTCACCATGTCCTTGCGGCGTTCTTCCGTCAGCGCCGGAACGGGGATGCGCACGATCTTGCCGTCGTTCATCGGGTTGAGCCCGAGGTCCGCCGTGCGGATCGCCTTTTCGATCGCGCCGATCAGGCTCATGTCCCACGGTTGCACGGTAATCATCTGCGGCTCGGGAGCGCTTACATTGCCGACCTGGTTCAGCGGCATCTGCGAGCCGTAGGCGTCCACCGTGACGGAGTCGAGCATATGCACGGACGCCCGCCCGGTGCGCATCGAGGCCATTTCCTTGCGGAAGTCCTCGACCGCCTTCTCCATGCGGGATTTCAGTTGTGTGTACGTGTCTTTCAGAGCGGGTACTGCCGCCATGCTGATCTGAGCCATAAGATCGCCTGCTATGTAGATTTCAAACAGCCGATTATACAGCCCCGGGCTGTCGCCCACACCGGCGCGGTGTTATTCGTCGGGTTCGTCGAAGTCGGCGTCGGAAAAAATGTACGGTGCGGTACGGATCAGCCGGAAGCGCACCTGGTCGAAACAGGTATCACAGGCGGGGAAGAGATCGGCGGCGATCATCACCACTTCGTGAGCGGCGCGGTGACTGCCGTTGTGCAGAACTTCGTAGATACCCGACTCGCGGACGGTGTCGCCGGGACGGAACGTCTGGCCGTGCGCCATTCGTTTCGGGTGACGCACGTTGTTCGCGGCATCGGCCCCGGCCACCGGCCGCCTGAACTCGGGATGGCTGGAACGATTGCTCTGAAAGCTCGGCGTGTGCTTGGCAGGCATTTCGTCCGACTCCTATATATCGACAAGTCTAACTTCTGTTCAGAAGTGCTGAAAAGACCCAAAAGTGCCACACCCGCGGTGTCGCGTTGCGACGGCAACTAAGACACGGCGAAGTCGTTGTCCGAGCCGACTGCGCTCGCCTGCCGCTCCAGCCGGAAGCGAACCTCATCGCGACAAACGCTGCACGGCGGGAACTGATCGCCCGCGAGCATGGTCACGGCGTGCTCTGCGCGATGTCCGTTGTGCAATACGACATACACGCCAGCCACGGGCACTAGCTCGCCAGGCCTGAATTTCCGTTCGGCCATCGCTGTACTGACAGGGGACACCCGATTTATCTCCAAGCAAACGTGCTGCTCACGAAATCGGAAGCTGCTGCCCGCTGAAGCGAGTAGTTCGCGTCGCGCCTGCGACAACCGCGCGGTCGCGCGGTTACGCCGTTACGAGGGAACCCACCTTTTCGCCCAGCACCACGCGGCGGATGTTGCCGGACGTGTTCAGGTTGAAAATGATAATCGGAAGATTGTTCTCGCGACAGAGGCTAATCGCGGTCGCGTCCATCACCCGCAGGCCCTTCGTCAGGACGTCCGTAAAGGTGATCTGGTCGAACTTCGTCGCGTCCTTCACCTTCATCGGATCGGCGTCATAGATGCCTTCGACCTTGGTCGCCTTCATGATTACGTCGGCCTTGATCTCCATCGCGCGCAGCGAGGCGGCGGTGTCGGTCGAGAAATAAGGATTTCCCGTGCCCGAGCCGAAGATCACGACGCGACCCTTCTCGAGATGGCGCATCGCACGCCGGCGAATGAACGGCTCGGCGACCTGGTTCATCTCGATGGCCGACATCACGCGCGTGTGCACGCCTCGTTTCTCAATCGCGTCCTGGAGGGCGAGCGCGTTGATCATGGTGGCCAGCATGCCCATGTGGTCGGCCGAAACGCGGTCCATGTTCTTGGCCTGATCGGCGACGCCGCGGAAGAAGTTTCCGCCGCCGACAACAATTCCCAACTCCACTCCGAGCCGCGAGACCTCCGCGACTTCCTCCGCGATCTCGAACACGCGGTCGTTATCGACGCCGAATCCCTTATCGGCTGCCAGGGCTTCACCAGAGAGTTTCAA
>DASPLH010000213.1:0-3160 GCA_035627675.1 Clostridia bacterium
GTATCTCCGACAGCGGGACCGCCCGGTCCCGCTGTTCTGTTGTCAGAACAGAGGTCGGGGGCAGATTTCGACGGCGTGGCTTGCGTGCTACACTCGCGCCCTTGGGGGCGTTATGCGCATCGGAGACTACATCGACGACCATTGCTCGCGGTGCAAGCGAAGCACTGATCACACGATCGCTGCGATGAACGGCGAAGAGGTCGTGAAAGTCGTCTGCCGCACGTGCAGCAGCGAACACAAGTACCGTCACAACAAGACCGGAAAGAAAGAGATGACCGCGCAAGAGGCATTCAACCGCGTGATGGCCAGCGTGACGGGTTCCATGCCGAGCGAGGATGCGGGAAAGAAGCCGAGGAAGAAGAGGGCCTAATCTCTTGAGCACGTACTCGCGCCAAAATGAGCGACATAAGCGATTCGCAGTCGTGGATGTGCCCCAGTTGCGCTGGCCTGCAACACTTCAAGTTCCCGCGAAGCGGTTCCGGTTGTTGGTTGCCGCTGACACAAATCTTCTGCCCGACGAAGTCATCTCCGAGTTCGCGGAAGCGGCACTCTCTGCGGAGATGGTCTATCTCTGTGCATGGGGCAACGGCTGCTCTAGGTTCCACGACATCGTTGACAAGGTACTCGTAAAGGATGACCTAGGGGAACGCAGATTTTCGGGTCCAGACTCGGACGATGTGATCATGACGACTTGGCACGACGATGAACCGTTCGAGGAGACACTCGACTATCTCGCGTGTTGCGCTGTGCCAACCGACGGCTTTGTGGAGGAGAGTAACTTCCGCCTGGTGATAACCGTGGCTCACCCGGAATGGGCAGCGCAGGCTCGGCAGTTCTTAACCTCAGCATCGTCCATCGTTTGAAGGGCTACAAGCAACGGCACGAAGCTAAAGATTTATCCCGCCTGTTATCATTCCTGACCAAGTTTTCCGGACCACTCCACGCTTCAGGAGATTGAATGCGCCGATTGCAGGTGTCGTGGCTGCTTGTTGTCCTTCTTGTATTTTTCTCGTCACTATCCATGGGCCAGGCCAGGCAGAAGCCTAAGTCCGCCGCACCCGCCAAGGCCGCACAGCCGGCGCCGCAAGGTCCGGCTCCCACGATCACCGTCGCGGTTGACGCCAGCGAAGCTCCGCGCAGAATCTTCCATGCGCGCATGACCATTCCCGCCAGCGGCAACGAACTCACGGTCTATTACCCGAAGTGGATTCCCGGAGAGCACGGCCCGACCGGTCCCATCGTGGACACCGCGGGCGTTACTTTCTCGGCCGGCGGACGGCCGCTGCTGTGGCGGCGCGATCCGCTCGACATGTACACCTACCACGTCGAACTGCCCCCGGGAACGACGCAGGTTGAGGCGACCATGGATTACCTCGCTCCGGTCGAAACTCCCGGAGGCTTCACCGCCGGTTCGTCGACGACCGCCCGCATGGCCGTCATGAGCTGGAACTGGCTCCTGCTGTATCCGAAGGGCTGGACCAGCGACCAGATCCAGGTCCGCTCCAGCCTGCGACTGCCGCAAGGATGGAAGTTCGGCACCGCTCTCCCGGTCGCAACACAAGCAGCGGGAACCATTGAGTTCGCTCCAGCATCGCTGACGACCATGGTGGACTCGCCCGTGATCATGGGCGCGCACATGAAGACCGTTCCGCTCCAGGAAGGCAAGAAGCCGCCACACCACTTGGACATCGCCGCCGACAGCGAGGCCGCGCTCCAGATGTCGGACGAGCAGCGGCAGGTCTTCGACAACCTCGTGGTCGAGGCGGGAGCGATGTTCGGCGCACGGCACTATCGCGATTACCACTTCCTGGTTTCGCTGAGCGATCACGTGGCGCACTTCGGCCTGGAACATCACGAGTCCAACGACAGCCGCTTCCCCGAGAACTACCTGACGGACGCGAACGCGTTCACGAGCGGCAATTCGCTGCTCCCGCACGAGTTCGTGCACTCGTGGAACGGCAAGTACCGTCGTCCGGCGGACCTCGCCACGCCCGAGTACACGACTCCGATGCAGAGCGAGCTGCTGTGGGTCTACGAGGGTTTGACGAACTATCTCGGGATCGTGCTGACCGCGCGCAGCAGTCTGTGGACGGCGGAGAACTGGCGCGACACGATCGCGCGCGACGCCATGCGGTACACCTACAGGTCCGGACGTAGGTGGCGTCCAGTCTCGGATACAGCGACCGCTGCTCAACTGCTGTTCGGGGCTTCCAACGCGTGGGCCAACTGGCGGCGCGGCGTGGATTTCTACGAAGAAGGCGCGCTGATGTGGCTCGAAGCCGACGTGCTGATCCGCCAGCAGACCGGAGGAAAGAAGTCGCTCGACGATTTCACGCAGCTCTTCCACGGCGCTCCCGACAGCGGCCCGATGGTGAGAACCTACACATTCGACGAAGTGGTGAACACGCTCAACCAGGTGGCTCCATACGACTGGCGGAAGTTCCTCACCGATCGAATCCGCCGTGTCGCTCCGCAACCGCCGCTGGGCGGAATCGAGCAGGGCGGCTGGCGGATCGTCTATCGCGATACTCCCAACGCTTTCGACAAGATCCGTTCGGCCGAAACCAAGGGGATGGACTGCACGGCGTCGCTCGGAATGACCCTGAAGCAGGATGGCTCGATCGAAGACGTCGTGAACGACGGGCTCGCCTCGAAGGCCGGACTCGGGCCGGGCATGAAAGTCATCGCCGTCAACGGCCGCCGTTACACCAACAACCTGCTTACGATCGCGATGATGGAGGCCCGCGACTCGAAAGACCCCATCCAGTTCATCGTGGAGAACGCGGAGTTCTATCGCACCGTCGCCATCGACTATCACGATGGTCCGCGCTATCCGCACCTGGTGCGCGATCCTTCGAAGCCGGACATCCTCGGCGACATCATCCGTCCGAAGGCAACGAAGCCACCGGCGCCGGCTGCGGTGGTTCAGTGAAAGCGGCTGAGGTACCGAGGCGCTGAGGTACTGACAACGAAGGCCACCCCGGGCGGGTGGCCTTTTCTTTGAGTTCAACCAAACCATCAGGGCAGGTCCTCGACGCCCTCCCAGATGTCGGTCTCGATCTCCACTTGCTTCACCGTGCGCGCGAGCGCGGCCAGGTGGTAAAGCTCCTTCGCGCCTTTCTGGTATGTGTGCTCTTCGAACAGCGGGAAGAGGGGCGCT
>DASPLH010000214.1:0-5706 GCA_035627675.1 Clostridia bacterium
TGTTGGAAACTCAGTGCAGGCCCATATTCATATCCAGCCTCAATCATTCACGGAGATAATCGTCCCAATGGCTCAGGGCTCGACCGAGGTTCTTGACGCAGCGGTACCCGTCCCCATCACCCCCAGTTCCCGGCACAGGAAACATCCCGTACCCAGCGACATTGAGATCGCTCAGGCAGCGACGCCGCTGCCGATCGGAGAAATTGCGCTCGCCGCGGGCATTCTCCCCGAAGAGCTGGAGCACTACGGCAACACCAAGGCCAAGGTGCGGCTCTCGATCCTCGAGCGATTGAGGAACGAACCGGACGGCAAGTATGTGGTCGTGACTGCCATCACTCCAACGCCGCTCGGCGAAGGTAAGACCACGACGAATGTTGGGCTGAGCCAGGCGCTCGGCGCGCATCTCGGAAAGCGCGTGTTCACCTGCATACGCCAGCCAAGCCAGGGCCCGACCTTCGGTATCAAGGGCGGCGCGGCGGGCGGAGGCTACAGCCAGATCATTCCGATGGAGGAGTTCAACCTCCACCTGACCGGCGACATCCACGCCATCACCGCGGCGAACAATCTGCTGGCTGCGGCCATCGACACGCGGTTGATGCACGAGCGCGAGCAGTCGGACGAGGCGCTGTTCGACCGGCTGTGCCCTGCCGCCAAGGACGGCAGCCGCAGGTTCGCCCCGATCATGTTCCGCCGCCTGCGCAAACTGGGTATCGCCAAGGACGACCCCAACGCTCTGACGCCGGAAGAGCGTTCGCGCTTCGTGCGGCTCGACATCGACCCCGACAGCATCACCTGGCGCCGCGTCACCGACACGAACGACCGGATGCTGCGTCAGATCACGATCGGGCAGGGTCCGGAGGAAAAGGGCGCGACGCGCTCCACCGGATTCGACATCGCGGTGGCGAGCGAGATCATGGCCATCCTGGCGCTGACGACGAGCCTGGCCGACATGCGCGAGCGCCTCGGGCGCATGGTCATCGGAAGCGATCGCGCAGGCACGCCGGTCACGGCGGACGATCTCGGAGTGGGAGGAGCGCTGACCGTCCTGATGAAGGACGCGATCATGCCCAACCTGATGCAGACGCTGGAAGGCACTCCGGCGTTCGTGCACGCAGGCCCGTTTGCCAACATCGCGCACGGCAACTCATCGGTACTTGCCGATCAAATCGCGCTGAAACTGGCGGGCAGGGACGGGTACGTTCTGACCGAAGCAGGGTTCGGCGCCGACATCGGCTTCGAAAAGTTCTGCAACATCAAATGCCGCGAGAGCGGCCTGGTGCCGAGTTGCGCGGTCGTGGTCGCCACCATTCGCGCGCTCAAGATGCACGGCGGCGGTCCCAAGGTAGTGGCCGGACAACCGCTGGCGAGCGCGTATCGCGAGGAGAACCTCGAACTGCTCGAGAAAGGCTGCGCCAACCTGGCGAAACACATCGAGAACGTTCGCAAGTTCGGGATCCCGGTAGTCGTGGCAGTCAATCGCTTCTCGGCTGACACCGACGCGGAGATCGAACTGGTGCGTCGCGCGTCGATTGCCGCCGGAGCCGAGGACGCGGTCATGACCGACCACTGGGCCGAAGGCGGAGCCGGGGCGGTGCAGCTCGCCAAAGCCGTCGTGGCCGCTTGCGAAAAGCCGAATGACTTCCACTTCCTCTATCCGCAGGAAGCGACGATCAAGCAGAAGATCGAATGCATCGTCCGCGAGATGTACGGCGGAGCCGGAGTGGAGTACTCGGCGGAGGCGGAGAAGAAGATCGAGCTCTACACGCGCCAGGGCTTCGACAAGCTTCCGATCTGCATGGCAAAGACTCACCTGAGCCTGAGCCACGATCCGGCGCTGAAGGGCGCTCCGGCGGGGTTCATCGTTCCCGTGCGGGATATCCGCGCCAGCGTGGGCGCGGGATTCCTCTACCCGCTGCTGGGCAAGATGAGCACGATGCCGGGACTGCCGACGCGTCCGGGATACTACGAGATCGACATCGACACAGCTACCGGGAGGGTGATCGGGCTCTCGTAGAAACTCCGCATTCCAAAGCAAGAGCCGTCAGCGTTGCTGGCGGCGGCTTTGGCTCCGGAGTTAAAGATCTTTCGGCTTCAATCCGGTTTTCTTTGCGATTCTGGCCATCATCTTGGGACCGATTTCTTCGGCATCCCGGAATGACCATGTGTACTCGCCTTTGGTCGGATGTTCCAACTGCACGTGAGAAGAACCCTTCTCGGACTTGACTCTCCAGCCGATTCCGAGAAGAGCTCTGTAAACTTGACGCCCCTTCTTGCTGGGCCAAAAGCTCACGCGATGGCGAATCGAACCCCCTTGCGGGGCTCCCTTTCTTGTTCAATGCGGTCGGCAAGGACGCGGTAGGCAAGAGCCTGCACTTTAGTAAGTGCCTCTTCCGGTGTGGATCCATACGCCATCACACCCGGTAGGTCGACGAGGTCGGCAATCCAGCGCCCGTCGTCTTCCTCCTCGATTTCTATCTTGTATTCAATGGTCCGCTTGGTTGCTACTGACGGCATGCTTTTCCTCTTGCTTGCTCTTCTGCTTGGCATTGTAGTCTACCCCACCCGTCAAGACTCCACTCCGAACCCGAGCGGCGATTACGTCCGTAATAGTAGATGCAGCCCTGTCGGGGCGAGAACCAGCGGCCGTGGAACTTCCCTTAACCGCGGTGGCAAGTTTAGGGAATTGCAGGCCTCTCGATCAGCCCAGCAGTTTCCGTCTGGTGCGGCTTGCCATCCAAGAGGAGGACAGTGGCTGCCTCGGCACGCCGGGAATGCGCCACCGTCATGGAGGGTTGATGAAGCAGCTTGCAGTAGGGTTGATGGCATTCATGTTGTTCGGAGCCGCGTGTTCCAAACAGGACCAGCGGCAAGCCGAGCAGTCGGGCCGTGATGCGGGCCAGAAGGCGGAGCAGGCCGTCGAGAAGGCTGCCGATAAGGCAGAGGACACCTACAAGGACGCCACCGATTCGCGTCCGAATGAGGCCGCTCGCGACAAGGCTGAAGAAGCCAGGGACAAAGCAGCGAACGCCGCTGGCAACACCGCAGACAGCGCGGAAGCGAACGCCGATCGCGCCGGCGACAGGGCGCGGCAAACGACCCGCAAGGCCGGCCGCTCGGCACGTACCGCAGGAGAGAAGGCCGAGGACAAGGTGGAAACCGCGACGGAGTAGCGGAGGCTGGCCGTCATTGTTGCGGAAAGCCGCCCCGCGAGACGGGCGGCTTTTTCTTGCTCGCCGAACGCGATGCGAACGGTGCTCGCGGTCTCCCTGACCGGCCACCACCTGAGTGCCATGGCCTCGCGCGATGCGAAATTGAGTATTTGCGAGAGTGAATGGTTTTCGTTGCAAGAGGTGGACCAAGGTGCCAGAATCAAAAAAGGGATCCCGAGGCCCGAAATGAACGACTCGAAAGTGCTTGCCATTACTAAGCGCACGGCGAGCCTGTGTGGAACGCAATCACTACTCTACTCGGTAGGAATGGACCTGGTAACCGCAACGAGCATGGATGCGGCTCTCAGCGTCATCAAAGCAGTCCCCACCAAGGGCGTCATCGTGTGCAAACACTCCTGGTCGGATGCAGAGCGCACGGCGCTCGCCGCCGAGCTCGCCGCTAACCATCCGGAGGTTGCCGTGGTGTCGGTGTGTCCTGGATGCACTGGGTGCGACGAGAGCGCGTGCAAGCCCGGTTCGCTGGAAGATACAGCATGGCTCTGGGACATGGTCGCGACCATGGCGACCGCCTGAGCAAGATCGCTCGAAACACGGAAGCCGCCCGTTGGGGCGGCTTTCGTGTTGGAAGCGCGGGTTCTACGGTAGATCCATGTGCTTCTTCAGGAACTCGCGGATCGTCCGGTAAGCGGAGGAGACCTCTTCGGCCGTGAACATCCCGTGCCCGCCGCCCTTGATCGTAACGAACTGGTTTGGCACGCGAGCCTTGCTCAGCGCCTCATGCAGGCGAACACCATGCGAGTAAGGAACGACGTCGTCCTGATCTCCGTGAACGGTGATGATGGGAGGCAAGCCGCCGCGAACGTACGTCAGCGGTGAGACGCGCTTTGCGACCTGCATGCGGTCCGCTTGTCCGCCTACCCACGACACCGCCCAATCGCGATTGTTCGGGCCGTCGATGAGATCGGCAATGTCGGTCGGACCGTACCAGTTCACGACTGCGGCGACCTTCAGCGGTTCCGTCCCCGGACAGAGCCGGTCCATGCCATCGCTCGGCTGGAGCAACGCAGTCGTCAGTGCGAGATGTCCGCCGGCGGAGTGACCGGTGACCACGAGTCGCTCGGTGTCGATGCCGTACTCTTTCGCGTTGCGAATCACCCAGCGAAGCGCACAGCGGCAGTCCTCGACCGCCGCTGGAGCAAGCGCCGTCGGCGACATGCGGTAGTCCACGTTGACGACGTTCCAGCCCATCTCGACAAAGGGCAGAAATAGCGGCGCGGCGCCAGAACGGTCTCCGAAGAGCCAACCTCCGCCATGGATATAGATCAGGGTTGGAGCGGGCTCCTTGCGATCGCGCGGCTTCCAGACATCGAGCTTGAGCGCCTGGCCACCCTGCGTTCCATAGACGCGATCAGGAAAAACCCAGTACCGATCGATCGCAGCCGAGCGAGCCGCCCAACCAGATTCGTCGAATTGTTGCGCCTGTGCGTCGATAGCACTGAGAAGTGCAGAGAGAATAAGAGGGACTGCGAAAAGTAAGTTCCGCATTATGGAGGAAGTGTAACTCAGTGATCGGAACGGGCAAGTTGCGGGTGGCCCATGCAAGCCCGCTGTTGGCTTGCGTGGGGTAGTTCGACAGGTCAGCTGAAAGGTGATTCGTACGGAGAGATCGCTACAACCAAAAGCCGCCTCGAGGGCGGCTCTTTATGAGTGCTTTGGTAGCCCACCTGTGTTCCAACTGGAACCAAGTGCTCCGTTGGCTGAATTGCATGGAGATGCTGAGGAAGCAGAGCTAGTTAACTAACATCACTCTGAATCCAAGTGTGGAATGTTCCGAACACGAGGTCTAATGGCTGCCGCTGTGCTGTGGCGCTCATAGTAATGAGTTCTTCTGGGTAGTCTGGCTCTTCCATGCGCGTTTCCAGCAGTTGAACGCCGTCAAGTTCCAGCAGGATGCAATCGAGCGTGGGCACAATCCGGTTGACACGTTCCCTGAACTCACTTTCGGAAGCAGCGGAAGCCACGATGTTCACATATGCCCCTTTACCGTCGTCACCAAACCGCCTGAATCCCTGACACTGAGGGTCAGCTACGAGACACGCTATTCCCGTCCATATCTCCATCAGACGCTTCCTCTACTACCCACATTGTATAGAACCATATAGGACTGCACACTGTGCAGGAAGCAGGTCATGGTAGGGCGCAATCGAACCTGAACTCCATGTGTAGGTGTCGCGCAAGTTTTTTGTGCTCTGAAACGCTGTCAACAAGTTCACAGGTACAGCTTCAACTCTCGCCGGAGAGAGTCAGACGTGCGGAAGAAACTCGAATATAGATAACGGCATGGTCGGCGGTCGGTGCTGTGCGAATTGTGGCCGCTAGTCTCGAAACCCAAGAACGTGCCTGTAAGGAGATGTGCTCTCGGAACGGCTGGGAAGTGTTACAGGTCTTCCGCGAAGAAGGCGAATCAGCCAAGACAGCGAACCGCACACAGTTCCAGAAGGCTCTCGAATTTTGCAGAACGTCGAATCCGCGCCCT
>DASPLH010000215.1:0-22218 GCA_035627675.1 Clostridia bacterium
GCGCTCGATCTGCCGGTGCGCCCGCTCCTGCAACGCGCGGTCCTTGCGCCCGTAGCGGGCGCGCTCTCCTTCGGCCGTCCGCTTGCGGAGGAACGACATCATCGACTCGCCCTCCGGAACCGGGTAGCGAGGAAATTCGTAGCCGAGATCGGCAAGTGTGAATTCGAGGCGGGAGGCGACTTCGCTCGTGTTGGCGATGGCCTCGGGCAGGTCGGCGAAGAGGCGCGACATCTCCTCGGGAGTCTTGACGTGGCGCTCGTTGTTCAACGCAAGCAGCCGCCCGGCTTGGTTCAGCGTCGTGTGATTGCGGATGCAAGTGAAGACGTCGAGGATCTTCCGCTGCTCCGGCAACGCGTGCTGCACGCCGTTGGTAGCAACGACCGGCAGCCCCATCGAGCGGGCCAGCGAAACCGCGGCCTGGTTGCGTGCTTCCTGCCGGCGGTTGTAGTGGCGTTGCAACTCGACATAGACGTTCTCTTTTCCGAAGATGCCGGCGAGTTCCTGCAACGCGAGGCGCGCTTCGTCCACTCCGCCGCGCTCGAGAGCCAGGGCCAGCGGGCCGTTCTCATCGCCGGTCAGGCAGAGCAGGCCTTCGGCGTAGGCGGCGAGTTCTCCGGGAATGGTCGCGCACTCACCGGGCTTGGTGTGCTTCGGCACGCGCAGCTTCATGCGCGTTACAAGACGGCAGAGATTCTGATAGCCAGCGCGAGATGTGATGAGAACAGGCAAACGGGCCTCTTCACCACCGGGACGCAGAGACACAGAGCTTGAATTTCTTGTTTTCTCTGTGTCCCTGTGTCTCTGTGGTGGGAAGTTCAGCGTAAGTTCCGACCCGATATGCGCGCGGATTCCGAGCTTCTTTGCCGCGAGGTGGAAGCGTGCCGCCCCGTACACTCCGTTACCGTCGAGCAGCGCCATGGACGCCATGCCGCTCTTCGCGCAGACCTCCGCCAGTTGCTCGGGCTGCGAAGCGCCTTCGAGAAAACTGAATGCGGAGCGTGCGTGAAGCTCGGTGTAGGACATCGGATGTGTTCACCACGAAAGTTCTGTGAGCCTGAGTCCGCAAAAGAAAGCGGCCTCAGGGTGACACAATGTAACCCTAGAACCTAGTGCCAGAGGTTCTCAGTCGTAACTTCCTTCCAGTTGCCACTTGCCCGTCGTGACATCGTGCGATATGCGGAACAGCGCGATATGCGTCGCACGCGAACGGCGTCCGCCCGTCCTGTGCAACGCCTGGCCGTCGAACATCTCGCGTCGCGGTTGCTGTGCGGTCACGCCGATCGCAACATCCCATTCGTCACGCGCCCAGACCCCCCGACCGGCGCCCCATCCCGCGCCCGCTGCGGCTTCATCAAGGCTCTGTTCTTCTCCCCGGTTCCACCAGCGTCCGGACGTGCGCCACGGTCCCGCCGCCCAGATCACGTTCTCGTGCGACGGAGCGTGCAGCCCGAGACACTCGGCCCACACGCGCGCCGGACGCCCATCCCGCACATCTACCATCGCCTCCGCCGCCGGCCGCATGCGCCGAAGCGCCAGAGCGGGCGCCTCCGCTGGTTGTTCGCCGGTCTTGCCTTCGGCTGCGCCCTCGGGCGTGACGAAGCGCTTCATGCGGAACGCGCCGGGCTCATGCGAATCGACCAGTTCCGCGCAACCGGCACGGAGTTCGTCGCTGCCGGCGGGCATCGCCGAGAGCAGCTTATGCATTCGCGCCAGCGTGAGTTCCAACTTCTCCGCTTCCGGAGCGAGCGGCATGAACAGTCCTGCCTGTCCGATCCGCGGACGCGCTGCTTCCGCCATCAGCCGGATCTTCGTCACGGCTGCGCCCAGCGGTTGCGAAGACAGTTGCAGGTGCAGCAGTTTGAGGAACAGCCGCGCATCGTTCATTGGCACCGGCAGCGTGAGCTTGCGCTCGACGACCGCCCCGTGGCCGAGGGCCTCCAGTTCTTCGCGAGTCAACGCGTCGTTGTCGCCCGTGCGCTGCTCGAGGGCGAACCGCAAGCGCAACTCGTTCGTGCACAGCGCGCGCGTGTGCAGGCGGGTACAGACCTGTTCGAGCATGTGTCCAAGCAGGAACAGCAGCGGCTCGATGCCGTCGGCCGCGTTCTCCAACTCCATGACCTCCTCAAAGGTCAGCGGGGGTTCGGAGAGCACGAGTTCGCGGCAGATCCCGCCCGAGGCCAACTGTTGCAGTCGAACGCCGTGGCGCCCCAGGCGCTCCGAGAGCGAAACCGGCGGCAGGGAGGCGAGTGCGCGGAAGTTGCGAATGCCCCAGCGGTCCAGCGTCTCCTGCATGCGCGCCAGGCGATCGAGCGTTTTGCGGCGTTCGTCTTTTGTCCTGCTTGCCGTGGCTGTGCCGCGCGATACTGCCGCCGCCTCGGCAGCGAACAGCACTTCCAGCGGCAACGGTGCCAGCCGCTGGGCTTCCTCGCCCGCAGCCAGCACGGTTGTGCCTGCGAACCCGCGTGCCGCGTGTTCGGCCGTGTCGGGCGTCGCGGCCACGGCGATGTTGGCTTCCAGTCCCTGTTGCGAAACACGGCGGGCGATCTCGCGGGCGACTTGACATGCGGTGCCGAAGAGGCGCTCCAGGCCGCGGACATCGATGAGGACCGTGTCGCCCGCGGTATCTTCGACCTTGGGAGAGATTGCGTGCGCGGCATCGAGCAAAGCCGCGTGCGCGCCGCGCTCCGAGGCCTTCGAGCGCTCGACGACTCGTCCCGCGACGGTGGGCGCGGCCGCCGCAAGCAACGTCTCGGCCTGAAGCTTCGTCATGCCGGCGGAAATTCCAAGTTGCCTTGCGTGCGTGTTCACGGCCACGACATACGAGAGCGGAGGCGTGCCTTCGACTACGGCCAACGCGCCGTGGCGCAGTTCGGGCCGCGTGCGCTCCAGGGCGCCGGCAGGGAAGTCGGGAATGAAAATGCAGGCGTACATCTCAACTCCACCGCACCGCGGAGTGCTCGACGCGGATGGACGTCTCCCGCTGAACGGGCTTTTTGCGCGAGCGTTCTTGCGGACTGCGCACGATCTCGGCCGTGATTTCGAGTCCGCGCAGAAGGTTCGCCGCCGAAGGCGCCTCGACGATATGGCGGCCGATGTCTCTTCGCGCCACGCGCACGGCCAAGGACGCGCAGGTGGCAGCGAGTCCTTCGGATTGCACGACGATCAGCGACGTCGGTGTGTTCTCGACCGCGCGCCGGAAGCGGAACCATGTCGTCATCGGCACCCGCCGCGCAACTTCCACCGGCAGATCCGCCATATCAAACGCGATCAGGCCGAAGCCTCCGCCGTGCAGCAGCAGGTCGGCCGCACGCAGTGCCTGCTCGAGTCGCGCGTACAGAGGACGGTTGCGCTGCTCCCATCGCGAGTTTTTCTTTTCCGGCTTCTCAACGAAGTCGTGCCCGCCAAAGTCGTTGGCCGTGAACCTCGGCGCGGTGTCCTGTTTTTGGGGTAGCGCGCCGTTGCAGCGCACCCAGAGGACGCGGTCGAGTTGCACGCCGGACGTGGCCGCGGATTCCGGATCGAAGCTGTCGCTGGTATCGATCAGCGCGCAGACTTCTCCGCGCGCGGTTGCCGCCGCCATGCAGGCGACCATTACGCTAGTGCGCCCCGTCGAAGCCGCTCCCGCGATCTCCGTTACCGCTCCCCGCGGCAGCCCGCCGGTGAGCCGGTCCAGTTCCGCAACTCCGCTGGTCACCATTTCCGGCAGGCGTTGCTCGGGGAGCTCGGCGGCGGTGGACATCTGCCAGGCCACTTTGCCCAGCGTCGCCCTGAGCTGCTGGAGGCGGGCGCGAGCTTCAGCCGCGGATTGCTGGAGAGACGGGTTTTTGTCCGGCTGGGAAGCCGGCACGACCGACATGGGGAGCGACGACATGGGAACCTCTCGGGGCAGAACCGAAGGCGATTGCGAGCGGCCCGGCGGCGGGCGGGAGAGTGCGCCTGAGCTTCGCTTTTTATTCGCCCTGCGTGTTTGGGATTCTCCTCCCGGCCGGGAAGGTTGTCAAGATATGGAAGCAGCACTCAGCAGTCAGCACTCAGCATTCAGTTATGTGAGACTTGGGCAGTTTGCGAAACGTTCCAGCTACCAGCAAAAAGGGTGTGCATGGGCAGCTTGACAGGTCAGGGACTGAATGCCGAGTGCTGAATGCTGAGTGCTGATTTCTGACTGCTAAGATGTTCTTCCATGCCTTCCAACCACCTTGCCGCTGTTGAGCACCTCAGTGTGGCCGACCCTCGTCTTGCCAGGCTCATCGAGCGGATCGGTCCCTGCGGTCTGAAGCGGCGGCGCCAGCACTCGATTTTCTATTCGCTGATGCGCTCGATCATCTACCAGCAACTTGCGGGCAAGGCTGCGGCGGCGATCCTCGGTCGCGTCGATGCGTTGTTCGGAGACACGCAAGCCACGCCGGAGCTGATCCTCGAAGCCACCGATGAACGGTTGCGCCTGGCCGGGCTCTCACGCAACAAGATCGTTGCCATCCGCGATCTCGCGTCCAAGACGCTGGACGGTACGGTTCCCACGGCGCGCGCGATGGCCCGGATGTCGGACGGCGAGATTATCGAGCGCTGCATTGAAGTCCGCGGCATTGGCCGGTGGACCGCCGAGATGCTGCTGATCTTCCGCCTCGGGCGTCCCGACGTTTTGCCGGTGGACGACTACGGCGTGCGGAAAGGGTATCAACTCACGTTCAAGACGCCCGATCTTCCGACCCGGCAACAGTTGATGAAACGCGGAGAGCGCTGGCGTCCGTATCGCAGCGTGGCGAGTTGGTATCTGTGGCGGGCCTGCGACTGAAAGTAGCTGCCAGTGGCCAGCTGCCAGTCACTTTCTACTTCACACTTCACACTTTTTATGCGGCGCGTCGCTGGTTCCCTGATGCGAAGGAGCGCTGCCACACGGGCGCCAGCAACGTGTAGTGCGGCAGCATGCGCGCGGCATCGTCCACGAAGTCCTCGATGTCACGCCATTGTTTTGGTTCGAGATGCCTGCCCAGCGCCCGGTGGTCGCGTACAGGCATGCCGACCGTCAACGCGGCGGCGCGATGCGCGACCTGGTCCCGTGCGCGCTGGAACTCGCGGTCGGCGAAAAGTTTCTTCGTGTCCAGCCAGGCAGACGCGAGATATCCGGGGAACGGAGAGAGCGCGCGATACAGGCTCATGACCTGTTTGGAACGCGTGTGACGCCGTATTTCCGCATAGATCAGCCACACGCGCAGCCCGGCCTCGCGCTCGCCGGGGATGTGCAGCGAGATCAGACGCGAGAGTGCCGGCGATTGTTTGCCGCTTGTGAATCGGCCTTTCTGGCCGCCGGAATATCCCAACTGCATCAGGCGCACGAATAGCAGCATGCGGGGCAGCGCGCGCGCGAAGACTCCGACGACGCCGGCCAGCACCGGCATGTCGAAGGTCGATATTTTCTGCTCGGCGAGCACGCGCTCCTGGTCGCTGAAGCGCCATCCGCCCTCGATGGCTTTCGACCGGACGAACTCGTCCATGGCGGTCGCCGCATTCTGAAATTCGCGGGAGGCGGCGACGGGACCCAGGTCGCGCCACATGATTTTCAGGTAATCGGGGTTTCCGGCAGCGGTCTTGAAGATCGTCGGGACGAACGGCAGGTCGAAGCTCGAGCGGATGTCGGCGTAGATACGCGCGATGTCCGGTCCAACTTCATGCTCTTCGTAAGCACGCGTCAGGGGCATGGTGAGCTCAACCGGGGTTGGATGCACCCGGGCAGCCATGGGATGAGCAAGAAATGAAGCCCGGCGCCTAGCCGGGCTTCGAGGTTGATCGGGAACGGGTTACTGCGTCTCTTCCGCAAACTCGTCGGTGGCGTGACGGCGCAGCAACTGCGGCAGGTTCTGGCTGAACGCCGACCGTGGCAGCACCATGTCGCAACCCGCTTCCTGCGCCTTCATCTTGAGTTCGCTTTGCAGGTGCGAAAGGAACCCGATGATGTTCGTTGCCTTCTTCAGCTTCGACTTCAGTTTTGGGATGACCGTCAGCGGTTTCCCGGAGGTGCTGTTCAGGTCGAAGATGATGAGCGAAGGCTTCTCTTCCGCCGAAGTGATCGCGTCGATCGCTTCCTTGTCGCCCTTCACGAACTCGACCTTGATGTTGAGCTTGCGAGCGGTTTCCTGGATCTTCGCCAGGAAGAACAAGTCATCGACGAAAGCGTAGATCGGCTTGGAGTTTCCGTTGGAAGAGCTGACGGCTTCCACGTCGGGATGCTGGAACTGCCGTCCGAAGCCGGCGCGGGGCCCACGGCCATTGCCATTGCCGTTACCGTCCTGGGCTGTGCGGTAGCTATGGTCCATCGGGGCGCTGAAAATGCCGGCGTCGGGAGCCTTCGGGTTCACCGACCGGCCCCGGCGGTTCTTGTTCATCGGGCCGCGGCGGTTCTGCGGGCCGCGCGAAGGTCCATTCTGCGCCCGGGAGGGATGACTCTGCCCACCTCCGGAGCGTGTCTGCTGCTGGTTGCCTTCACCCTGCGGCCGGCCTTGACCCTGTCCGGGCTGGCCGCCGTGACCACGACGTCCGCGACGCCGTCTGCGTCCTCTCCCTCCGGGGTTGTTCCCGGACGGATGGTTCGGTCCACTATTCATATTTCAGGTTTCTCTTATTTACCCAATTGCCGCAACGACTTCGGCCAGACAGGCTGTTGGATTGCGGCTTCTTGCGAATCTTTGCGTTCGCTGTGCGCCTCCGCCCAGGCGTGGGGAAGGGCGGGCTGCACGCGTTCGCCGAATGTTCCAGGCGCGCCTGGAAACTGCGCCATCAGGCCACCACTGGATCGGTTGGCCTCGGGAGCGCGTCGTAACTGGCCGACGCGCGGTAAGTTGAGGCGATGGTACCCGCGACCCCATTTTCCGCGCAAGCTGAAAACTACTCAGATCGTGGATCGCGGCGCTCGGGTCACTGCCCGAACATGTGATGCAGGACCGGGCAGGTTCGCCGCAGCCGCATCGAAACAATTGAGTCGGAACCGAATCCCGTCAGTAACCATGCCCAGAGGAGGGGATGGTGGGCGCTGTAGGATTCGAACCTACGACTTCCACCGTGTGAAGATGGCACTCTACCGCTGAGTTAAGCGCCCCAACTGACGTGCAAACACATTGTACCAAAGTCGCCGGCGAGCGTTTCCCACAGGACCTGTGTGGTGGAGCGGTGGCACAGACCTGCCGCACGCCCGCCGGGCAATCGATGGCCGGCGGCACGGCGGCGTGCGGTGCGCGAACGGGCCTAGGACATCCTTGCCCGGTGCGATAGTATTTTCCGCGAGGCAACCAGTTTTCATGGACGCAAGGCCCGGACAAGTCCCCCCGCCAGACCCCCGCGACCGGGCGAAACTTTCGCCGGACGAAGGGGTTAGCAGCGGTATGAGCAGCGTGGCGATGAATCGTCCGTTCACGGTTCCCGGCAGTGACGCGGAACGCGCAGGCTCGGGGTCCGTCCGTGTGCAGCGCCCGGAGCGGAGCGAAGGTCTGACCGACGCGGAAATCATGTTGCGGGTGAAGGAAGGCGACGATGCCGCCTTCAATTACCTCATCGAGAAGTACCGGCGTCCGATCGTGAGCTTCATGTTCCGCATGGTGCGCAACTCGGCCATCGCCGAAGAGCTCGCGCAGGAAGTGTTCCTGCGGGTGTATCGCTCACGCCAGACCTACTCGGCAGACGCGAAGTTTACAACCTGGCTGTACCGGATAGCGACCAACCTCGGCGTCAACCACGCTCGCGACACGAAGTACGAGCGTCCCGAGCTGAAGGCGAGTCTCGACGAGCACGACGACGAAACCGGGCTTGCAATCGACGTCGCAGACTCCAGCCTGAACGCCGAACAACAGATCCTGCGCCGCGAACGGCTGGCGGCCATCCGCGCGCAGATCGATACGTTGCCGGAACGGCAACGCATGGCCGTGCTGATGCACAAGTATCAGAACATGGATTACAAGCAGATCGCCGAAGTGCTGCAACTGAGCGAATCTGCCACGAAGTCCCTGCTTTTCCGCGCCTACGAGAGCCTGCGCGAGAAGCTGAAGAGTTTCATCTAGGCTCGCTCGATGGTCCCAGAGGGTGTGTTATGAGTTGCGAAACGATCCGCGAGCAATTGCCTGACGTCGCCAACGGTACGGCGGCGCTCACGCCGGAGCTTGCGACCCACATGGCTGCGTGCAGCGGTTGCGCCGAGACGCTGATCGAACTGCGGCAGACCATGGCGTTGCTGGACGAATGGCAGACGCCGGAGCCGTCGCCGTTCTTCGACGTGCGGTTACAGGCGCGGCTGCGTGAGGAACAGCAGGAGAAGCAAAGGGCCGGATGGTTCCAGTGGATGCGTCGTCCCGCGTTGGGCGTCGCCGCTGCCGGCCTGATTGCCGTGGGCGTGGGCATGTTCAGCGGCGGCAAGGACCTGAACGACTCCCCGGCGCGTCAGGCCACAGTCGCTTCGGCACCGGCGCTTCCCGAGCGCGGGACGGCCGTCGCCGACCTGGAGTTCCTAGACAATCACGAAGAATTGTTGCAGGATTTGGACGCGCTCGACGGCTCCGCCGGCGACGATGTTCAAAACCAATAGGAAGCGCGGGCTGCTTTGATGATGGTCAGGAAAGTCGCGGTACTTGCGTTAGGGCTGACGCTATCGCTGCCTTCTATGGCTTGGCAGGCGGGCAAGGGACCAGGTCCCCAGGGGCGTCCCAGCTTCGGTGGAAGGTCGTACGGGCCGGGTCCTCACGCGGGGGATTGGCTTCGCAAGAATATGAACCGTCCACCGGAGGAGCAGCAGAAGGCGCTCGAGGACGACGGCGAGTTCAAGAATCTCGATCCCCAGCAGAAAGACAGGCTGCGCCGGAAGTTGCAGCACTTCAACAGGCTGACGCCTGAGCAGAAACAGCGTTGGATCCAGCGCATGGACTGGTACGAGCACCTGTCGCCGGAACAGCGTGAACGCGCCCGAGATCTCCAGCAGCAAGTGCGAGAGCTTCCGCAGGACCGGCGCCGCGCGATGCGTCAAGCCATGAGGGAAATGCGCGACCTGCCGGCGGACGAGAAGCGAAAGGCGCTTGACTCGGACAAGATGAAGACCAGCTTCTCCGAGCAGGAGCGGCAGATCATGAAGGGCTTCACGGAATTGCGCGATTCGGACGACGACCAGCAATAGTCCACGGATTCGGAAACAACAGCCGGGCAGCGATGCCCGGCTTTTTGTTTGCCGTCACGGTCAATCGTGCAAACGGTGGCGAACACGCGCAGTGCACCCTGCATCTTGTCTAGGTAGGGTTCCCAGCGAACTTGTGGAGGTGAACATGCGGCGGCTCTCCATGCTGCTGATAGTTATCGCGATCCTGTGCGCCGTGACGATTGCGGCAGAAGCACAGGTCAATACGTTACGAGGCGGCACCGAAATCAAGGTCCGCACCGACCAGGCGATCAACGCCACGGCCGCGGACGCCGGCAAGGCTTACACGGCGACGGTCAGCGAAGATGTCAGGGACGACTCCGGACGGGTCGTCATACCGTCGAACAGTCGCGCGCGGCTCGTCGTGGTTCGGTCCGATGACGGCAAGGGCGCGCTGCTCGACCTGGATTCCGTCACCATCAACGGACAGCGGTATTCGCTGACGTCCAGCGGCGCTGCCGGTGGTTCTGAAGGCGTCGGAAAGAACAGGCGTACGGCCAAGTATGTAGGCGGCGGCGCTCTCGCAGGCGCCCTGATTGGCGGACTTGCCGGTGGCGCGAAGGGTGCTGCGATCGGCGCTTTGATCGGTGGAGCCGGTGGCGCAGGCGCTCAGACGCTCAACAAGCAGAAAAACATCAAACTCGACCCCGAGTCTCCGTTGAGCTTCAAGCTGGCGCAGGATCTGCAAATGCGTCCGACTCGCGGCGGCGCGGTACCGATGCCGACGAGGTAACCCATGAACGAGATCATCTCTATGGTGGTGCAAAAGGCGGGCATCTCGCAGGACCAGGCGAGAACCGCGGTCGAGACCGTGGTGGGAGCATTGAAGTCACGGCTTCCCGAGTCGATGGCTTCGCACTTGGACTCGGCTGTCTCCGGCCAGGGTGGCGGCGGAGCCATGGGCGGCCTCTCCGACAAGCTCGGGGGGATGCTCGGACAGAAGTAGAACTCATCGCAGGACAGGAGCGGGGCGCAAGCCCCGCTCCTTTCGGAGCAAATGTTCTCTACCCCGGAGGCCAGCTCAGATCGCGTCCCCCGATCAGGTGCAGGTGGAGGTGGAAGACCGACTGGCCTGCCCTTGCTCCGACGTTGTACACCGTCCGGTACCCATCCTCGATGCCGCGCTCGCGGCCGATCTTCGCGGCCACAAGCTGGCAGTACCCGAGAATCCCGGCGTCCTGCTCCGTTGCCTTGTTCAGACCCTCGATGTGCTGCTTGGGGACGATCAGAACGTGGGTGGGCGCCTGGGGATTGATGTCTTCGAAAGCGAAGACCCTCTCGTCCTCGTAAACCTTGCGCGCCGGAATCTTGCCTTCGACGATTTTGCAGAACAAGCAGTCAGACATAATCTTCGAATTTCCGAATCTGCGAATTGCCGGATTGGAGTGCTCGCAACCAGCGATTGTAAATTCGAAAATCCCAAAATTCGACAATTCGGAAATCAGTCTAGTCTTACGAGGAACACTCCGCCCTCGTTGACATCGATGATCCCGGCGACTTCCTGTGCGCGCTTCTTGTCGTCCTCCAGCACGCGCACGCGCACCCAGTATCCGGTGGGGCCGGGGAACTGGAGCACCTTGGCCGTCCGGTAGCGGCGCTGCAACTTCGCCTTCAGCTCGAGCGCATCTTCCTGTTCCTTGAAGGCTCCGACCTGCACGCACCAGCGTCCGCCGTTCTCGATGTCCTTCGGCGCTTTCAGCACGTCCACCTGGACCTTTGCGACTCCGGGCCTCCATACGTCCACGGCCTTGGCGGCGGCCATCGAGAGATCGATGATGCGGTCTCCAACGAACGGTCCGCGATCCGTGATCCTGAGGACGGCGCTATGGCTGGTTTTCAGGTTTGTGACGCGCACGATGGAGTTCAGTGGCAGCGTCTTGTGTGCCGCCGTCATGGCGTGCATGTCGAAGATCTCGCCGTTGGCGGCCTTGCGGTTGTGATACGGAGGACCGTACCAGCTGGCGTAACCGGTTTCCGTCCAGATGGGCTTGGCGTCGGGATCGATCTCGATCTCGTTGCCGTCGGCATCCCGCGGCAGCGGCGGAGTCTCGCGCGCGGTCTCCGCCTTTGAGCCGGGTTGCTCAACCGAAGGAGGCGCGGGAACCCTGACGCGGGGCTGCTTCTTACCGCCGCATGCGGCGGTGAACAGCGTTGCGGCCATCAGGAGTGCGAGGCAGAACTTGCGGCACGCAGAGCGGCGCGCCGGGGCGCCGGTACGGAGTTCCGGTTCAGCGGGGACCTGGGATGAGTGCGAATTAGGCAAAGCGGTACAGCGGATTCCAGAGCTCCCTTATTGTGAGTGCGCCGAGTCCGGCGGTCAACCGCACCGAACCAGCTTCGGAACAGTTTCCTGAACCCGCAGGCAGGGGTCTGCGTACATCGAGAGCAGGGAAGACTCGCTCCTCGCGGCTGGATCAACACTGCAAACTTTGCCTTAGACGAAAAACCATCTCCGTGTAGTTACTTTCTAATCACTACAGAGACTTAAGACCCAGGTGGCGTCCGCCCGGTTTCGTGAGGCCCCATGAAGGCACGGCTTTTAGCGGCAGTTCTGGCCGTGTCCGCGATGTGCGCGGCACAGGACACCGCTTCGCGCGGCCGCCAGGCTGCGTTGTTGACCTTTGCGCCTCCCATCGAGCGCGCTCCGCGCCCGGACCGCATGCTGCCGGATGCGCCTTCTCATTACGCCCTTTCGAACCGACAGAAGTTCGAGCTGTTCCAGCGCGAAGCAAGATCACCCATGTTGTTTGTTGCCTCGGGGTTGCGGGCCGGCATTCAAACTCGACCGGGGAACATGTACGGCACGGGGGCGCAGGGCTTTGCGCGCAACTATGCGGTCGCCCTCTCACGCCGCGAGACGAACGCCTTTTTCGGACGATTCGTCTTCCCGGCTCTGCTGAACCAGGACCCGCGCTACCACCCCTCGCGCTCCAATGGCCTGGTTGACCGCTCCGCGTACGCGGCCAGCCGGGTGCTGCTGACGCGCAGCGACCAGGGCAAGACCGTCATCAACACCTCGTACCTGCTGGGCGCGCTCGTGTCCTCCATGGTGGCGAGTTCCTATCGCGCGCCGGGACACCGCGGTCCGGGCGACACGGCGGCGGACTTTGGCGCCACCGTAGGCTGCGATGCGGGCATGAACCTGGTGCGCGAGTTCTGGCCGCAATTGCGAACGAAGCTCAAACCGATCACGCCGAAGCCGTTCCGGAAACTCGTTACGGGCGGCACCGAAGCACAGGACCTGAAGTAAGTTCAGCGAACCTGCCTTACTACTTCTTTACTCCGCTAGAATTAAGAGAATTGCTGAATACAACTGCGGCCGCTCCGCGTCTATAAGGTGAGTAGCTCCATTGTTGTCGCTGCCGCGGATGCGACCCCGTTGTAAACTGCGCCAACCCCAGGAAATCCGATGTTCGGGCGCGAAGACAAAGTCTCACAAATCCGGCTGACCGCAGTGCAATACGCCATCGTGGCGGTGTTCCTGCTGCTCGGATTCGGGTTCTGGCGCCTCCAGGTGATGCGCAGCGACTATTACGACACGCTCGCGCAGCAGAACCGGGTCAAGGAAGTTCCCATCCTCGCGCCTCGCGGCAAGATCCTCGACCGTGAAGGCCGCATCATCGTGGACAACTATCCTTCGTTCTCCGCGTTGCTGCTGCGCAGCGAAGGCAAGATCACCGATAGCGACCTCGACCTGATCGCCACGGGCCTGCACCTCGACGCCGACGAGTTGAAGCAACGCGTGAAGCGGCATGCCACACTCCCCGGATTCCAGCCGATGTTCGTCAAGTACGACATCACTCCGGACGAGCTGGCGTTCATAGAATCCCACCGCAACGAATTGCCGATGCTCGACACGATCACCGTGCACCGCCGGCTGTATCCGAAGAACGGCTTTATGGCGCACCTGATCGGCTACGTGGGCGAGGTCAGCGAGGACATGCTCAATCATCCTCGCTACGAGCTCTACAACTCCGGAGACGTGGTGGGCCAGTCCGGCGTCGAGGCGCAGTACAACGACATGCTGATGGGCAAGAACGGCTCGCGCCGCGTGCTGGTGGACAGCAAAGGCAAGGAAGTCGGCAAGCTCAGCGAGCAGCCGGCGGTCCCCGGACAGCAGCTCAAACTCACGGTCGATATCGATATCCAGATCGCCGCGGAAGAGGCCCTGGAAGGCCACAACGGCGCGATTGTCGCGATGGACCCGCGCACGGGAGAAGTCGTTGCCATGGTCAGCCGCCCGACCTTCGATCCGAACGCTTTCGCCGTGCGCATCTCCCGCAAGGAGTGGAACTCGCTGGTCACCGACCCGGCGAAGCCGCTGTTGAATAAGGCGACTCAGGCGCAGCTCGCTCCGGGATCGGTCTTCAAGATCATCATGGCCGTGGCCGGCTGGCAGGAAGGAATCGCCCAGAGCCTGGCCGTGAACTGCGGCGGCGGAGGCACGTTCTACGGCCGCTTCTTCAAGTGCTGGGTGAAGGGTAACCAAGGCTCGCACGGTGGCGTCGGTCTGCAAAAAGCGATTTATCAATCGTGCGACGTGTACTTCTACACGCTTGCCGAGCGGCTGGGCATTGGGCGCATAGCGAAGTACTCCACGGAATTCGGCCTGGGACAGAAGACCGGCATAGACCTTCCGCAGGAAGTCAGCGGCGTCATGCCGAGCGAAGAGTGGAAGATCAGGAATTTCAAGCAGAAGTGGTATGCGGGCGAGACGATCTCGGTCGGAATCGGCCAGGGCGCGGTTGCGACCACGCCCGTGCAGTTGATGCGCGCTATCGGCGCGATCACCACGGACGGGCACCTGGTGCGGCCTCACGTCGCGCGTCCCTCGGAACTGCCGCCGTACTTCCGCCAGGCCGTGGACTACAACGAAGTGAGACGGATCGAGATTGACCCCCGCGGGTGGGAGTCCATCACCGACGCCATGGCCGACGTCGTGAACCCGGTCGGCACCGCGCCCTCCGCGCACCTCAAGGACATCGATTTCGCGGGCAAGACCGGCTCGGCGCAGACGATCTCCAACGCGGCCCTGGCGAAGATCGCCAACAAGGCGGCGTTCAAGGACAACGGCTGGTTCGTTGGAGTCACGCCACGCCGCAATCCCGAGATCGTCGTCTCGGTCCTCGTGGAAGGCGGTGAGCACGGCTATCTTGCCGCCCGCATCGCCTCGCAGGTCATCAAGGCCCATGTCGAGAAGCAGCGCAAGCGCCAGACGCAGCTTGCCAGCGGCGCTCCGGCGGTTGCTCCCGAACAGCAGCAGCCCACGCCCGATCCTTCCGGGCCCGAGCGCGTGAAGCCTCCGCAGGAAAGCGCCGAACGGAAGCCCGTGGAAGTCACCGGCGTTTGGACGGGCGGAGATCATGGCGACCACCTCAGCGGCGGACGGTTTACCGTGGAGAGCACGAAGAAGTTCCAGATGGCGACCGCGGCTCCGGGACTGGAGCAGGCCGCACTCGGAGAACGGCGGGAGCCGGGCCGGAACCCGTTGCGCTACGCGCCCGACGTGATCGCCACGTTGCCGTCGCCGGCCACTGCGAGGGCGCGATGAGCCGGTACGTCAGCTTCCGCGACTTCGACTGGGTACTGCTGGGCTTCGTGCTGCTGATCTGCGGTCTGGGCATTACCGAGATCTACAGCGCGACGCTGAACACGAAGTTCGAGGGAATCCACGTCAAGCAGATCTACTGGGTCGTGGGCGGGGTTGCGGTGATGCTTTGCGTCAGCCTCGTCAACTACCACGCGCTCATGGACAACGTGCACTGGATGTACGGCGGCGCCATCCTGTCGCTGATCGCAGTCATGCTCTTCGGCCGTACTTACCTCGGAGCGAAGCGCTGGATCCAGCTTCCCGGCATCGGACACTTCCAGCCTTCCGAGTGGGTGAAGCTGATTCTGATCCTGGCCATGGCGAAATACTTCGCCGAGTATCACGAGCGAGAGTTGCCGCTGCGCGAGCTGGTCAAGGCCGGGTTGATCGTTCTGGTACCCATGCTGATGGTGTTGCGGCAGCCGGACCTGGGAACCTCGCTGACCTACGTTCCGATCGCCGGCATGGCGCTTTTCCTGGGCGGGTTGCGGGTCAGGCATGCGGTCATCGCGCTGGTGCTGGCGGCCATCCTGATGCCGGCAATGTGGAATTGGGGGCTCAAGCCATATCAGAAGGAGCGCCTGATGACCTTTGTTTCTCCCGAGGCGGACGCCAAGGGCGCGGGGTACCAGGTACTCCAGTCGAAGGTGGCCGTGGGATCCGGAGGCATCTGGGGCAAGGGCGTCACCAAGGGAACCCAGACCCAGGGCCAGTTCCTGCCGGTTCCGCACACGGACTTCATCTTTGCCGCCTGGAGCGAGGAACATGGCTTCGTCGGCACGGTGGCTGTGCTACTGCTATACTTCCTCGTGTTGATGCGTTTGATTCACAACGCACAAACGGCACCGGATCGCGCCGGAGCATTCCTGATCATGGGCGTGGTCGCGGTGCTGATCTTCCACATTCTGGTGAATGTGGGAATGGTAGTGGGGTTCATGCCGGTTACAGGCATCCCTCTGCCGTTGATGAGTTACGGGGGCTCATCCGTCATTTTCACGTTCCTGGCGCTTGGCATCGTGATGAACGTTCGCATGCGACGGTTCGTGAATTAGGCGAGAGTGGAGCGCAAGCAAAGCTTCACCTGGACAAGTTCTTAAGGCCGTTTCGCTGATTTGCGGACGGCAAACCGGCCTCCCGGCGATCTTCGCCGGCGGCCACGTAGCAGAAAACGTCGCCCTCGCGTGAGAGGGCACTCGCCGGCCGAGGGGGATGGGCCGGACAGGATTCTGAAGAATGGAGCGTTGCCCGGGGATTGGGTAACGGCCCCTCTGGCCCGAGGAGTACGTGGCGCATCCCGAGGGATGCGACCGGCGAATCAGGACAGTAGAGCGGTCACAAGCCCCGTGAAAGGCGCGCCAGCAGTAGGGCGCGCATGGCTCGCCGATAATGCCGGTGAACGAGTTATTGCCTGCACGTCAGTGCCATCCGGAACCCGCGACAGCGGGGGAAGCGGTTGGTCTGCGCGCAGGAACGCCAGGTCAGGTAGCCGTACCTGACGGACGCGATTCGCATCTTCCCATTGCGCCTCCGGGCGCTTAACGGGACGATGCGCCCCGGCGAGGTTGCCGGGGAACGATGCCGGTAACCAGACTTCTCGCCTGTCCTTCCCAAAGCCCGTGTCCGGTGCGACCCGTCGAAATGACGGGCCCGGAGCGTTCATGAACAAAGAATTGTACGTATCTTCTACTCCGCACGAGACCAAGGTTGCGCTCGTAGAAGACGATCAGCTCGCGGAGATTTACTTCGAGCGGGCCAACGAATACACACTCGCAGGTTCCATCTACAAAGGCCGCGTTACTCGCGTCCTGCCGGGCATGCAGTCCGCCTTCGTGGACATCGGTCTCGAGCGCGACGCCTTCCTTTACGTTTCCGATTTTCTCGATCTCCAGGATGAAGAAGACGAAGAGTTCGGCGACGTCAAGGTGACCGGGCAGACATTGGCGCAGGCCAACGGTTTCGTCGCCGCCGCGCCGGTTGAGGAGGAGGAAGCCGAAGAGGCCGAAGAGGAAGAAGGCGAGCCGGAAGGAATCGCCGAAGGGGTGGCAGCGCCACAGACCGATGAGGCGGGCGCGCGCCGCTGGCGTGGACGCCGTCGCCGTCGCGGGCGTCGCGGAGGCCGCGACCGTATTGCCGGTGCCGGCGAAAACGGCGGTGAGGCCGCTACGGACGATACCGAGCAGGCTCCGGCGGCCGATGCGCAGCCCGACGCAGAGCTTGTAGAAGAAGAAGATGCGCCGGCCGAGGAGTTCCAGGCGGCCGAGCCGGAACCTGACGAGATCGAGACGCCGAGCGCTGCTCCGGCAGCGTACACGCCGATTCTCCTGCCGGGCGAATCCATCGCCCGCTACAGCCGGCCCGAGGGCTACACGCCCGAGCCGGTCTCCGAAGACGCCCAGACTGAAACGCGTGAACCGCGCGGCCGCGATCGCGACCGCCGTGGTGGACGTGGCGATCGCTTTGGGCGCGGACGCGACCGCAACCGCCGCGAACGCGAACCCCGCGAGCCCCGCGGGCCGCGTGAGCCTGAGGCTCCGCTGCCGGCCAACTACACGCCGATTCTCCTGCCGGGCGAATCGATCACCAAGTACCGGAACATCGAGCCGATTGCCACCGGCGATGTGAGCACCATCAACGAGCAGGCGGAGAATGCAGCCGCCGAGCAGGAGACCGCAGCCGTAGCTCCGGAGACGACCGGCATCACGCAGCAGGATATCCAGGCCCCGATGCTGAGCGAAACCGCTGCCGCCGTGCCGACCGTCGTGTCCGGTTCCGAGTCGCCCCAGCCGGGCAAAGGCACCGGCGACGATGACGAGCCCACAGATGCGAGCGCCTCGCACTCCGATCGCCCGACTATCGCATTCCGCAGAGAGCGCGAGCAGGAACCCGAAGAGCCGAAACCTTCCGAACGCGATCGTGAGCGTTTCCACGACATGAATGTCGCCGCCATATTCGGCGGAGAAGCGACCGAAGACCGTGACGCCGAGTTGGATCCCGAAGAGCCGGCCACCCCGCCCGAACCGAAGCCGGAGGCTGACCGGAAGCCGGAAGCCAACACCGGCCAACCCGCGCCCGGAGCCGTGCTGACCGAGGCGGGCGAGGCAAAGTGGTCGGAGCCTGACGTGTCAATGGCCGAAGGTCTTCCGGCCGAAGAGGAAGACGACGAAGACGCTCGCGGCGAACGCAACGCGCGCGGATCGGCGCTCGCCGACGGCGACGACGTTCCCACGCACGAGGCCGGGAACTATTCGCCCGAGGGCGGACAGGTCGTTCATGAGGAGATCGACGAAGAGGAGTCGGACATGCCGGCCCTCTCCGAACACGTCAGTCAGTACCACATGCACGACCTCGATGAGGAGACGATCGAGCCTGGGGACGATTTCGAATCGCGCCTGGGCGCCGCTGCCGGCCTGATCGGTGAAGCGGTTCGCGACTCGGGCGAAGACAGCGCGCTTGCCAGCGCCGAGTACCAGGTGGACAGCGCCGACGAGTTCGAGGAGTCGGAGATGCTGGCCGACGACGTCGAAGAAGAAGAGCTCGACGAGGCCGATCTCGCGCAGGAAGAGGCGGAACAGCAGCAAGAGAGCAGCGAACGCAGGGCTCCGGCGCCGGGCACGGCGTCGCACCAGCGCTCCGAGCGCGGCTTCGATCGCAGCCGTCGTGACCGTGGACGCCGCGAGGGCGGACGCCCGGGACGGACTCCGATGCGCGGCGGACGTCCTCGCCGCGAGCCTCGCGCCATTCCGCTCATCAGCGACGTGCTGAAGGAAGGGCAGGAGATCCTCGTCCAGATTGCGAAGGAGCCCATCGGCAAGAAGGGCGCGCGCATCACCAGCCATATAGCCCTGCCGGGCCGGTTCCTGGTCTATATGCCGACCGTGAACCACATTGGCGTGTCGCGCAAGATCAACAGCGAAGAAGAACGCATGCGCCTGAAGCGCATCGTCGCCAGCGAGCGCGAGAACGGGCATGGCGGCTTCATCGTCCGCACGGCGGCGGCGAACATCCGGGAAGAAGACCTCAGGGCGGACATCCGCTTCCTGAAGCACCTGTGGCACGAGATCCGCACGCGCTCGGAGAACAGCAAGTCTCCGGCGCTGATCTACCACGACCTCAACCTTGTCGAGCGCATCCTGCGCGACCAGGTAACGCAGGACTTCTCGCAAATCTGGGTGGATACCGAGCAGGAGTACGAGCGCGTCGTGCGCTTTGCCTCGCGCTTCCAGCCCAGCCTGGTGCGGCGCATCAAGCTGTACACGAAAGACACGCCGCTCTACGAGCAGTTCGGCATCCAGGACGAGATCAACAAGTCGCTCAAGGCAAAGGTGTGGCTGAAGAGCGGCGGCTACATCGTCATCAACCAGACCGAAGCGCTGGTCGCGGTCGACATCAACACGGGCAAGTACGTCGGCAAGACGGCGCGCCTGGAAGATACGATCGTGAAGACCAACTGCGACGCCATCAAGGAAATCGTGCGGCAGATTCGCCTGCGCGATCTCGGCGGCATCATCGTGATCGACTTCATCGACATGGATGAACGCAAGAACCGCCAGAAGGTCATGCAGACCCTCGAAGAGGCGCTGAAGGCCGATCGCGCGCCCTCGAAGGTGCTCCAGTTCAACGACTTCGGACTGGTGGCGATCACCCGCAAGCGCGTCAAGCAGTCGCTGGAGCGCACGCTGGGCAGCCCGTGTCCGTACTGTACGGCAACCGGGTTCGTGAAGAGCGTCGCCACGGTGTGCAACGAGATTTACACGGAGATGCGCAAGATCCGGAACCACATCGAATCGAAGGACGTCACGCTGCGCGTGAATCCCGAGGTGGCCAAGGAACTGAAAGCGCAGAACGGAAAGTGGCTGACCGAGATGGAAGATCTTATCGGTCACACGATCCTTCTGAAGAGCGATGCCGCAGTGCACCAGGAGCAGTTCGACATCAACTTCTAGACTGCCGCCGTCAGCCGTCTGTAAGCGTGAAGCCGCCCGGTATTCCTGCCGGGCGGCTTTCGTTTTCGAGTCTGCTTTTTTCAGGTTGGCGACGCTTCAGGCCACCACTTCGAAGGGCCGCATCATGTCGTTGTCTTCATGCTCGAGCATGTGGCAGTGATAGACGTACTTGCCCGTATAGCCCGCGACTTTGAAGGCGATGCGCGTTACCAATCCCGGCGGACAGATCACGGTGTCCTTGAGACCGCTCTCCCAGGCGTACGGAGGGCGTGGATAGTTGAACAGCTTCAATCTTCCCTGGGTCGAGAACAGGGCAGCATCGAAGGCCTGGCGGTCCAGCACGGCGAAGTGCACGAGGTGCAGGTGCATGGGATGCGCGTCGCCCGTCGGGTTGAAGATGCGCCAGACCTCGGTCGTTCCCAGCTTCAACCTTTCGGTCGTAGGCTCGGCGTAGCCCTTGCCGTTCAGCAACAGCATCGTGGGGCGACGGTCGCGACCAAGCTTCTCCTGCATCACGATGTCTCGCTTGACCCGGGCGTCCGACTCGCGCGCCAGCGCCACCGGTATGTTCCAAGAGGGCGCCGAGGTGCGGTCCGGTTCGGACACGGCGCTCCCCACGCGAATCTCCATGAGGTAATAGAGGAACGAAACCGGTCCCTCCTCCGCGCCTGGAAAGGGCGCGGGCGCCTCATTCACGAGATGGAGCGTCTTCCCTGCGGCCTTCGAGAAATCGACAACGATCTCCGCGCGCTCCGCCGGAGACAGCAGTACCTTGTCCATTTCCTGCGGAGACGGCACGAGCCCCATGTCCGTCGCTACCTGGTGGAAGCCCATCGAATTCGAGAACTTCACCCGGTAAGTCCTCGCGTTCGACGCATTGATCAACCGCAGGCGATACCGCCGCGGTTCCACCTGCAGGTGCGGCCACACGCGGCCATTGAGGACGGCGATCTCTCCGAGGTATTCCGGGATCCAGATGGACCCGCGATGGTGATGATGTCCGGCACTGGAATTCGGGTCGGCGACGGGGTAGTGCAGCGTACCGTCGGGGTTCAACATCCTGTCCTGGATGACGAGCGGCACGTCGTACGGTCCGGCCGGAAGATTGAGCCCGGCTTCCACTTCGTCTTCGATGATGTACACGCCCGTGAGGCCGGCGGCTACGTTGAGACGCGTGATCCCCATCGCGTGATCGTGGTACCAGAGCGTGGCGGCCTGCTGGTTGTTGGGATACGTCTGTTCCTGCGAGTCGCCGCTGGCGATCCAGTCTTCCGGCAGTCCGTCGCTGGCCGAGGGAACGACGCCTCCGTGGAGATGGACCACGGCGCGCACCTCGGGATCGGGCGGCATCGCTCCGTGCAGCGTCGTATCCACGGGCAGGATGTGCTTCGCCGGCAGATCGTTCTTCCAGCGGACGGTGAGTGGCTGACCGCGCTTCACCCGGATCGTCGGTCCGGGATAGCTGCCGCCGTATCCCCACACAGTCGCCGGGCCTATCTGCGAGTGCAGCTTCTGCTGGAACTGCGTCATCGCCATCTCGAGACGAAGCGAGCCGTCCGGTTGGAGCACGGGCGACGCTACGGGCATAATCGGCAGCGGGTCGCGGAAGCGCGTCAACCGGGACACCGGCCCGATCGCGTTCTCGGCCGCAGGCGCTTGCGAGCCGCCCGAACGGCACCCGGCGTTCAGCATGGTGCCGCCGGCCGCGAGGGCCAACGTTTTCAGAAAGGTTCGACGTGACGGCAAAGGTGAGGGACCCCAGGGACAGCGCTTGCGGCAAGTATATTGGATGCAAACTCGTCATCCAAACGTGAAGCGGTTTGCCCGGCAGCGCCTTGGCTTACTCCAACCTCCAAGTCAGCCCGACGGTGAATCCGGCAGGGTAGCCGGGCGTCGCGTGAATCCGCGATACAACGGGGTCTCCGGGCCGCAGGCGCGACTCGAAGTAGTTCTGCGTCTCGTAGTAGCGATGACCGGTGAGGTTGTCGATCGCCAAGTTCAACTCAAGACCATGGCTAAGCGACTTGGCCAGGCTGAAGTCCACCACGTCGGCTCCCGTGGCGCGGATCAGCCGGTCGGAGCCGTCCAGTCCATAGCCTGAGATGTGCCGGTATCGGACCGAGCTGTAGACGCCCTTCCAGCCCGCCAGTGTAAGTCCCGCGTTGCCCACCGTGTGCGGCGCGCTATCCACATACACGCGGGGAGCGGTTCCGCGATAGAAAGCGTTCGAGACCTGCGTCACGCCTGCGTTGAAACTGAGATGGCGCAGCAGTGCGACCGAGGCCTTCGCTTCCCACCCGTAGGCCCGCGACGGTCCGCGGAACTCGATGCTGCCATCGTCGGGCACATAAACCTGCTCGTTCGAACGGTCGATAAGGAACAGGTCGGTGGAGAGCGCAATGCGCTTCCAGCGGGTCGATGTGCCAGCCTGGTAGAAGTCCGTGGTCGAAACCTTCGGGCTCTCGGGGTACTGGACGACTCCGCGCGCATCCTGGCTGCTGATGCCGCGCCCGTAGCTG
>DASPLH010000216.1:0-8712 GCA_035627675.1 Clostridia bacterium
CCTGGTTCAGCACCGACGTCAGCTGCATGGCGTTCAGCTTGCCGACGTAAGGGATCATCTCGGCGATGAACTCGTCGCCCATCAACTCACGGATTTCGTCTTCGAGCGTGCGCCCGGTCGTGGACAGCAGATCGCGGACGCGAACATGTAAAGCTTGAGCCAGACGTTCGAGCGATGACAGCGTCGGACACGCTTTCTCGTTTTCGATCTTCGAGACGTACGTGCGCGGCACGCGCATGCGCTGCGCGAGCTGACGCTGGCTCAGACCCGCACGGGTGCGCAACAGACGAATGGCCGTTGCGACCGGAATCTGGCTGTTGGAAATGGACTGCGTCTGCGGCTGCTGAACCGGCGTGGCGACGACCGGCTCGGGTTCCTCGTCCAGCGAAGTCTTGCAGCGGCGGCACAGGTTGTTCGAAGTCCGGAACTGGACCAGTTGACAATGGTCGCAACGCACTACTTCCCGGGAATCTACCGGTGCGAGAGTCGTGGCCATCAGGTGCTACGGAGCAGCCAGAGCGGGGCTCTCCAGTGGGGGTACCTCGTTGGTGAAGCACCAAGTTCGTTACCCGCACTTGGCGTAAGATGCGGCATTGCGAGATGAGATGTCAACTGCAAATCAACGGCAAAGTCTCGCAAAACGAGGCAGATATCCACAGCCGCACGGTTGATGTCCAACAAAAACCGGAGAAAACACGGAGAAAACACGGATGAATCGCGAAGATGCGTGGGGTTTACTAACTGAGTACACGCAGTCGGAAAGTTTGCGAAAACATGCTATGGCCGTCGAGGCCTGCATGCGCGCTTACGCCGCGAAGTTCGGCGAAGACCCGGAGACGTGGTCGATGACCGGGCTGCTCCACGACTTCGACTACGAGAAGTATCCCAGCGCAGAAGATCATCCGTTCCGGGGAAACGAGATCCTCGCCGAACGCGGCTGGCCGGAGCACATCCGGAGGGCAATCATGAGCCACGCCGAGTACAGCGGCGTGCCGCGCCAGACCAACATGGAAAAGGCGCTGTTTGCCTGCGACGAACTCGCCGGCTTCATCACGGCCGTGGCGCTGGTGAAGCCGTCGAAGTCGCTGGCGGAAGTGGACGTGAAAAGCGTGCGCAAGCGGATGAAGGACAAAGCATTCGCGCGTGCCGTCAGCCGGGACGACATCACCAGGGGCGCAGCGGAACTCGGAGTGGACCTCGACGAGCACATCGCCTTCTGCATCGAGGCCATGAAGCGCGTGGCCGACAGGCTCGGTCTCGATGGAAAGACCGCATGAACAAGTTGCTGAGGTGCTGAGGTACTGAGCGCGACTCTTGACTCCGCGACTGCAGAAGAACCCTGATGGCCCACCTTCGCGAAGCCGAAGGCGGAGCTAAGGTGGGAACGATCTCCTGAACAGAAAAAAGGGCGGCCCGCGAAGGCCGCCCCTGTCTTGAGGACCCGAGCCGTTTACGCGTAAATCCCGCGCTGACGGATCGTATAGGCGACGCGATCGATCGCCAGCATGTAAGCGGCGATGCGGTTGTTCACGCCGTGGTTCTCGGCATAACGGACGACTTCCTCGAACGAATCGACCATGATGCACTCGAGTTCCTGGTTGACGAAGGCTTCCTTCCAGAAGTATCCCTGGCGATCCTGCACCCACTCGAAGTACGACGTGGTGACGCCGCCGGCGTTGCAGAGGATGTCGGGGATGATGAACACCTTCTTGTCCTGGAGGATGTCGTCGGCGGCGGCAGTGGTCGGACCATTGGCGCCCTCGGCGATGATCTTCGCCTTCACGCGATCGGCGTTCTTGCTGGTGATGACGTTCTCGATGGCGGCGGGGACGAGCACTTCGCACTCGGCGACCAGCAGGTCCTCGGTGTTCGCCTTCTCGGCGCCCTTGAAGCCATGGATCGTGCCGTTCTGCTGCTTGTACTCGAACAGCCCCTTGATGTCGATCCCGTTGCTGTTGTAGAGACCGCCGTCCCACTCGCCGATACCGATGACCTTGTAGCCCTTCTCCTGTAGGAGCAGCGCGGCGTAGGAACCCACGTTGCCGAAGCCCTGCACGATGACGCGGGTGTTCTCCGGCGTCATGCCAAGCTTCTTGATCGCCTGCTGGACGGAGATCATGACGCCGCGGCCCGTGGCCTCGCGACGTCCGCGCGAGCCGCCGATGTTGACCGGCTTGCCGGTCACGACGGCCGTTACCGTCTGGCGCATGTGCATGGAATAGGTGTCCATCATCCACGCCATGACCTGCTCGTTGGTGTTGACGTCCGGGGCCGGCACGTCCTTCTCGGGACCGATCATCTCGATCAACTCGGCCGTGAACCGGCGCGTCATGCGCTCGAGTTCGCCCATGGACATTTTCTTCGGGTCGCAGATGATGCCACCCTTCGCGCCGCCGAAGGGAATGTTCACCACCGCGCACTTCCAGGTCATCCACGCAGCCAGCGCGCGCACTTCGTCCAGGTTCACCTCGGGCGCGTAGCGGATGCCGCCCTTAGCGGGTCCGCGGGCGATCGAGTGCTGTACGCGGTAGCCGGTAAACACCTCGAGCTTGCCGTTATCCATCTGTACGGGAATGTGTACGGTAATCTCACGGCTTGGCTGGCTGAGGATCTTGCACAGACCCTCGTCAAGGTTGAGCTTGCGAGCGGCAAGATTGAAACGCGCCGCCTGCGCTTCCCACGGATTGGTTTCTGCAGACGTGGCAGTTGTCGTTGGGTTTTCCATAATGCTAGACATTGCGTTAGCTCCGAAGTTCGCGTGTCCGTACGGCGGGCATGTGGAGCGGGCGGGCCGACGGAATCACTGTAAGAAAGCGCCACCTGTCGAGCGCCCCCTCGTCGCGAAGACTCGGCGAAGCAGGCCTTTCGAGCCGCTCCGGGTGGTTCAGAGCTGCTCCGGTTCATCGCTGACGGGCCTGGTTTTCCCCTCCCTCGGCCCTCGAGACAAACGGGGTAGTATATGCACCGCCTCCGATAGGTGGCAAGTGACGTACGACACGCGGAGGTGGTTATGGAAGCCGATTCGGAACCGCTGACGGCGAGGGGTTAATGAAAAGAACAACAGGACGGAGGCCTTGCCGGACGCGGCTTTCGATTTACTTCAGGTGGATCTCCATGCCTTCGCTGGCGGCGCGGACCTTCGGATAGTAATCGCGCGCGACCTTCACGATCGAATCCACGCAGTCGTCCGAGTGATCGGGATCGTGGTGGAACAGCACCAGCTCCCCGGCGCCGCTCTCCATGACGATATCGACGGCCTCGCGCCAGTGGCTATGTCCCCAGCCGCGCTTGCGCGCCTCATACTCCTCGGGCAGATATTGAGAGTCGTAGATCAGGATGTCCGCCCCTTCGGCCAGCTTGCGCACGTTCTTGTCGAAGAGCTCGTGGCCGGGCTCGTTGTCCGTGGCATAGACCACGGTTCCCGCCTCGCTCTCGATGCGGAACCCAAGGCACCCCTGCGGATGGTTGAGCCACATCGTGCTGATGACGCAATCGTCGAACGTCATCCGATCCTGCCCGATGTCGTAGAAGTTGCGGTGGGCGGCCATCTCGCTCATGTCCACCGGGAAGTAAGGATCGGCCATCTGCTCTTCGATCGCGCGCTGAAGCCCCCGGCTGCGGTTAGACGAGTGAAAGAAGAAGTAGTTGTCCGGGTTCTCGTAGAGAGGCGTGAAGAACGGAATGCCCTGGATATGGTCCCAGTGGAAGTGAGAGATGAATACGTGGGCGTAAAGAGCCTTGTTCTGGAACTCGCGGCTTAGCTGCTTGCCGAGGTTGCGGAACCCCGTGCCACAGTCCAGTACATAGATGTGGTCGTTGATCCTGATCTCGACACAGGAGGTGTTTCCCCCGTACCGCATGTTTTCCATTTGTGGCGTGGGCGTCGAACCGCGCACACCCCAGAACTTAACGTACATGCGTTCTCCACGCGGCCACGGTTAGCCGCAATGCTGCCGTCACCCGCTGCCGATGCAGGCGGACTGGCGCACCAGGGGGAGCGAAAAGGTGGAAAAAGTATACGTCAGCGCTCTTGGCGGGAACAACAGAGTGGGTGGCCGGGTACCCTGAACTCGTAACCAAGGTCACCAGCCCCAAAAAGGCACACCGCTGCGATCCGACAATTTAGTTCGCTGTGATTTCGGGATTGCACGATAACCTTGACACCTGGTACTCAGGTTCGACATTCTTAGCCGACTCCTTCGGAGGGACTCATGGCAACGCCGGGTGTTGAGAAGCGCGCAAGCCGTCGCTTCAACCTCGAACTGCCGGTCGATGTTCAGCGCCCGGAGCAGCACTTGGCGCACACCCGCGACGTAAGTTCGCGTGGTATCTGCTTCTATACGGACAGGAAGATCGAGGCCGGCTCGGAAGTCGAATTCACGCTCACGCTTCCGCCGGAGATCACGCTGACCGAAGCAATCCAGGTGCACTGCAAGGGCCGAATAGTCAGGGTCGAGCAATCCACAGACGGCAAGCTGACCGTGGCTGCACAGATCGATCATTACCAGTTCGTTGCTTCCGTCGGGCAGTCCTAGCTTCTTCAAACATCTATTCCGCCCTGCACGAGCGCGCACCTGCGTGCTTTTCCACTTGCAAACCGCTGCGGTGTGTTTCAATACTCGCGTGCGGTTCCCCTTCCTTCCACTCACGTTGGCTCTGCTGGTGGCTCCGGCGTTCGCCCAGAACACTGTGGGCGAACTCTACGCCAGCGATGCTTCCGTTCGTGGCTCGCTCGTTCTTTCCGGCACGGGAATGAAGGTGATGAGCGGATCGCAGATGACCGCGGGCGGGAGCACAGCGTTGCTGAAGCTCGCGCGCGGAGGCGAAATCCGCATCTGTCCCCAGACCAGCCTGGCTGCGAGCACGTCGTCCGCCGGCTCCGAACTGCTGCTCGGGATCAACACCGGGGCCATCGAGGCCGAGTACGTCATCGGCCCGGTTTCCGACGCCATCATGACGCCGGACTTCCGCCTGCAACTCGCGGGACCCGGGAGGTTCCACCTCGCCATCGGTGCCGACTCGCGGGGGAACACCTGCGTGGCATCCCTGGACGGGAACGCCTCGGCCGTGATCGTTACGGAGTTGATGGGCACGGGAACGTACCAGGTGCGTCCGGGAGTTTCGGTCGTCTTCGCCGCGGGACGGCTGCAAAACGCGCAAGAGCTGACCGGCGTCTGCGGATGTCCAGCTCCGCGCGAGGGTGTGGCGCTTGCCGCCCTTCCGGAAACGGCCGCCGATCCTCCGGTCACGCCGGTTTCCGAACTGCCTGAAACCGAGTTGCACGTGACGATGGAAGCGCCTTTCATCTACCGCGGAGAGGCCGAGGAACAGCCATTCACGCTGGCGAAGCTGGAATCCCGGGGCTCGCTCGACCTGGCGCTCAGCCTCCAGCCGACCGCAACATGGCAGGAGCCAAGTCCGGTCGAGAGTTCGTCGAAGAAGACTCGGGGCAAGCAGCGCGGCTTCTTCGGCAAGATCGGCTCCTTCTTCTCGAAAATCTTCCGGGGTTGAACGGCCGTTCGTTTCCGTTCCGGCCGGGCGTGAGTTGTCGCTTCCACGCTGCTAAACTACGCGCAATATGGAACAGCGCAGGGCTACCCGCCCACTCACTTGGATACTGATCGGACTGGCTGTCTTCGTCGTCTTCGTCGGCAGCATCTTCACCCTCGTGTATTTCGCGTTCCGCAACGGCGAAGACTTCGAGTACACACGGACAGGCATGGGCGAGAAGATTGCCGTGGTTGACCTGGAGGGCGTGATCCTCTCGCCCGAGGACACCGTGCGGGCGCTGAAGAAGTTCGCCGACGACCGCTCCATCAAGGCAATCATCCTCCACATCAACACGCCCGGCGGCGGAGCAGCGGCCTCCGAGGAGATCTACCGCGAAGTAAAGCGCATCCGCGACGAGAAGAAGAAAATGATCGTCGCCAGCGTCGAGACTGTGGGCGCCAGCGGAGGCTACTACGTGGCTTCGGCCACGAACAAGATCTACGCCAACCAGGCCTCCGTGGTGGGCAGCATCGGCGTGATCGCCGAGTGGTTCAACTACGGCGAGTTGATGCAATGGGCAAAGCTCAAGCCGATCATCCTCAAGGCAGGACAGTTCAAAGACGCCGGTTCGGGCACTCGCGACCTCACTCCCGCCGAACGCGAGTACATGCAGGCCCTCATCAACGACATGCACCAGCAGTTCATCCGCGCCGTGGCCGAGGGACGCAATGCCAAGGAAGAAGACATCAAGGCCATCGCAGACGGTAAGGTCTGGACCGGGCAGCAGGCGCTCGGACTCAAGCTGGTGGACAGCATCGGAGACTTCCAGACAGCGGTAAGGGAGACCGCCAAAGCGGTCGGCATCGAGGGCGAGCCCAGCCTGGTGAAGGCCGAGAAACGACGCCGCAGTCTCTTCGACATCTTCTTCAGCGACGCCTCGGAGCTGGTTCCGGACCCGACGAAGATGATGGAGACGCACGTAGGCTTCTACTACCTCTGGAAGTGAGCCGGATTCAGGTCACCTTGCGAGCCGGTCCGAAAGGACCGGCTTCTTGTTGTCTAGGTGGCGGCCCCTGCCCGGGCGGTCTCCGCGTCTACCGTGGGCGTTTGGTGCTCGGAAATGCACTCTCCTGGCTGCGAGTTCCCGTTCCGAGCGCCTTCGCCCACCTTCCAGGCCGATTCGGAACGTATCCACTCAAAAGCTTGCCAAGTCGTTGGAAAATATGAAATTGTAGTGCTTCACCCAGTCATCGCCGCCGTCCGGCGCCGGAGAGTCTCTCGAATGACGAAAGCCGACCTGATCGAAGAAGTCTCGCGTTTAGCTGAACTTACGCGTAAAGACAGCGAGGTGATCGTGGAAACGATCTTTGATTCCGTGGTGCGCGCGCTCCGCGTCGGTGACAAGATCGAAATCCGCGGATTCGGCAGCTTCCGCACACGTCAGCGTAAGCCGCGCGTCGGTCGCAATCCCAAGACCGGCGACCGCGTTGAAGTGCCGGCGAAAAAGATCCCCTTCTTCAAGCCCAGCAAGGAGTTGAAGGACCTCGTGAACGGCGAAGAGGAACAGACGCCGCAGGCAGCCGAGCTTCAGTCGGTGCCCGACCCGGCCGCGGGCGAGGGACACGCATAGTATCCCGCCTGCAATAGACATCGAAGCCCGTCCATGCGGACGGGCTTTTCGTTTTCGAACCGGCGATGCGCTAAGGGCGGATGCCCACAGCGGCCATCATGCGTCCCGTCACGTGTTCCTTGCGGTAGGAGAAGAAGAGGTCGGTGCGGCAGGCGGTACACAGGCCCATGTCGCTGATGTTCTTCTCCGGAACGCCCGCGTCGATCAACTGGCGGCGGTTGGCCGCCACCAGGTCAAGGTGACGCGAGAGCGCAGGCTCGCCGTGTCCGGGAGCGCGCTGGTTGAGGAACAACAGCGGATACTTGGTGTGCAGCGCCCAGGAATCGAAGACGTCTTCGAACAACTCGGGCGCGTATGCGAACTGCGACTCGAACTCGTTTTCTACCTCTTCGCCGATTCCGTAGCAGCACTTTCCGATGCCGGGGCCGATGACCGCGACGAGGTCCTTCGGGTCGGAGCCGAAGTGCTTGCGCAGCTCTCCTACGCCCTTCTGGACAATGCGCTGCACGGTTCCGCGCCAGCCGGCGTGAAACACTCCGACGGCCTTGCGTTTGCGATCCACGACGATCACCGGGAAACAGTCGGCGACCTTGACCGCGAGCAGAATGCCGGGCTCGTTGGTGATGAGTCCATCGCCGGTCGTGGGATGTTGGCCGTCGCGCCCAACGCGGTGGATCACGCCCGAATGAATCTGACTCAGGTTAATTAGCGGCCACGGCTTGCGCTTTGCGTCGGTAGCGCCAAGCGAGCGAACGAACAGCTCGCGATTGCGATGGACGGTCTCCTTGGAGTCCTCGCGCGTGTAACCCAGGTTGAGCTGCGCGCCGCCGTACTCTTCGGTCGCGCCGCCCTGGCGCGTGCTGAAGCCATGGACGAGCCACGGCAACGCGCTCAGCGCATCCGCGGTCAGCACCTTCAGTTCGCCATGCCTCGGACGGAGCGTCTTTCGCTCGCTGTCGCGCTTGGCACGTTGCGTCTTGATGGCCGATGCCGGCCTCGGCCTGGCAGGTTTGGTGGAGGTGGTTCGAGACTTCTTGATCACTACCGCCGATTTTATCAGGAGCTTAGGAGCCGCTACTGCACCGTCCCGGAGGCCGGCTCGCCCGGCTCGACACGGCTTGCGGCATCGCGCGCCGTCGGCTTCGAGGTCCGCAAAGGGCTCAGCGACAGGAGACGGTGCGTCAGAGTATTGGCGGATTCCGTAGTGGCCACGATATGCTGCAGCCACTTGCGGCGCTCCTCCGCCGTCGCGTCGGTGCGCGTCACCAGCATCTCGGAGTATCCGCAGAGAACCGTAACTGCGTCTCCGAGTTCGTGAGCCAGAGCCCCTGCAAGACACCCGACGGCTTCGAGCCTCCGGCATTCGTCCACTTTCTCGCGGAGAAGGCGCGCCAGCAGCGCGCGGGACAGCGCCTCGTCGTCGGCCATAAGCATGCAGCGCAGCTCCCTGCCTCCGTGGATTTGGCTCCAGGATGGTTTTCGGCAGAAACACGCGCAAGCATTAGCCGGAGGCGATTAGCCACGGATTCCGCACGGATGAACACGGATGCGGCTAAGACCGGGACCCAGAGACAGAAAATGCATAGACCCTG
>DASPLH010000217.1:0-3248 GCA_035627675.1 Clostridia bacterium
AGTTCCGCAACCGGCGCGCGCAACATCCTCAGCGCCGGGATGGCATCGTGATCGTGCTTCACGTACGCCAGCAGCACGGACTCCAGCACCGAGTACGACAGCTTATCCACGCGCAGGGCGCGGAACAGCGGGTTGGAACGAATCTTCGCGACCAGTTCCGGACGGCCGCTGAGCAGCCCGGCCTGCGGCCCGCCCAGCAACTTGTCTCCGCTATAGGTCACCAGATCCACCCCGGCACGCAGGCTGTCGAAGACGTTGGGCTCGCCCCGGATGCCGACCTGGTTGAGGTCGATCAGCGCACCGCTGCCAAGGTCTTCCATGACAGGGATGTCGTGGCGACGACCGAGTGCGACCAGTTCCTCGAGAGACGGTTGCTCGGTGAAGCCCACAATCTCGAAGTTCGAACGATGCACGCGCAGCAGCAGGCGCGTGCGTTCGTTGATGGCGCGTTCGTAGTCGTCCACGCGCGTGCGGTTCGTCGTGCCGACCTCGCGCAGCACCGCGCCGGATTTCGACATGACATCGGGAATGCGGAATGAGCCGCCGATCTCGACGAGTTCTCCGCGCGACACGACCACCTCGCCGCCCTCGGCCAGCGAGTTCAGCGCCAGCAGCACGGCGGCGGCGTTGTTATTGACCACAACGGTCGAGACCGGGTACTCCGCCGCCTCGGCGAAGAGCTTCGCCAGCAGTTTCTGCACGTGCACGTCGCGCTTGCCGCGCTCGCCGGCCTCGATATCGAACTCCAGATTGCTGTAGCCCGTCGCGATCTCCCGCAGGTGATCCACCGCGGCCTCCCCCAGCGGAGCGCGTCCGAGGTTGGTGTGCAGGATGACGCCGGTCGCGTTGATCACCCGCCGCAGCGAAAACCCGAGGTCGCGCCGTAGCTGGTTTTCGACCGCGACGCCGGCGTGTTCGAGCGCCGTAGGGAGACGCGAAGCGTCGAGAGTGCCGGCCGTGATCTCTTCGCGCAGGCGTTCCAGCACCGTGCGCAACGCGCTGGTCACGGCGATCCGGCCCTCGCGTTCAATCAGGCGAGCCACATGCTCGGAGCGCAATAGATCATCGACCGACGGCAACTGGCGGTAGAGTTCGGCCTTGGAAGCGGTCTTCACGGCCTCAAGTTTGCGCGGGGGCGACGGGTTAGTCAAACACCGCAGTCAGTCGGCAGTCGTCAGTCAGCAGTAGGCACTCAGCACTCAGTCACATGCACCGCGTCATCTACCCAGACCACTGGGGACATGCACATTGCCATCCGTCCCGGAGGGACGGAGTGTTCGCTAGCCCAGCGCTTCAGCGCTGGGTAGCTGATGAAAGCTTATTCAAGTCCCGGAGGGACGGCAGTTGAGCTGAACAGTCGTCCCTCACTTTGACGAGAAAAACCGGCGACCGACTACCGGCACCCAAATACCCGCGACCAACGATTGACGACCGACCACTGACCACCGAATGCTGAATGCTCACCCCACTTCCACCAGCCCATACCGCCGGTTCCAGTGGGTCTGGAGGTGCCGCAACGCCCGCGTGCGGTCGTCGCCTTCGGACGCGAGCGTCGCCTGAGCTTCCACCTTCGCCGCCTCCAGCAGCTTGCGGTCGCGGATCAGGTTGGCCACGCGCAGGCTGGGCATTCCGGCCTGCTTGGTGCCGAAGAACTCTCCGGGGCCGCGCAGTTCGAGGTCCTTCTCGGCGATCGCGAACCCATCGTTCGTGTGCACCATGGTGTCCAGCCGCTGCTCGGCGTCTTCTGTCACCTTCTTCCCCGTCATCAGGATGCAGAAGGACTTGGCGCTGCCACGACCGATGCGTCCGCGCAACTGGTGCAATTGCGAAAGCCCGAAACGCTCGGCATGCTCGACCACCATCAGCGTGGCGTTCGGCACATCGACACCGACCTCTATGACCGTGGTCGCGACCAGTATGTGGAGCTCCCTGCGCTGGAAGCGGCGCATCACGTCGTCTTTCTCTTCGGCCGACATGCGCCCGTGGAGCAGTCCGACGCGGAGATCCGGGAACGTCCGCTTGCGCAGCTCGTCGTGCATCTTGAGCGCGGCCTTCAACTCGCCTTCCATCGCGCCTTCTTCAATCACCGGATACACCACGTAAACCTGCTGCCCGGCGCCGACGATCTTGCGCGCGAACTGCCAGACTTCTTCGGCGCGCTCGTCCGGCACGCGCCGCGTAACGATCGGCGTGCGTCCCGGCGGAAGCTCGTCGATGACGCTTACGTCGAGGTCGCCATAGAGCGTAAGGGCGAGCGTTCGCGGAATTGGCGTGGCGGTCATCACCAGCACGTCCGGCTGCGCCTCCGCGTTCTTCTTCATCAACGTCATGCGCTGCAACACGCCAAAGCGATGCTGCTCATCGACGATTACCAGTCCGAGGTTCTCGAACTCCACTTTTTCCTGCAACAGCGCGTGCGTGCCAATCACAAGTTGCGCGTTGCCCTGCGCGATATGGCGGCGGATCTCCCGCTTGCGATCCTGCTCCAGCGAACCCGTGAGCAGTACGATGCGGTAACCGGCGTCCTCGAGGATGCGCCGGGCGTTCAGGTAGTGCTGTGTGGCGAGGATCTCGGTCGGAGCCATCAGCGCGACCTGGTATCCGTTCTCGATGGCGATGATCGCCGCCTCGAAGGCGACAATGGTTTTTCCCGAGCCCACATCGCCCTGAAGCAGGCGGCGCATCGGCACCGGCTGCCGCATGTCCTCCACGATCTCGCGCAGCACACGCTTCTGCGCCTCCGTAGGGTGGAACGGCAGGATGCGCTTGATCGCCTCGCGCACGCGGTCATCGACGCCGAACCCGATACCCTGCTGCTGGCGGGCCTTGCGGCGCTTGAGTTCCAACCCGAGTTCCAGGAAGTACAGTTCCTCGAAGATCAGGCGCACGTGCGCCGGTGTTCGCGCCGCTTGCAGGTCGGCAAAGCTCTCGCCGGGGTCGGGCCAGTGCGCTCGCCAGAAAGCCTCGCGCCGTTCGATCAAACCCAACCGTTCGCGAACCGCCGCCGGGATCGCCTCGGAAATATCCGGGGCGAGTTCTTCGAGCATGCGGTAGATCACCCGCCGGAACCAGCGCGTCGTGAGCTTTCCCGCGGCTTCATAGATGGGGACGATGCGCCCGATCTCGAGTGACTGCCATTTGCGCAGGTCCTCGGCTGTGCTGTCCGAGTCGACCTCGCTGAGGATTTCAAACTGCGGTTGCACCATCTGCAATCCGCCGCGCCCGAAGGTGGACGCCTCCACCTTCCC
>DASPLH010000218.1:0-13509 GCA_035627675.1 Clostridia bacterium
AACGGCGAAGGGAAGATCCCCACGCAACTGCTGATCTACACCTACGATGTCGCGGGCGTGCAATACGAGTGCTCGCAGGACGTCACACATCTGCGGCCGTTCATCGACTTGCACTCATGCCGCCTCGGACTGCCAACCAGCATCAAGTACGACCCGCATAACCCCGGAAACTCGGTCGTGATCTCCGAGGAGTGGAGCGGTCTCCGCAAGTAGCTATCGCAGGCGCAGATTCAGAAAGCGCAGGTTCGGCGCGGCCTGGTTCCATTCGCTGGAAACGTGCTCGAGCGTGATGCGCACCGCCTTCGACTGCCCGGCTGGAATCGGTGCCTGTCCGAGGTCCATGAGGTCGGGATAGCCCGCGAGCTGGTTCGCCTGTAGCGCCCGCACGGGCAGCACTTCCTTCTGCACAACTTCGCCCAGTGTGTTGTAGAAGGTCGCCTCGACCTGCGCCCCGGCGAGAGTCTGCTGGCCGGCGTTATGCAGGGCGAAGTCGAGATACGTCACCGTGCCGCCGACGAAATTTTCGGCCCGGCTCAGGCGCATGTCGCTGACCTGGAGATTCTGCGCGTACGGATCTGGCTGCGAGGCCGTCGTTTGCCGAGTTCTCCCGAGGATCGCGATCGCCGCGACGACCAGTATGACGAGACCGAGCCCGACGAGCATGGGGACATAGTTACGTTCCTGACGCTGTTCGGGTTGCGGCATAAAAGTAGGATCTGCCATGGCGCACATCATTCTACGGGTCGTGTCACGGCGCAAGTTCTTGCGAAGAAACTTGTCTGGATAGGAACCTTTGGGTACCCGGGTAACCAGTGACTTACATTGACCGTGTGACCTTAGTTCACTATAGTTTGCTCCATCCCAAAGAACGGCCTTAGTGTCCCCCCACACCGCCGCTGCGCCACCCATGAACACTCTACTGGCGGGTTCGCTCGTTGTGCCTGGAGTCGTGGCACTCGTGTTCCTGCTCGTAATCAGTTATCTCCAGCGCCAGACTCGTGAACGTCAGTTCCTTCTCTGGGAGCTGACCTGGGCGGCCTACTGCGCACATTTTGTCCTCGTGGCCGCCTCCGTCGTGAGCGGAAGTTGGGTGTTGCTGGCCCTCGCGCGGACGTGCCTGGTTGGCATGATGCTGGCGCTGGTTATTTCGGGCCGATGGATGCGGCGCGCCAGCGAACCGAGCCTGCACTGGACAGAGATCGCGCTGGCCCTGGGCGGCATAGCCTGGGCCTTTCTCGGCCTGGCGCCGACGCCGATCGCGCGTTTGTTCTCGCGCACTTCGCCTGAAATCGGCATGGCCGTGGTGTTCGCATTCGCGGCGTGGCGGTTCTATCGGATCGGAACCCGCAGGGACTCGCTGGGTTTCCGTGTCATTGCCATCTCGCTCGGCATCTGGGCGCTGTTGCTCGACGCCACACAGTTCGGCGTCTACTTCCCGCGGCTGGCCGCCCTTGCCGCCGTGCTCCACCCGGTGCCGCAGGTGCTCCTGGGCGTCTCGATGGTCATGGTGATGTTCGAGCACGAGAGGCGCACCGTTCAGGAGAACGCGCTGGCGCTCTCCTCGCTCGACGTGGACGCCGCCAAGCTGCACACGCCTTCCGACCTGGAATCGGCGGTGACCAAGCTGCTGGACCGCCTGCTGCCGCAGACCCGGACCAACCGCGCGTTGCTCTACATAGCCGAGCCGTATCGCGGCATTCTGCCGTCGGTTCAACGCGGCTGGAGCAGCGATGTCTTCCACCGCATCCTGCGCGAGGACCTGTGCAAGCCGCTCGTTGACCTCGTGTACCGTCGCGGAGGCGTCGCTACGCTCCGCAGTCCCGGGTTCGACAACCAGCCGGGCCTCGGCCCTGACACCCAGAAAGCGCTAAGCGCGCTGTTTGAGGCATGCGGCGCGGCGACGGCCATTACGGCCATCGGCATACAAGGGCGTGATCGCCAGCTCGGCGTGCTGCTGTTTCCCCACGCCAGCAAGAGGACCTTCGGGGCGGCGGAACTGCGCCTGCTGCTTGCGCTGACCATGCAGGTCGGCACCACTCTGGACAACTACGTGCTCATGCACGAGGCGCACCGTCGCACTCGCGAGTCCGAGATGCTGACGCAGATCGGGCAGGCCATCAGCTCGCGGCTGGATCCCGATGAAGTCTTGCGCGCCATTCACACCGAACTCAGCCGCCTGTTCGATGCGGGCACCTTTTATATCGCGTTCACCGATGGCAACGATCTCCGCTTCGAGTTCGAGACCATTGAAGGCGTGGTGCAGCCAAAGCGCTCGCGCACGAAGGTCAACGGACTGGCCGAATACATCGTGCGAACGGGCGAGCCCTTGCTGATCCGGTCGGACGTGCTGGAACGCAAGGCGAAGCTGGGCGTCAGCTACGGCGGGCGTGGGGCGAGGTCGTTCGTTGGAGTCCCGATCACGATGGGCGGGCGCACGGCCGGCGCGGTCTGCGCGCTGAGTTTCGATCGCGAGTTCGTCTTCGAACAGCGCGACCTGGAAGTCCTCCAGACCGCGGCGGGACAACTGGCTGTCGCGATGGAGAACGCGCTGCTGTACTCCGAAGCCAACCGGCGCGCTCAGTATCTCTTGTTCCTCAACAACGTCGCGAATACCGCCATCTCCAGCCAGGACACGGAAGACATGCTGGCCGCCATCGTCAGCGAGATTCAGAAGAACTTCGACTTCGACCACATCGGCATCGGTATCGTGGACTACAAGTCGAAGGACATCGAGATCAAGGCGGAGGCCGGCAGCGCCAGCGGACTGATCGGGCGCCGCATCCCGGTCGGAGTGGGGATCCTCGGGCGAGTAGCTCGCAGCGGAGAAACGGCCGTAATCCAGAACAAGGGAGAGCCGCACCTGCTCGGCCTTCTTCCGGACGCCCGATCGGTCATCTGTATTCCGCTTCGTTATGGCGAGACTCTGCTGGGCTTGCTCAACGTAGAGAGCCGAAAAGAGAACGCGTTCGCCCAGCAGGACATCCTGCTGCTCAACACGCTCGCCGACCTGGTCGCCACCGCGCTGCACAACGCAATGGTGTTCCAGAAGATGCAGCAGCAGTCCATCACCGACAGCCTGACCGGCGTGAAGACGCGGGGTTATTTCCTGGAGGCGCTGCAGTCCGAGTGGAAGCGCGCCTCGCGGTCCGGCCGCCCGTTCTCGATCGTGCTGATCGACCTCGACAAGTTCAAAGAGGTAAACGACACGATGGGTCACCTGGAAGGCGACCTCGTGCTCGCGCGCGTTGGGCGTCTGCTTGAACAGAAGTGCCGCCAGTCCAACGTAGTGGCCCGCTACGGCGGAGACGAGTTCATGGTGCTGATGCCCGAGACCAGCGTGGACCAGGGACAGATCCTCGCCGAACGCCTGCGCCTGTGGCTTGCCACCGATCCCATGCTCAACGAACGACGCGTTACGGGCAGCTTCGGTGTCGCGTCATTCCCGATCCACGGCGGCACGGTTGAGGAACTCATCCGTGTGGCCGACGCCGGCATGTATGTCAGCAAGCACGCAGGCGGCAACCGCGTCTCGACCGCGGAGATCCCGCGTGACGCCTACGACGGGGCGCTCGAGCATCGTCAGCGGTTGCTGTCGTTCATCGACTCGTTCCTCAACCGCGACCGTATCGAAGTCAAAGATTCCGACGAACTGGTTTCGGCCCTGCGCCGCCTCAGCGCTCCGCTGCCTCCCGAGCAGTGCCGCGAACTGCTGATGGAGGCAATGAAGACCATCGTGCACGCCGCCGAGCTTCGCGAGGCGGGCGCGAGCACCCACGGAGATGCTGTCTCGACCTACGCCGAGATTCTTGGCCGGCGCGTGGGATTCACCGAGAAGGAAATCGAAGAACTGCGCTTCGCTGCTGCCGTGCACGACATCGGCAAGCTGGTGGTCCCGGCCGAGATACTGAACTACTCGGGCGTGTTGAGCCCTGAATCGCGCCGCATCGTGGAGCGACACACCATCTTCGGGTCCGACCTGGTGAACCTTCTGCCCGGCGGCAGCGTCATGGCGAATTGGGTTCGACACCATCACGAGCGCATGGACGGCACCGGCTACCCCGACCGTCTCGCGGGCGAGGCGATCCCGCTCGGAGCGCGCATCATCGCCGTCGCCGACGCCTACGTGACGATGACTACGGACCTGCCGTTCTCGGCCGCTCGCAGCCCGGGAGAGGCACTGGCAGAGCTGGAGTCCATACCGCATCTGCTGGACGCCAAGCTCATCCGGGCGCTTGCGGAACATGTGCGAAGCATCTCGTCATCCGCGGCCCGCGCCCACGACTAAGGCGAATTCGAACCTCGGACGGAACCAGGGTTTAAAGGTGCTGGTTGCGAGATAGGGTGTGATAAGGGCTGTCACCGCCAACAATCATGGAACTCAGTTCCGATTCGGCGTAAAGTGCGGGAATTTCAGTACCTGAGTCGTGCGAATGAGACCGTCTTGGCTTCTGCTAAACGCCGCTGTTGTCGCGCTGTTCGTTGTGGGCGCGATTCTCTTTGCAGTCGTGCTGCCGGGTGTCGGCGTCAAGTGGTTCCTTCTTGCCGCCCTGACAGTGCTTACATTCGCAGCCATCGTCGGAGTCAATCGACAGCGCTGGAATCTGCCCATGTTTTGGGCTGTAATCGCTCTACTGTGTGTTCTCCATGTCGGCGCATACGCGAGTTTGCTGTGGCGGGTCGAGAAGTGGCCCGGGCCGTTATTCGTCGCAATCTTCGTTGCGGAAGTCATCGGCCTCAACGCAGTGGTCGGGTATTTTCCCGCGACATGCAAGATAACTGACGATAAATCGCCATCTCACCAGTAATCCAGAACGGCACGATTGATGGTGGGATGGGCTGTTACCAACAACAATCGTGGAACTCTGCTGAAAAGTGGCGTAACGTGCTGGGGTGAGGAGACTTGAATGCCGTTCCGAGTAGCAATCGGGCGTTGTGATTCTCGCCCACCATATCGAACTGCGGTGGACGAGACCGTCTGCACCACCATCCGACAGCGATTGTCCGACTGGAAGCAGCGTTTACCTGATGATGCGGTTGTGATTCCGACTGAAGCGTTCGAGGACACCATTGTAGGCGGTCATCACGTCACGCTTGGAACTTACAAGCTTGATGTTGCGAATGGCGAAACGCTCGTTGTGTTCCAAGCACTCGTGCATACGTGGTCGCGGCCAACCTTCCTTTCTCTAGGAGCCGTGGGCAGGATGTATGCCGAAGGGTTGCTGCTCAAGGAAGATGGAAACGTTGAACCGGCGTCAGATGACCTCATGTGGCAATTCCGGTGAGGATGATTGGCGAGAAATCGTCATCTCGCAAACAATCAAAGGCCCGGATTGGTTACGGGATGGCCTGTTCACGCCAGCTATCTGGAACTGGCCTTCTGCTCAGAGTAAAGTGACTGCTGTGGACGATACGACTAGAAGCGCAATAGCAGACTCGCTTGATGAATTAGCAGCACAGGACGCCTGGAACGGCACCCTTTGGCAGAAGTGCTATGAGTTGGTGTCTGCGAACGTCAATGAGGACGAACTGCTCGGTTACGTTTACGACGACATCATTCACTATTCCGGCAGAAGGCTTTTCAGGTCGGTGCCTGTCGCAACGGATTTCAACGCGTATCGTCAGGAGTTCCGCAACGTAGCAACTGCGCTGCGTTGTCGCATGTCGCTGGCCGAATACAAACGCCAGTGCGAGTAACGGTCATTTACTGGTGATATATCGCCATCCCACTCTCTATCCAGAGTCGCGGAATAAGTTATGAGATGCCTGTTACCGCCAACTATCTGGGAACCTGACGCTTTGAGCGTAAGCTGACGATGTGAATAGCGCAGTGTTGAAGACCCTCAAGACGGTTTCCTTCGTGCTTATCGCTGCGACCGCCGTTCTCGCAGCTTGGGTCGCTGTTCGCTGGAATGCGCCGCCTCTCAATATCGTTCACGAACCTTCTGGCGTGACCGTGGACTTGAGCAGTTTCGGCGAGTACCCAACAACAGTGAAACGGATACGTCTTTGTCAAGCGAACGACGGTCAAGTGCTGTGGGAAGTTCGCGGCAACAACGGGACTACCCAACTGCACGCCTTTCGCCTGAAGGAAGGCGACAATCCAGCGCAAATTGACACGGACCACGGCCGCTACCATGTCGTGGTGCCTCAGCAGTCGCCATCTTTTCCGCTTCGCGCTGGCGTGAGATATCGACTCGAAGCATGGCGCGGAAGCACAGTCGCGAGCAGGAGAACGGCAGTGTTTGAGTTGGGCGGTGAACGATAGGTGTTGAGAAATCGCCTTATCACACCCTATCGCTCTTGAACCGCGAACCTGCTAAGTTTCGTCTCTCATTAGAAAACCCCGGCCGCTCTGGCCGGGGTTCTTCACGTGAACGCTCCTACCTCATAGGCACGCCCGTCAGCGAACTCAACTTGCCGACCGGGTAGAGGCCGATGCGCGGGTCCCACCACGGAGACCGCTGGTAGAACCAGTTGAGTCGTGCAAAGCGGTTTCCGGCGAACTGCGGATCGCTCGCCACCTTCTGATCGAACTCCTCCTTCAGCTTCGGATCGGCCTCGAGCATCTTTCGGGCGAGCCGTTCGAGGACGTATCCCTCGCCGTACTCCTTCTGCTCGAAGATCGAGTCGAGCAGGCCCCACTGCATCGCGGAATCCGGAGCCATCGGCTCAAGCCAATGGATTGCAACCTTCGCCGCGCGCTGGTCCATCGGCACGATCACGGATCCGGCAGGGAACGTCATCTTCTCGCGCACCGCGCGACAGCCTTGGCTCGGAGCGACGTTCCCACTCTCGCGGGCCACGAACGATTGCGGCCCTTCCCTCGCCGGCCAACTCGCCGTGTGGCGCGACTCAAACGGCTGTTGCGCCCACTGTGGAGTCTCGCAGCGGTAGGTCTCGACTTCGCCAGTCCAAGGTTGTGTGGTGCGCCGCATCGCGAGTCCGTGCGCCTCGAGCACGCGAATCAACGGCGTCCACTCAACAGGCACGATGTATGCAGCCGGGATGGTGGCGGTGATTGTTGGCTTCAGGCCGACCTGTCGCTGAATAGTCATCGTGATGGGCTGGTCCTGGTGATAGCTGATCCAGGTGGCGCCCGAGAGGTCACTCTTCTCAACCGTCCACCTGTATCCCTTGAACTCCATCGGAACGGACTCGCCGGTCGGCTCCAGCCGGATCGGGAACACCGTGCGGTGTTCGCGTCCGGCGGCGATCGTCGCCTGGTCCGCTGCGCGGTTCATGGCAATCAGCTTGTCGGCGTCACGATGGACGATTTCGAGGATCGCCTTGAGCGCCTCGTAGTTGCCGGTCACGCGCGTGGCGTAGTCCTTGAGCATGTGCATTTCGATCAGAAATGCCGGGCGGTTCTGAAGGTGAACATAGCCGGTCGAGAAGCGCGGCGTGCTCTGTCCGTTGGGGATGCCGGTGTCGGGAGTCTGCCCGGCGAAGTCGATGTAGGGCGACACCACGTGTCCGCTGGCGCTTACCCTGCGCTCGAACTCCGGGATGAAGGACTTGTCGGCCCAATCGGCGGTCGCGGGAGATGTCACGCGGTCGGCATCGAGGTAGTACGTCACGTCGGCCTGGTAGTCCGCGCCGTCGGTGACGTGATCGTCCACAAAGAAGTCAGGCAGCCACTTGTTCCAGTACGCGAGCCAGGCCACGGTCTCCGGAGCATCGGCCTTCAGGTAATCGCGGTTGAGGTTCAACTGGCGGGCGTTGGTGCGCCATCCCATCTGTTCAGGACCGTTCTGGTTGATGCGGTTGTAGGGGCCGAACCATTCGTGGCCGTCGGCGTTGTAGATCGGGATGTTGACGAGCACGATGCGATCCAGAAGTCCGGCGAGCTTCTTGTTGACCACCATGTCGCGGATAAGCGCCAGGGTCGCATCCTTGCCGTCCATCTCGCCCGCGTGGATGGCATTCTGAACGAAAACGACAGGGCGGTTCGCTTTGTGCAGGGCCGCGGGGTCGAACTGCCCGTCCCGCGAGACGATCATGGCCACGAGATCGCGTCCCTGGCCGGTCTTGCCGAACACTTCCAGCCGGATCTGCTTCGGAGCGGCCTGCGCCAGCCTGCGGACGTACTGCATGGTTTCGTCATAACGCGGAGTCGTGCGGTAGCAGGTCTTTTCCGACGGGGTCGACCATTCATCCACCGCCGGGCACTTGGCGGCCACGGCTACTTTCGGCGGCTGAGTCAGCAGGTCGGCGTTGGGAAGCTGCTGGGCGAAGCCACTGACGGCGAGAACAACGAACGGCAGTGCGATTCGAAACATGGGAAGTGTTATACAGCATTGAGCTCACGCCCGCTCTTTGGTAACACCACCATAGGTACGTCCGCGTTCCGACGAACGCTTCCCTTGGGGCCACGGCTTCGCCTAAGCTTGAGCTAAGGCGAGAGAGGCGTGAATGGTCGAGCGTGTCGTACTGGAATGCACAACCTGTCGCTACACTGAGCTTGTCGACCTGACCGAGGGGCAGGTGCAGGAACTCGGTAGCTCGGGTACGTTGCAGGGCCACTGTCCTCGCTGCCGCGCCCACGCGGAGTTTCGCCGGTTTGCCGACAAGCAGGACTACGTGGGAGGCGAAGAGTTGAACCTCGTCCCTCCGGGGCACGAGGTGTATCACCTTCGGCCGCCAAGGCGTCTGGTAAACGAACGCGCGCACGTGCGCATCACGTCCAAGACATCGCAGGCTTGCATCCGCATTCCCGGGAAGGAAGACGACATCGTTCACGTGCTGAACCTGTCGAAGGGCGGCTTGGGGTTCGCAAGCCACGTAGAGTACGCGCCGGGCACCGCAATCACCGTGGCTGTCCACTACGTCGAAGGCGGCAACAATCTGTTCCAGCCAGCCCGCGTCGTGCGCGTTCACCGTCCTTCGCTTCCCCTGGTTCCGGGCGAGTACGGAGTGAAGTTCGAGACATAGGTGCGTGGTTTGCAAATGGCAAAGGCGCGGCCCAGGGCCGCGCCTTTCGTCCCTCCGGACGGTTACAGAGGGATATTGCCGTGCTTCTTTGGCGGGTTCTTGTCGCGCTTGGAGTCCAGCATCTCGAGCGCCTGGATGATCTTTCTCCGCGTGTCGCGTGGCTGTATCACCGCGTCGATGTACCCGCGTTCGGCTGCGACGTAGGGGTTTGCGAAACGCTCGCGGAACTCCTCGATCTTCTGTTCGCGAACCCTGGCCATCGCCGCCTCGCCCTTGGAGCCGTTCGCGCCCTCTTTCAGCGCGCGATCCAGCTCGCGGCGGTAAACGATGTTCACGGCGCCTTCGGGGCCCATCACCGCGATCTCTGCGGTCGGCCAGGCGTAGTTGACGTCCGAGCGGATGTGCTTCGACGACATCACGCAGTAAGCTCCGCCGTAGGCCTTGCGGGTGATCACCGTGATCTTCGGGACCGTTGCCTCGGCGAAGGCGTAGAGCAGCTTCGCCCCGTGCGTGATGATTCCGCCGTGCTCCTGCTGCACCCCTGGAAGGAATCCGGGCACATCCTCAAACGTCACCAGAGGGATGTTGAAGCAGTCGCAGAAGCGGACGAAGCGCGCGCCCTTGATCGAACTCGCGATGTCCAGCACACCGGCCAGCACCGCCGGCTGGTTCGCCACGATGCCCACGGGACGCCCGCTCATGCGGGCGAAGCCGATCACGATGTTGCGGGCGTAGTGCTCGTGGACTTCAAAGAAGTAGCCGTCGTCCACCACGCGCGTGATGACGTCCTTGATGTCGTACGGACGGTTGGATTCCGCCGGAACCGTCTTGTCCAACTGCTCGTCGGCGCGGTCAACCGGGTCCGTGCACGCCCTCCGCGGAGGGTCTTCGAGGTTGTTCGAAGGAATGAAACTGAGCAGCTCGCGGATCATCGACAGGCACTCGGCGTCGTCATGCGCCATGAAGTGCGCCACCCCGCTGGTCGCGTTGTGCGTCATCGCTCCGCCGAGTTCGTCCTTCGAGACCTCTTCGTGCGTGACGGCCTTGATGACGTCGGGCCCGGTGATGAACATGTACGACGTCTTGTCCACCATGAGGATGAAATCCGTGATGGCCGGCGAGTACACCGCGCCTCCGGCGCAGGGCCCCATGATGGCCGATATCTGCGGAACCACACCCGAGGACAGAGTATTGCGAAGAAATATGTCTGCGTAGCCGGCCAGCGAGCGCACGCCTTCCTGGATGCGTGCGCCTCCCGAGTCATTGAGGCCGATGACCGGAGCGCCGACCTTCATGGCAAGGTCCATCACCTTGCATATCTTCGCCGCGTTCGTCTCGGAAAGCGAACCGCCAAAGACGGTGAAGTCCTGGGCGAAGACGAACACCAGGCGGCCCTCGACCTTGCCGTACCCGGTGACGAACCCGTCCCCGTAATAGACCTGCTCGTCCATGCCGAAGTCGGTCGAGCGGTGGGTGACGAACTTGTCCGTCTCCTCGAAAGTGTTTTCGTCGAGTAAGAAGTTGATGCGCTCGCGGGCCGTCATCTTGCCCAGCTTGTGTTCGCGAGCGCGACGCTCTTCGCCGCCTCCGGCCTCGGCCAGGGCGTCGCGGCGCTTCAGTTCCGCAAGCTTCTGCTCCAGGTTCATGGCAGGCGATTATAGGAGACGGCGCGGTGGGTGGCTACGGAAAGCCGGTCAGAGCTACCGGTCAACGTCCATTCCAACAGCTTCCCACTTGTACTTGCGACCGTCCCAATAGACGGCGCCCTGCACGCCGGAGATGTCCGTGGAAGAAACCGCTGGGATGGCCTTCTTCTTCAGGAGCATGTTGCCCAGCTTGATGGCCTTGAAGGGCACATTGACGATGACGAACTTCTTCTCCGGAGAGCGCCAGGTGTGCGAGATGAGCAGGTAGCGGGGCGTGTCTTCGTTCACCGAGAAACTCAGGGTGACCTTCGGGTCGCCGAATCCGAAGGAGGCGTTGTACGGGTCGGCCACCTTGTAGCGATACGTGCCTTCGTTCATCAGCGGGTTGTCGCCGGTGACGACGATGGCGAGGTCTTCCCGCCCGTCGCGGTTGAAATCCGCGAACATCGGGGCGAACTCCTTCGCGATCTTGAACTGCGGGCCGAAGTCGCGGGAGACGACTGTGGCGATTTCTTCCGTCGCTGGTGGCTGCGCCGGCTGCTGCGCGTAGGCGCGCGAAGCCGCCGGCACGGCGAAGGCGATCAGCAAAATGCAACCGAAAATCCGCAGGATCAAGCGCATGGGTTAACTTTAGACCCAATACCGGCCCATGCGCATGAACAATCAGTGCATGTACCTGTGCTGTTAAGATGTTGCCGCCCGATTGCGGCGCGCTCGGAAAGGTGAACGGTGCGGCTGCTCATAATCAGCGACGTCCACGGAAATCTGGAGGCACTCGAAGCCGTGCTTGCAGCGGCGCCCGACTGCGACGGCGTTGCCAACCTCGGCGACAACGTCGGCTACGGCGCCTGCCCCAACGAAGTCGTGGAGCGCGTGCGCACGCTGGGCGACATCTTCGTGCGCGGCAACCACGACCGCGCCTGTAGCGGGCTGAGCAACCTGAGTGACTTCAATCCAACGGCGGCGCTGGCCGCGCGCTGGACTCAACTGGCGCTCACCGACGAGAACCGCCGCTGGGTGGCTGAGCTTCCTCGCGGCCCGGTCACGGACGCCACCTGGACCGGCATCCAGTTTGTCCACGGGTCTCCCTTCGACGAGGATGAATACCTGCTCTCCGAGCCGATCGTCGAGCGCCTGCTGGAAACCTCGCCCGTTCCGGTCACGTTCTTCGGACATACCCATGTCCAGATTGGATGGGAGCTGCGCCACGGTGAAATCTCGGACTTCCGACTCGACCGCGGGCACCGCGACGAACCACAGCAGATGAAAGTCACGCTCGATCCCGAAGCCAGGTACTTCATCAATCCGGGCTCGGTCGGGCAGCCACGCGACGGAGATCCCCGAGCAGGCTTCGCCACCTACGATTCCGCCGAGCGCTCCATGACCCTTTACCGCGTGCCCTACCAGCTGGAGCAGGCACAGCAGCGCATCATCCACGCCGGCCTCCCAGTCCGCCTCGCGTCACGGCTGGCGGAGGGACGTTAGGTCACATGACGTGCGGTGGTAAGCCCGCAGTGGTGGCATCTATGGACGCAACCGTCCGCGCATGCCTTGAACGTGCGTTCAACCGCATGAGGCCGACCACCATCAGGGCGGCGAGCGACTGAACGGTGGCAACGTGCTCGTCGTTGAACGCCCGGGGCCGCGGCGAGAGGACTTCGAGGATTCCGAAGACGTTGTCGAGATGCATCATTGGCGCGGCTACGACCGACTCCACGCCAAGCGCCTGCGAAGCCCGGCGGTCCACCAATGTGTCACGCTCAGCGCCGTCGGATCGCATGGTTCGCCCCGCGCGCACACAAGCCCCGGAGATTCCAAGATCGAGACTCACGCGAGCGCCCAGCGGCGGCGCGGCATCCCCTGCCTGCGCGGTGCAGACGATGTGTCCATCCTGGTAGAGGCCGAGTGCCGCCCCTTCGGCGCCGGTCAGGTGCATGGCTTTCTCCACGGCCCCGAACATCGCCGAGCGCGCCACCAGAGCCAGGTCCTGGCCTGCGGGAGCGTGGATCAGCGAGCTGTCGTCCAGCAGGTCGGAGACAAGACGGTCGGCGCAATCCTGCGCGGCTGAGACGCCCTTCTGTTGCCGCAGGGAGCCGCCCAGCACGCGCGAAAGGCTCAGCACGGCGCGGCTGCCGCAGGCGAGACAGCGCTCGGTGTTGTTGTAGCTGATCAGTTCGCACTCGATGCAGAGAACCGCAGGTCGCAGTTCAAGAAACGTGACTTCCTGAGCCTTGAGAGCAGGCATCCACCCTTCACCCCGTGTTTCCCCGATTCGTTGTGGCCCTTGTTTTGTAAATAGATCATCATCGATGGAATCGCGAGTAGCAACGCTGGTTCACCACCCGGGGCGCGGCGTACCCCGGGCTGCGCCGTTGCGATAGTCTTGGGACATGCCTTTTCGCAAAGCGCCCGGCCAGAAGTCTTCCCCAGCGACACAAGCACTGTTCGGCGATCCTGCGGACCAGGCCGCGGGGGAGTACCTCGTCGCGCACATCGATGGCGGCGCGCGCGGAAACCCGGGTCCAGCGGGCTTCGGCGCGTACATCACCGATCCGCAAGGCCGCAAGGTGGCGGAGTTGAGCGAGTTCCTCGGCGTGCAGACCAACAACTTCGCCGAGTACAGCGGCCTGATGGCGGCGCTTGAGTACGCACACCAGCACGGGTGCAAGTCGCTGAAGGTTGTCAGCGACTCCGAACTGCTGGTCAAGCAAATCAAGGGGCAGTACAAGGTAAAGAGCGAGTCGCTGCTGGACATCTACCGCGAAGCCAAGCAGCTCATCCACCGGCTCGACCGGTTCGAGATCCAGCACGTGCTGCGGCACCTCAACCGCGATGCCGACCGCCTGGCGAACGAAGCCATGGACCGCGGCATGGGCAAGGTGAAACTCGATCGCGCAGACGCCTACGCCAAACCTCCCGAGATGAAGGAGGT
>DASPLH010000219.1:0-6812 GCA_035627675.1 Clostridia bacterium
GGACGGATGGACACGTTGGCGTCACAGCGCAGCGAGCCTTCTTCCATGTTGCAGTCGCTCACGCCCGTGTACAGGATGATCTCCTTCAGGCGGGTGAGGTACTCGTAGGCTTCTTCGGGCGAAGAGAGGTCCGGCTCGCTGACGATCTCGATGAGCGGCACGCCGCTGCGGTTCAGATCGACGTAGGTGCGGTCGGCGGAGTCGGCGTAGCCGTCGTGCATGCTCTTGCCCGCGTCTTCTTCCAGGTGCAAGCGCGTAATGCCGATGCGCTTGCGTCCGCCGTTGGCCGCCGTGATCTCGATGTAGCCGTGTTCCGCGAGCGGCTTATCGTACTGCGAGATCTGGTAGCCCTTCGGCAGATCGGGGTAGAAGTAGTTCTTGCGGGCGAAGATCGAGGTCTCGTTGATGCGGCAGTTCAGGGCCTCGGCCGCGAGCACTGCGAAGTCCACCACCTGCCGGTTGAGTACCGGCAGTGCCCCGGGCAGTCCCAGGCACACAGGGCAGACGTTGGAGTTCGGCGGCGCGCCGAACTCGGTCGAGCAGGCGCAGAACGCCTTCGTCTTGGTTAGCAGTTGAACGTGAACTTCGAGGCCTATGACCGGCTCGTACTTTGACTCGGTCCGCACAGGCATTTCCGGCGTAGTTGCCATAAGGGACGATTATAAAGAAGGTGCTGGTACCAGGCGCTAAATGCCAGGGAGCTTCTAGCTACCAGCTGCCAGCTGCCAGCGGCAGATGGATTGACCACGGATCTTCACAGATGAACCACGGTACTGCGGATGCAGTGATCCTGAGCGAAGGCCTGTGTAGCGTTGGGGCGACGAGTGCAGAGGAGGCACGCGAACGCATCGTGCAACTTCGACCTGGCGGACTCCATTGGGATTCTCGGCATTCTACTCGCGGCCCAGCTAATTCGCATAGAGCTACTGTCCATCTCCGGAGCAGGTGTAATACATTTGCACGCACAATGACGCCGCAGAACATTCCTGTTTCGTCTGTCATCAAGAACCTTGGCGACGAATTTGGCCAAAAATCCGTCTTGGTGTGGTCTGGGCTGGTCACAAGTGTGACGCTCGCGTACCTGGTCACCCTGACGAGCAAAACTCTCCGAGAGCTCGTTCCGGCTGTTTTCTTCGCTGGTGCCGTGCTTACGTTCAACCTGGTCAAAGCACGAAAGACAGCTCTGGAAGCCTGGGAGTCCGGAAAGTTTTCGCCGATACTCATGAGTCTTCTTCAGGTGTACTTCTCGGTGATCGTGATTCACACCGTTACGGTGATCCTGTTCCGTAACGCTTACGATCCCCCAGTGGGACTCTCATTTTTGCTTTATGGGGCCGCAGCTGTTTGGGGTGGATGGATGAAAGGGGTTCGGCCGGGCTACCGCCAAAGGGCAGCTGCTTTGCTCGACAGCCAGTATCGAGAAGTTCACGGACCGCCGGAGATTCAGACATTCGGCGACCCCGTTCACTTCACGCTTTCACCAGTTCGAGCCGACAACGCACTGGAGGGCTCGCTGCGAGTGTCCAAGAATGCCCCTACCGCAATAGCGCTGCGTGTTGATCTAGAGGTATCCAACTCTGATCTGGGCGGAGCGACCATTCGGGGCGAATGCCTGATTCGTGAAGTTCTCCCTGGTGCTGTTGAGCGTGAGTGCATCGAGTACGCCTCGTTGCCTTTTCGAATTCAAACAGTGCAGATGAGTGCCGGGAAAGGCGCGCTCGCGTCAGGTTACGCTGGCATCTTCCTGCCGCCCGGTCCGCGGGAGGCCATGAACGCCGCTTACCTGAAATACGCGCTGCAACTGGAGGTGCAGTCCAAAGGGCGTCGATGGAAGACAGTGCAGAGCATCGTCATCCCGAACCTTGCACTGCTCGCACCAGAGCAGGGTGTGGAGTCCAGGTGATGCGAGCAGGTGGCGGACTCGCGCAAAGCGGTTGACGGCCCGGCACGTGAGTGCCGGGCATGTGTCTAGCGCCTAGCACCTCGCACCTCTTTACTGCGCTACTTTGTGTGCCTTGCCGGGCCCGTGGAGCACTATGTTGTCGATGAGGCGGGTGTTGCCGACCCAGGCTGCTACGGCAACCAGCGCTCCGTGGCTGATGTCGTCCACCGGGTCGAGCGTGTCGGAGTTGACGATCTCGTAGTAGTCCAGCCTTGCTCCGGGCTCTTCGGCGACCACCTGCTCGCCGGCTTCGAGCAGCGTGGCGGCGCGGTGCTCGCCCTGGTCGGCCAGAGTCTGCACGCGCATCAGCGAACGGTAGAGGCAGAGGGCTTGCGTGCGTTGCTCGGGCGAGAGATAGGCATTGCGCGAGGACATGGCGAGTCCGTCTTTCTCGCGCGTCGTGGGGCAGACGACGATGTCGAGGTCCATGTCGAGGTCGCGCACCATCTTGCGGATGACAGCCACCTGGGCCGCGTCTTTCTGTCCGAAGAAGGCCAGCTCCGGACGGACGATTTCGAAGAGCTTTGCCACGACGGTTGTGACGCCCTTGAAGTGTCCCGGGCGCGACCGGCCGTCGAGCTTCTCGCTGAGGCCCTCGACGTACACGGTCGTGCTTGCGCCGGAGGGGTACATGTCGTCCCTGGTCGGCGCGAACACGATGTCCACCCGCTCGGCTTCGAGTTTCTGGCAGTCGTCGGCCAACATGCGCGGGTACTTGGTGAAGTCCTCGGCCGGACCGAACTGTAGAGGATTCACGAATATAGATACGGCTACGAAATCGGACTGCGCGCGGGCAGACTTGACCAGCGAGATGTGTCCGGCGTGGAGCGCGCCCATCGTTGGCACGAAGCCTACGCGCTTGCCTTCACGCCGTGCGGCGCGGCAGGCGGCCTGCATTTCTCTCGGACTGTGAACGATGCGCATGCGTTGACCAGTTTAACGCTGCGGCAGGGCGGGCGCCGGTTTCGGCGCAGGGGCGGGCGCGGGAGGCGCGGGGCGCCAGCTGTGCAGCACGCGATCGAAGAGAGGTTGCAGGCGCGCGGCGTCGCCCGGCGCACATCCGAGCGCAACGGAGTACACGACCTCGTCGGCGTCGAGCAACGCAATCTGTTCCATCCATTCGCTCGTCTTCGACCGCAACCGTATCTGCACGATCTCGGTTGGCATGTCGGCGATCACTTCTCGCGAGCGCCTCAGGGTTTCCATCGTCGTGCCCTCGGCGGGAGAGCCGAGCACGACGTCCACGAGCTCTCCGAGTTCCGGACGCTCTTTCCCGGGATCGGGTTCGGGCAGTTCGATGGCGCCGGCGGTGATGTTGTTCCAGTTCTCTTTCGGACGGTTCCTTGAAGGTTCGGCAACGACGAAGCCGGCGCCCTCGAAGACTTCGCCCATGTCCTGCCAGGCTTCGGGAACCTGGACGCAGAAGCCTCCGGCGGCGGAACAACGCTGGGTGAGTTTTCCGACCGCAGCGCGTTGCGCCCCCTGAGGCGTGGTGGCGGTCGCTCCGGGAGTCTGCGGAGCGGGTGTCGTTGTTTGTGCCAAAGCAAAGCCGCCGAGCATCAGCACGGCGGCACATAGGAATCGATCTGGTCTTGCGTTCACTTGCGCATCGCCCTCTTGCGCGCCATCACGGTTTCCAGCGCAACCTGAGTCTCTTTCGGCAGATGATACGACTCGGCGTCGCCGGGGTACCCGCCATTTTTCACGTCGTCGCGGAAACCCTTGACCGCCTCGGTGATTGCGCCGGAGAGATCGGCGTAGCGGCGAACGAACTTCGCGGCGGGATGGAACGTCAGGTTGACCAGATCGTGGAAGACAAGCACTTGGCCGTCGCACTCCGGACCCGCGCCGATGCCGATGGTCGGGGTCTCGACCTCTTCGGTGATCATGGCGGCGACTTCGCGCGGAATGCCCTCCAGCACGAGACAGCAGACGCCGGCGCGGTCGAGCGCCAGCGCGTCCTTGATCAGGTCTTCGATGGCCGAGAGCGTCTTGCCTTGCACCTTGTAGCCGCCCATGACGTGCAGCGATTGCGGAGTGAGACCGATGTGTCCGACGACGGGAATCTCCGCATCGAGCATGCGTTCGATCAGCCGTACGCGCTTCGCTCCACCCTCGATCTTTACGGCCTCGGCGCCACCCTCTTTCACGAAGCGGGAAGCGTTCTCCAAGGCGCGGCGCATCCCGACGTGGTACGAGGCATAGGGCATGTCGGCGATCAGCAAGGCTTGCTTCACGGCCCGGCGCACGGCGCGGGTATGATGCATCATCTCGTCCATCGTGACCGGCAGGGTGTTGTCGTAGCCGAGCACGGTCTGGGCGAGCGAGTCGCCGACCAGGATCATGTCAATGCCGGCTTCGTCCACCAGGCGGGCGGTCGCGTAGTCGTACGCGGTGAGGCACGTGATCGGTTCGCGCTTTTGTTTCTTTTCCTGAAGTGTCTGAACAGTGATTTTCGAGCGGAAATCGCCCGTTGTGAGACTCACAGAAACCTCCAGTGCGGCTCCCCTGGGGATACCGCCTGTCCTCGGTTCTTGAAGTGCGGACTGCGGGGCAATCCGCGGCTCAGTGGTTAGAGATGTGGCCCGAGGTATTGTAGTCGCAAGAATTGAAAGGGGAAAGGGTAGGGTTCGGGCGATAGAGCTTCGAGTCTTAGATAGCTGGTGGGGAACGCAATACATAGACCCTGAACGCCCGTGAAGAGGCGTTCAGGGTGACACATGGAACGGGTCAGGCTCCGGCGGCCTCGCCCTGGCCTAGAGGCAGGAAGTACTGGGTTCCCTTGATGGGCTCGCTGACGCGGCGCAGGAGTTGCTGGAGGTCGGCGGAGCGCTCGACGAAGTCGATCTCGTTCGTATTCACGACCAGCAGGTCCGAAGCCGTGTAGTGGAAGAAGAAGTGTTCGTAGGCCTTTACGACTTCTTCAAGGTAGTCGTCGCTGACGCCGCGTTCGGCCGAAGCGTTCTTCTTCTTCAGGCGCTTGCGCAGCACCTCGGGCGTGGCCTGGAGGTAGATGACCAGCTCCGGCGTGGGCACCTCGGCCCTGAACATCTTGTAGTAGCGATCGTAGACGGCCAGCTCCGGGTCGCTCAGGTTGAGGTTGGCGAAGATCTTGTCTTTCTCGAAGATGTAGTCGGCGACGACGATCTTCTGGGAGGTCGGGCTGACGTCGAGGGCCTTCAACTGCTCGTAGCGCCGGATCAGGAAGGCGAATTGCGTCTGGAAGGCCGCCCCCGGCTCTCCGTCGTAGAAGGCTCGCAGGAATGCATTCTCCTCCGGTTCATGGATGAGCTGGCCATGAAGCTGCTCGGCGATGACACGCGCCAGAGTGCTCTTGCCGACTCGTATCGGACCTTCGATCGCGATATACCGGGGTGGTTCGAAAAAATTCGCCATGCGGGACCCTTCGATCGGAGAACTGCGGGCAGAATAGCGCGGTCGAGGCAGGCGGAGCAATTGTCTAAAGCAGCAATGACCGAATGGCCGTCTGACGCGGGACACGCGACCGGGCATCTCGCAGCTTGCGTGCCAGGTGCTGACCTTCCCCTCCGGCTCCGTCCGGTTCGGTGTTGCCGCTGCGGAATGGGCGGGTCTGCCGCCGGACGACGCCGTGCTGCGGCGGAAAGGGTGGCGCGTGTAACGCTTCGGTTCGTTACACTTGTTGCCGATGAAATCCGTCATAGTCGGCACGGCCGGGCACATCGATCACGGAAAGACCGCACTGGTGCGGGCCCTGACCGGCATTGACACCGACCGACTGGAAGAAGAGAAGCGGCGCGGCATCACCATCGACCTCGGCTTCGCGCACCTCGCGTTGAAGGCTCCGGGCGGAGAGGATCTTCGGCTCGGGTTCGTGGACGTGCCGGGACACGAGCGCTTCGTGCGCAACATGCTGGCCGGAGTCGGCGGAATCGACATCGTGCTGTTGATCGTGGCCGCCGATGAAGGCGTGATGCCGCAGACGCGCGAACACTTCGACATCTGCCGCATGCTGGGCGTGGAGCGCGGAATAACCGTGCTGACCAAGAGCGACCTGGTGGATGCCGACACGCTCGAGGTCGTGCGCATGGAGGTGGAGGAGTTCGTGCGCGGGTCGTTCCTAGACGGCGCGCGCGCGCCGATCGTGCCGGTGAGCGCCATCACGGGCGCGGGGCTCGACGAGTTCCGGCGCGAACTGGCGCGCATCGCCGAAGGTACACCCGGCAAAAGCACCGCCGGAGCCGTTCGCCTGCCGATCGACCGGGCGTTCACAATGAAAGGCTTCGGAACGGTCGTTACCGGAACGCTGCTCACCGGAAAGATCCGCAAAGAAGACGAGCTGGAACTCCTGCCGGCCGGACGAACGGTGCGCGTGCGCGGCGTGCAGGTACGTGGCCGCGCGGCTGACGAGGCTACGGCCGGACAGCGCACGGCGTTGAATCTCGCCGGTGTGGAACTCGAAGATCTTGCACGCGGCATGATGCTGGTCGCGCCGCACGGATATCGATCGACACGGCGCGCGGATGTCTCGCTGACGTTGCTCCCCAATGCGAAGCCGCTGCGGAATCACGCGCGCGCACACCCGCACACGCATACCGCGGAGACGATTGCCGAGGTCGTGCTGCCGAGAATCGGCGCGGAGCCCGAACCTCTACAACCGGGCGCGACAGCCCTGGTGCGGTTGCGTTTCGCCGAGCCACTGCCGATCGTGCCGGGAGACCGGTTGATCGTCCGCCAGTTCTCTCCGGTTATCACCATCGGCGGAGGAGCCGTAGTGGATGCCGCTCCCGTTTCGCGACGCTTCGACGAGCGTGCGCAGCAGTGGCTGCGCAGTGTGGCAAACGCTTCGCTGGCTGATGTGGCAGTTGCGCGCGTGAGCCGGCGCGGAGCC
>DASPLH010000220.1:0-20120 GCA_035627675.1 Clostridia bacterium
GTGCCCGAGCGCATGCATCAGGTTCGCGGCTTCCTTCTCCACGTCGTCCCGGCGCTCTTTGAATGCGTCGGCGATCGCCATCAGGATCTTGCGGAAGCTGGGACGTCCAAAGGTGTCCTGTGGCGGGAAGTACGTGCCGCCATAGAAGGGCTTGCCTTCGGGCGTGAGGAAAGCCGTGAGTGGCCAACCGCCTTGTCCGCTGATGGCGGCGACCGCCGTTTGGTAACGGGCGTCGACGTCAGGACGCTCATCGCGGTCAACCTTCACGGCGATGAAGTCCCGGTTCACGATTTCGGCGATTTCCGGAGACTCGTAGGACTCGCGGTCCATCACGTGACACCAGTGGCACCAGACGGCGCCAATGTCGAGCAGTATGGGCTTGTTCTCCTGCTGTGCCAGCGCCAGCGCCTCGGGACCCCATGGATGCCACCGAACCGGTTGGTGCATTGCAGACCGGAGATAGGCGGAGGAGGCGTTGGCGAGAGAGTTCAACGAGCTGCCCGGCATGATTCTTAGTCTATAGGCTTCCCGGCGGGAGCGGATACAGGCGTTGCGTGCCGCTGCGGAAACAGCAAGAGCGCCCGTTTTCCGGGCGCTCTCGACGGTTCTGCGGTTTAGGCCTGGAGATGCGACTCGATCAGGTAGAGATCCTGGTCGGCCAGGGCCGCTGCTTCCGTGAAGAGGTCAGCCGTGACGGCGTCGCCCAGCCCATCGGTCTGGTCGATAGCCGCGCGGCACGAATTCGCGTACAGCGAGAGCCGCTCGGCTACCGCCCGGAGGTGCTGCTCGCCGGTGAGCGCGTTGAAGTCGTACTCCGGAAGGCTGGAGTTCTTCGCCGCCGAACGTGCCGTTCCCAGTGCGACGCCGCCCAGGGCCGTCGCGCGCTCGGCGATCTGGTCCACGAAAGGCTCGATATCGGCAGCAATCTTGTCAAACAGCAGATGCAGCTGATAGAAGTCTTTGCCCTTGATGTTCCAGTGTGCCTGCTTTACCTGGGTGTACAGATCGAACGTTTCAGCCAGCCTGCCGTTCAGGATTTCGACCACCTGGTCGCGCTTATCTTCAGGGATGTCGACACGGGTCGAGAACAGCCGGGTCTTCGTTGCTGTAGCCATTAAGAATCCTCCACTGCGTTAGATGAAAAGCGAAGATCGTGAGGCTCCGGAAGGCTCCGGAATTATTGCAGCAGGTGCCGGGCAATTGTGCCATAAAGGGCAATCGCCTCGTGCAACTCGCGTTTGCCGATGAACTCGCCGTCGGTGTGCGCGACGTGAATCGATCCCGGTCCGAGCAGCACCGGTTCTCCCCAATTGGAGAGCTTCGGAATATCCGTGGTGAACGACGCTGTCATCGTCGGAATGCCCGGAACGGTGCGGAACTTCATATAAGGAATGTCGAGGACGAACGCGATCTCTCCCTTGCTGCCGACCGCGTTCACGATGGCTTCCCGCAACTCTTCGGACGGAGCCACCAGGCGGAACAGCAGTTGTGCCTTGGCGTAATCCGGGATGACGTTGGTTGCGCGGCCGCCCTCGATGATGCCGATATTCAGAGTGCTCGGCCCGATCTCCGAATTGTGCGGCAACTCCATCGCCCGCAGCGCCTGTAGCGCGTCCAGTAATTTGTCAATTGCGGATTCGCCGAGCTCCGGGTAGGCAGAGTGCGCCATCTTGCCGTGGGAGGTGACTTCGACGCGCAGCGCGCCCTTGGAAGCCAGGGCGATGCGGTTGTCCGTCGGTTCGCCGTTGACGAGGAACTTCGAGCCGCGCGCGTTCTCGTTCGCGATCTGTGCTCCGAGCGAGTCACGCTCCTCTCCGGCGACGAACAAAAGCCCGGCCGGTACGCCGGACGCGTTCAACTGCTCGGCCGCGGCGATCTGCGCGGCGATGATTCCCTTGGCGTCACACGCGCCGCGCCCGTAGATGTTGTGGGCGTCCTCCCGCGAGGCGATCCATGGCGGCACAACGTCGAGATGAGTCGAGAAGACCAGCGGCGGCTCCGGCGTTTGCCGCGGGGCGGCGAACACGTTGAAGCGGTGGCGCTCGACCGGCATGCGTTCCACCGCGTAGCCGAGAGACTCGAGGTGCGCAGCCACAAACTCGCCGACACCGGCTTCATTGCCGGTGATGGATTCGATATCGATCAGTTGGCGCGTTAACGAGACGACGTCCATTGCGGCTCAGGATACCATCCCGGTCGCAGATCACTCAGTGCGCGCGCAGGAAGCGCAGTAGCTCGCCATTGACCTCTTGCGGGAACTCCTGGTGCAACCAGTGCGTTGCGTCGGGGAACATCCGCACCGACCCGGAGTCGCAGACCTTCAGCGATTCGCGCGCCAGTTCCGCGTTGAGCGCCGGGTCCTTCTCGCCCCAAAGGAGAAGCGTCGGGCATGGGATTCGAGGAGTCGTGACGGCGGTCGCCGTGCGACGGGCGTTCGCGCGATACCAGTGAATCATCGCGGTAAGCGCTCCAGACCTGCTCCATGCCTCGCGGTAGAGAGCAATGTCTTGTGGCGAGAACGTGCCGGGAAGGCTTGTGCTCAGCAGCATTCTCCGCAAACCCGCGAACTCGCGCCGCGACAGCAGCTTTTCGGGAAGGCCGGGAACTTGAAAGAACAGGATGTACCAGCTCTTCAGCATCTGCGACAGGTGCCGCCGGGCGTACTGTCCGAAGACGTCGGGATGCGGTGCGTTAACGATTGCAATACGTTCCACGCGCCCGGAAAATCTCGACGCGACCTCCCACGCTACGATTCCGCCCCAGTCGTGTCCTACGAGGGCGAAGCGCTGCCGCCCCAACCGGTCTGCGATCCCAATGACGTCTGCCGCCAGCCTTTCGCGTGTGTAGGCCCGAAGCTCGCCGGGCTTGTCGCTCAGGTTGTATCCACGCTGGTCGGGCGCGATCACGCGGAATCCGGCGGACGCCAGTGCGGGTATCTGGTGCCGCCACGAGTACCAGAACTCCGGAAACCCGTGCAGCAGCAGGACCAGCGGACCGTCCGCGGGGCCTGCAACCATGGCGTGCAGGCGCACTTCCTCAAGCTGGAACCATTCCCGTCGCAATCCGCTCATCATGCCCGAGCGATTCTAAAAGGAAAACGCCGCCCGTGGAGGGCGGCGTTCGCGGTGAACAAAGTTTGGGTTAGTCGCCGTGGGCTGCCTTTGCCGCGCGCGCCGTGCCGATCCGCATACCGTAGAACGAACGGTGTACGAAGAACACCGACACAAGGAAGAACGCGAACGCCAGCACGTGCGTCAGTCCCTGGTTGCGGTTCGCGAGCGTGACCGCGAGTTCCACCGCGAGCAGGCCGAAGAGCGTGGTGAACTTGATGACCGGGTTCATGGCCACCGACGAGGTGTCCTTGAACGGGTCTCCCACGGTGTCGCCCACGACGGTAGCCGCGTGCAGGTCCGTGCCCTTGGCCTTCATCTCGGTCTCGACGACCTTCTTCGCGTTGTCCCAGGCGCCGCCGGCGTTGGCCATGAAGATCGCCTGGTACAGGCCCGAGATCGCAATCGAGATCAGGTAGCCGATGAAGAAGAACGGCTCGAGGAACGCGAATGCGAGCGTTCCGAAGAACACGGCGAGGAAGATGTTGAACATGCCCTTCTGCGCGTACTGCGTGCAGATTTCAACCACCTTCTTCGAGTCGCTGACGCTGGCCTTTTCAACGCCTTCCAGCTTGATGTTGGCCTTGATGAACTCGACGGCGCGATAGGCGCCCGTGGTCACGGCCTGCGTGGAAGCACCGGTGAACCAGTAGATCATGGCGCCGCCCGTGATCAGGCCGAGCACGAACGGGGCGTGCAGCAGCGAGAGGTTTTCCTGCCCGTGCGTCAATCCGCCGGTCAGGCCCATGATGATCGAGAAGATCATCGTCGTTGCGCCAACCACGGCCGTACCGATGAGCACGGGCTTGGCCGTCGCCTTGAAGGTGTTACCCGCGCCGTCGTTCTCTTCCAGCAGGTCCTTGGCGCGCTCGAAGTTCACGTCGAAACCGAAGTCGCGCTTGATCTCGGACTTCACGTTGGGAACGTTCTCGATGAGCGACAGTTCGTAAACGGACTGCGCGTTGTCGGTTACCGGGCCGTAGGAGTCCACCGCGATGGTGACCGGTCCCATGCCGAGGAAGCCGAACGCTACCAGGCCGAACGCAAACACCGCCGGTACCAGCATCAGGGCTGCGAGGCCCTGGAGGCTGAAGTAGTACGCGACGCCCATCAGGACGACCATCGCGAGTCCCAGGTAGTAGGCCGAGAAGTTGCCCGCGACCAGGCCGGAGAGGATGTTCAGCGAAGCGCCGCCCTCTTCCGAGGACGTCACCACTTCCTCAACGTGGCGCGATTCCGTCGAGGTGAACACCTTCACCAGTTCCGGAATGACTGCGCCTGCCAGCGTGCCGCAACTGATGATGGTCGCAAGCTTCCACCACAGGCTGGCATCGTCGCCGAGCGTCGGGATCATCAGGTACGAAACGATGTACGTCAGGGCGATCGAGACGACGGAGGTGATCCAGACCAGCGAGGTCAGCGGAGCCTCGAAGTTCATGCGGTCGGCGTTGCCGTACCTGGCCTTGGCGATCAACTGATTGATGAAGTAAGCGCCGGCGCTGGCCAGCAGCATGACGACGCGCATCACGAAGATCCAGACCAGAAGCTGGACCTGGACGGTCGGGTTGCGGACGCCGAGCAGGATGAACGTGATCAGGGCGACGCCCGTCACGCCGTAGGTTTCGAAACCGTCGGCCGAGGGTCCGACCGAGTCGCCCGCGTTGTCGCCCGTGCAATCGGCGATCACGCCGGGGTTGCGGGCATCGTCTTCCTTGATCTTGAAGACGATCTTCATCAGGTCGGAACCGATGTCGGCGATCTTGGTGAAGATGCCGCCGGCAATGCGCAACGCGGCCGCGCCGAGCGATTCACCGATGGCGAATCCGATGAAGCAGGGGCCAGCGTAGTCGCCGGGGATGAAGAGCAGGATGCAGAGCATGATCAGCAACTCGACGCTGATCAGCATCATGCCGATGCTCATGCCCGCCTTGAGGGGAATGTCATAGATAGGGTACGGCTTGCCGCCAAGTCCGGCGAACGCCGTGCGCGAGTTGGCGAAGGTGTTTACGCGAATTCCAAACCACGCAACGCCGTAGCTGCCCAGGATGCCGATGAGACTGAACGCAAGGATGATGATGACGCGGAAAGCCTCGAACTTCAGCAGCAGGCCGAAGTACAACACGATGATGACGGCAATAAAGGCTTCCAGAATCATCAGGAACTTGCCCTGTGTGACCAGGTAGGTCTTACAGGTCTCATAGATCAGTTCCGAGATCTCGCGCATCGCGCGGTGAACTGGCAGGTTCTTCAACTGGACGTAGATCGCCAGACCGAAGAGCAGGCCGAAGATGCTGACACCGATGCCGATGAGGAGCAGCTTGTGTCCGTCGATGGCGTTATTGAAGAAGCTGACGCTGCTCAGGTCGGGAAGCTTCAGGTTGGCTTCGCCACCGGGCTGGTGGGTTGCGTGCTGAGCGGGTTCCTGCGCCGCAGCCGGCTGCACGCCGGTCTGCGGAGTCGTTGGGTGCGCTTCGGTCTGCGCAAAGGTGGCCATGCTGAACATCAGCAGGCAGGCCAAAAGTGCCATCGAGAAAAACTTGCGCCCGACGGCAACTCGGCTCAAATTGAGCCAGCTATTCATACATTCCTCCAAGTTAAAAACTCGTTGCGGGTCTCGGACACTTGGGGTGCCGAGTTCTCAAGATCGGAGCTCAACCGCGGCTCCATCGGTCTCAATGGCGATGCCGCAACTAACGCGCATGGGAACACGTCTGCGCGCGCGTACACGGGTCGCCTGAACCCGGAACGCGCTTCCACTACAGAATGTTGGAGTTTGGCCGCGTTGGGTTGAAATGCAGCTGCACCGCGTTGGGGGCAACTGCAGCTTAAGAGCAAGTGTTTATAGCATTTTAGGAGCTGAACAGGCAATGGATCGCCTCACACGCTCGTAACCGCCGGGCCCATGGTCACAGACGCGATCGCGCTCGAATGGCGCGTTTGAGTCATCAGATGCGCCATTACTCGCCTCTCATTCGCTTCCGGACGTCCTTCGCGAGTTTCTCCATCTCCTCGGCCTTTCGGATGACCTCCAGGCTCAAGACGCTCTCGCCCGACTTGTCCACGTAACGCTTCAGCTCGGTCGCGATCTCGAGCAGCTTCTCGGAATCCCTCTTGAGGTCCGCGTAACGCTGCTTGGCGCGGGCTCTCGCCATCTCGCGCTCCAGTTCGGGATTCAGGGGCTCGTCCTGGATGTGGCGGCGTCGCACCTGTGCAACCGTCGTCGCGCTCGCGGGCGCCGCGGGTTGCGAATCGGGCTCGGCGGCGAACAGGCAGACAGAGAAGAACGGGATGAAAAACACCGCGGTTCGTAGTTGCATACGCTTTGCACTTCGGTACGGAGATGCAGGCGATTATACGTTGGCGAGTAAGCCCGGAAGCCAGTGCAATTTATAATCCGGCATCATGCTTCTAGTTCCCGTTCCATCCTGGGGCGAACGCTGGCACCGCCTCATCGAAGAGTGGGGCGAAGACAGCTTCAACCTGCTTCGCGAACACGTTCCGAAAATCCTCAGCATCCTCATCGTCGTCGCCGTGTTGTGGCACTTGCTCAATGTGCTGACGGACCGGCTGATCACGATCAGCAAGCGGCAGGACCTCCCGTCCACCTTCCGCGCCCAGCAGCTTCGAACGCTGGCAGGCGTCGTGCACGGCGGCGGCATGTTCCTGATCTTCTTCTTTGCCGGCCTGACGATCCTCCAGCAGTTGAGAGTGAACGTAGGCCCGCTGCTGGCCAGCGCCGGAGTGCTCGGCCTGGCTATCGGCTTCGGCGCGCAGGCGCTGGTGAAGGACGTCATCAACGGGTTCTTCATCCTCTTCGAGAACCAGTACGACGTCGGTGACACCGTGAAGATCGGGGCGGTGCAGGGCACGGTCGAAATGATGACCCTGCGTCGCACCATGTTGCGGGACGCCGACGGCACCCAGCACATCATCCCCAACAGCATGATCTCGATCGTGAGCAATCTCACGCGCGACTGGACGCAGATCTCGCTGCACATCTCGGTCGATTACAAGGAAGACAGCGACCGGATCATCTCGCTGCTCAACGAAGTCGGCATGGAGGTTCGCAACGACCCGCAGTTCCGCGACGCGATCGTCGCCGACCCGCAGGTGCCCGGCATTGACCGTTTCCATGGCGGGGAAGTGGACTACCTGATGACGGTCAAGACGCGTCCCGGCGAGCAGTACGCCGTCAGCCGTCAGATGCGCAGGATGATCAAGCACTGCTTCGAGAAGAACAACATTCAGCCTGGCGGCCAGAACCGATTCTTCGTGGTTGACTCCACTCTTCCGCCGGCAGCAAGGAAATAGCGAGGGTATGGAAACAGGACTGAAGGGACGAGTAGCCATTGTTGCCGCTTCCAGCCAGGGCATCGGAAAAACCACGGCGATGAGGTTTGCCGCCGAGGGCGCAAAGGTCGCCCTGTGCGCGCGCAACCAGCAGGCGTTGGACTCCGTGGCCGCCGACATCGAGTCGAAGTACAAGGTCGAGGTGTTCACGCGCGCCCTCGACGTAACCGACGCCGAAGCCGTGCGGCAGTTCGTCGCAGCCGTCGGCGAGAGATTCGGACGGATCGACATTTGCGTCACGAACGCCGGTGGTCCCCCGGCCAAGGCGTTCTCCGAGCTCACCAATGACGACTGGCGCAGGGCGTTCGAGTTGAACCTGCTCAGCACCGTCTCGTTCTGCCGCGAGGTGATCCCCTGGATGCAGCGCCAGCGCTGGGGACGCATCGTCACCATCACGTCCAGTTCGGTGAAGCAGCCGATCCCCGACCTGATCCTTTCCAACTCCATACGCACCGGTGTTGTAGGCCTGGTGAAGAGTCTGGCGAACCTTTACGGGCGCGATGGAATTCTCGTCAACAACGTCGGTCCGGGCTACACCGCGACCGACCGCCTCAAGGAGCTTGCGGGTTCCCGTTCGAAAGCGCTGGGTGTCGGGGAGGAGCAGATGTACCAGCGTTGGGCGGACGACACCGCCACCGGGAAGATCGCCGATCCGGAGGATGTGGCGAACACGATCGTCTGGCTCGCGTCGGAAGCGGCTTCGTCCATCACCGGGCAGACCGTCCTGGTTGACAACGGCGCGTATAGAGGCCTGTGACTCACTTTCAGAACGGCCGGTCCGTCTTAGTTAGCAGCCAAAACCGGGTTCCGCCGCATCACACGGAAAGGTGCTGGCGGACCATTCCTCATGCTGTGGAACCTGGGACTTGACCTTGCTCTCGGAGCAATACTGGTGGCGACCTGGTATTGGGGCTGCCTGCGGATGAACCGCCGGCGTTCCACGCGAATTCTGTACTGGATCGATCAGGCTCTCGCCGGCTCTGGCCGGATCTCCGGAATCGAATGGCTCTCCGCCTCGCGATTCCTGGTCCGGCTGCGGTTGCAGGACAGCTGCTTCCGCTGTCCGGCCGTGATCGTCAGGCTCGCTCCCCGCGAACTGCCCTTCCACTGGCTGATGAACCGCATCCGCAAGACCGAAGACACAGCCACGTTTGAAGCCAACCTGCCGCTCGCGCCCACGTTCAACATGGACGTGCATACCCAGCACTGGCGCACCGGCGCAAAGGCCGGCAAAACGCCCAGGAGCGGCCGCTGGACGACCGAAACCATCGGGCCGTTCGTGATCACCAACCGGCGCGACTGGCAGCGCGACGTCGTCTGCGCCATGGACACGATGACGCAGTCCAGGGGCTACCAGTTCGTGAATGTCAGCTTCCGCAAGACTTCGCCGCACTTTTCCGCCACGCTGCCGCTCGAGGTGCTCCGCCAGCGTGTGGACGCACAACCGCCGATTTTCGATGTGCTGAAGGAACTGGCGACGGGATCGTCTTCCGCCCGCTTCTGACTTACTTCTCGCGGGAGACTACGAAGGACGGAACCCACAGCAGGGCGCGCTTGAAGTCGTTGTCCGGGAAGGGTTCGAGCGCATCGCAGGCCGCCTGCGCGTACCGCTCCGCCTCGCGGTTCGCACTCGCCAGGGAGCCGTATTTTTCGAGGATAGACAGGATGTCGGCGTGCGTGACGCCGTTGAAGGCGCGATCGGTGAGTATCTTCTCGATCTGGGCGCGCTCGCCGGGCGTGCAGTGCTCGAGGGCATCGATGACGGCCAGGGTGGCCTTGCCTTCGCGCAGGTCGCTCGCCACCGGCTTCCCCAGAACCTCTTCGGACGCCGTCAGGTCGAGCACGTCGTCAACGATCTGGAAGGCCATGCCCACGTTGCGGCCGTAATCGCGCATTCGGCGAAGCTGGTCTTCCGTGGCTCCGCCAAGGATTCCGCCCAACTGCATGCAGGTGGAGAACAGGCAGGCCGTTTTCCGGTAGATCAGGTCCAGGTGCTCTTCCCGCGAAATGCACTTGCCAAGCTTCTCGGCCTGGAGCAGCTCTCCCTCCACCATCTGCTGGGTGAGGTCGATCAGCAGGTCCAGGGCGTCGAAATTGCGCTCCTGGAGCGCGATCTTGAAGGCCTGCATGTAGAGCCAGTCGCCGGCGAGCACGCAACGCGCGTTGCCCCACTGCGTATTGGCCGCCGGACGGCCGCGCCGCGTCTGCGCTTCGTCGATGATGTCGTCGTGAACGAGGGTGGCGGTGTGGATGATCTCGACGACGGCGCCCAGGCGCACAGCGCCGTGTCCGCTGTAGTTCAGCAGGCGGGCAGCGAGGAGCAACAGGGCGGGGCGCAGGCGCTTTCCGCCTCCGTTACGCAGGTACTCACCAATCTCGGTGATTGCGCGCACGCCGGAGACGGTGTCGCGGCCAAATTCCTCTTCGATGGCGACAAGGTCGTCGCGCAACAGGTCGAAGATTTCTTTCGTGTTAACCGTCGCCGGACTGCTCACTGGAACCCTGTTCTGCCGCAAAACGCCGCAGCCTCTATACAAATTGATTGCCACGCCCAGACTAACTGGAGCGGTAGTTCGTAAACTGCATGTCGATGCCGAATTCCTTCTGCCGAAGGGCGGCAATGATTTCCTGTAGCGCGTCCCGGTCCTTGCCGCTGACCCGGACGAAGTCACCCTGGATCGAAGCCTGCACCTTCTTCTTCGAATCCTTGATGAACTTCACGATCTCTTTCGCCTTCTCGGTCGGAATACCCTGTTGCAGCGTAATTTTCTGCCGCACAGTCGCCCCGGAGGCAGGCTCGATCTTGCCGTACTCGAACGCTTTCAGCGGCACGCCACGCTTCACCAGCTTCGACTGGAGGACGTCATTCACGGCCTTGATCCTGTAGTCGTCGGCCGAGTGAAGAACGATCGCATCCTTTCCATCCATTTCGATGTTCGAATGCGAATCCTTCAGGTCGTAGCGCTGATGGATCTCCTTGAGCGCCTGCTGAATGGCGTTGGAAACCTCTTGCAGGTCCACCTTGCTGACGATATCAAATGAGTTGTCCGAAGCCATGTTGCACTAGTGTAAGGCAAAGGAGATTTTGGCGCACTGGCAAAGCCGCGCGATGGCGGCCCGCAGGTGACCACCGTAATCCTGATGTGGGCGCGGACTTCAGCGACTCTGGGACAGGGAGAAAAAACGGAAGAAATTTTCGGCAGCTATTCGCCCGGTCTCATCGCGCGACAGACCGCGCAACTCGGCAACCTGCCGCGCTACCTCGACGACCAGCGCGGGCTCGTTTCGCTTGCCGCGGTGCGGAACGGGCGCGAGATACGGCGAGTCGGTTTCGATGAAGAACCTGTCGAGCGGCACGGCCATGGCCGCGTCCCGTATGTTCTGAGCCTTCGGGAAGGTGATGTTCCCGGCGAAAGACACGACGAACCCAAGGTCGAGCGCGGCCACGGCGTGGCGCACCTCGCCGGTGAAACAGTGCAGGACGCCGCCTAGGCCGGAACTTGTCCAGTGCTCCCCGATGAGCCGAAGACAATCATCCCAGGCGTCCTCGCTGCCGTTGCCCGGCCGGCAATGGATGATGATCGGCTTCTTCGCCGCGCGCGCCATCTCCATCTGCTCGATGAAGACCCTGTGCTGCACGTCGCGCGGGGAGTGATCGTAGAAGTAGTCGAGCCCGATCTCGCCCCAGGCGATTACCTTCGGATGCTGCGCGACGCGCTGCAACTCGTCATACGCGGCCTGCGACGCAAGCCGGGCCTCATGCGGATGGATGCCGGTCGATGCGTAGATCCAGTCATGCTGCTCGGCGTAGGGAACCGCGCAGTCGAGCGTCCCCGGCCCGTCGCCGTTGCCGATGGCAAGCAACGCGACCAGCCCCGCCTCTCGCGCGCGCAAAAGCATGGCTTCGCGGTCGGAAGCAAACTGGCGGCCTTCGATATGGCAGTGGGAATCTACGAACACGTTTTCGGATTGATGGATGTTCGAATTGCCGGATTTGAGATTCGAAAATCTTCAAATCCGGCAATTCGAAAATTGCTTTACTTCAGTCTTGCCCCGACCGGCACGTCCTCGTGGAACCCGGCCAGCGCGGGCGATCCCTCTTCGCCGAGCGAAGCGGCGACGATCATTCCCTGCGACTCGATGCCCCGCAGCTTTCGCGGTGCGAGGTTGGCGACGATTACGACCTTGCGTCCGATCAACTTCTCCGGCTCGTAGGCTTTCGCGATGCCGGCGACGATCGTGCGAACCTCTGTGCCGATGTCCACCGTAAGCTTCAGCAGCTTGTCCGCTTTCTCTACCTTCTCCGCGGTCTTCACTTCGCCGACGCGAAGCTCGACCTTCATGAAATCTTCAATGCCGATGTAGTTGTTCGCCGGGGCAGGGGCCGAAGGTGCAGCCTGCGCGGTTGCGCCGGCCGCTGCCTGTGTTGCGGGCTGTCCAGCCTGTGCTCCGGTGCCTGCCGGTTCCTGCACTGCGGCCGGAGCGGCCGTCGCCTGCCTTTCCTGTTCCATCGTCTGCATCCTTTCGATCGCGCTCTTGTCGGCGCGTGGGAAAACTCCTTCGACCTTCTCCAGCTTCGTGCTGACCGGGAGCTGGCCCCACTTCAGGTCGCGGAGCTTGAACTTCGAGATATCGCCCAACCCAAGCTGTGCCCAGATCCGGGCCGTGGACTCCGGAATGACCGGGTGCGCCAGCGCGGTCACGATGCGCAGCGCCTCGGCTGCCGTGTAGAGGATCGTCGCCAGCCGCGAACGGCTGTCTTCGTCCTGCTTGTCGGCAACCGCCCACGGTTGCGTCTCGACGATGTACTTATCGACGGCGCCGACCAGCGCCCATGCGCTCTCCAGCGCGCGCGACATCTGGAAGGCATCCCAAAGCTGGTTGAAGTCGCCGATCGTCTGGGTCGCGAGCTTCTCGATGGCTTCCTCGGCGGGCGTTCGCGCGGCCGCCGCGGATGGATACGGTACCTGTCCCTGGAAGTAGCGCGTGATCATCGACAGCGTGCGGCTGGCGAGATTGCCGAGGCCGTTCGCCAGGTCGGAGTTGAACCGCTGCACCAGCGCGTCAAACGAGAACGAGCCGTCCTGTCCGAACACGACCTCGCGCATCAGGAAGTAGCGCAGCGCGTCTCCGCCCAGAACGTCGAGAATGGTCTCCGCCCGCACGATGTTTCCGCGCGACTTCGACATCTTGCTCTCCTCGAACAGCAGCCATCCGTGCGCCACGATGTTATGCGGCAGCGGCAGTCCGGCGGCGATCAGGAACGCCGGCCAGTACACGCAGTGGAAGCGCACGATCTCCTTGCCGATCATGTGCACGTCGGCAGGCCAGTAGCGCGCGAATTGCTTCCCGGCGTCGGGCTGCCCGAATCCGATCGCCGTGATGTAGTTGCACAGCGCGTCCAGCCAGACGTAAATCACGTGCTTCTCGTCCCCGGGAACGGGGATGCCCCACTTGAAAGTCGTGCGGCTGATCGAGAGATCTTTCAACCCGCCGCGCACGAACGCAATCACTTCGTTGCGGCGCGACTCGGGGCGGATGAAGTCCGGCTGCGCCGAGTAGAGCTTCAGCAGTTCATCCTGAAGGGCCGACAATTTGAAGAAGTAATTCTCTTCGCGAACCGTCTCCGTCGGGCGTCCGCAGTCGGGGCAGGGCGCGCCCGGCGTGTCCACGTCCACGTACAGCTCGTCGTAGACGCAGTACTGGCCCGTGTACGAGCCCTTGTAGATGTATCCGCGCTCCTGGAGGAGCTTGAACATCGCCTGCACGCCGCGCTTGTGCTCGTCGCTCGTGGTGCGGATGAACTTGTCGTACGAAATGCCCATCCGGTCCCACAGGCTCTTGAACTCGGCCGCCACTTCGTCCGTGAACTGCTGCGGACTCTTGCCCGCCGCGTTCGCCGAGCGCTCGATCTTCTGCCCATGCTCGTCGGTTCCCGTGAGGAAGTACGTGTCGTTGCCGAGCATGCGCTGGCGCCGTGCGATCGCGTCGCAGACGATGGTCGTGTAAGCGTGGCCGATGTGCGGCCTTGCATTCACGTAGTAGATGGGAGTGGTGATGTAGAACTTGCTGGTTGCATCAGCCATGATGACGTCCCACGGCAGCCCCGCCCCGAGTTGCGGTGGGCGAGTGCTGGTCAAGATAACTCCGGACCGCTTCCTGCATGACGGTCTTCAACGGCACACCGCTCTGTTCCGCGATGCGCTTGCAATCTTCAAACTCGGGCGCGAAGTTCAAATCGCGTCCGCCGAGCCTCGCCACTTTCACTCGGACATCACCCCACGGCGTCGCGACCTGTACGTGCTCGCGGGCGAGGGTGTGGCGCCACTCCTGGCGCATGCGGAGCCCGATCGTCGTCGTCTCCCGGAACACCAGTTCGGCCATGCGCTGCGTGTCCTCGTTGCGCGCCAGGACGGTGAGCACCGTGCCGGGACGGTTCTTCTTCATCTGTACCGGAGTGGCGAAGACGTCGAGCGCTCCGGCGTCGAGCAGGCGGTCGATGGCGTGTCCTATGACCTGCGGCGTCGTGTCGTCGAGGTTCGCTTCGAGCACCGTGACGCTCTCCTGCGGAGCGCCCAGCCCGGACGCCGCAGCCTCTCCGATGGTGATGCGCAGCACGTTGGCGAGACCTTTGAAATCGCGCGATCCGGCTCCATACCCAGCGCCGCTGATCTGCATCGGCGGCATCGCCCCGAACCGGCTCACGAGCGCGCGCACGAGCGCCGCCCCCGTCGGAGTCACCAGTTCCTTCTGCACCTCGCCCGAGTAAACCGGAGCTTCACGTAGCAGTTCCAGTGTCGCGGGCGCGGGGACGGGAAGCGTCCCGTGGGCGCAATGCACAACTCCGCTGCCGACGTTCAGCGGCGAGCAAACCCACTGGTCAACCTGCAACGAGTGCGCCGCCACCGCTCCGCATGTGATGTCCACGATGGCGTCAATGGCCCCCACTTCGTGGAAGTGAACCGACTCGAGGTCCTTGTTGTGAATCTTGGCTTCGGCGCGGCCCAGCAGTTCGAAGGCGAGCAGCGCGGTCTTCTTCGCGTCCTCAGGGATGTGCGCGCGCTGGATGATCTCGCGGATCTCCTTCAACCCCCGATGCGAATGGGAGTGCCCGTGCTCGTGGCTGTGATGATGACCGGCCTTGCCGTCCGGTGCATGCTCATGGGCGTGCCCATGCGAGTGGGAGGCGCGGCCGCCATGCGTGTGTTCGTGAGAGTGTCCATGCTCATGCGCGTGGCCTTCGGCTTGGTGCTTCGCGGCCCAGAACTCCTCGCGTGGCACGTCCCTTTCGCCGTTCACGATGACGTCGACCTTGGTCGCCGCGATGCCGTTGCGGTCGACCTTCGATGCCGTGATCTCGGCTCCGACATCGAGCGCGCGCACCGTCTCCTGGAGCAGCGCCAGCGGCACTCCGGCATCCACCAAAGCGCCGAGGAACATGTCGCCGCTGATTCCCGAGAAGCATTCGAGGTACGCGATTCGCATAGGCGGACCCCACCCGCGGCGGCGTCGCGAAGGGAAGCGGCGCGCCATCGAGGGGCAAACCTCCATCATAGGTACGGCGACACCGCTGGTCAAACCTGCGCGGGCGTTCCGCTTTGCTAGAATCGCAACTGTCTTCAGCAGCTTAGACCGGATTCGCCGGGTCTGGAGGCGGTTCCGTTCCTCGCGCACCAACCCTGCCGCGGAACTTCGGGTGTGTGCACGTCCCCGGCCGCTCCGTGGCAATCGCCGCCCCGTGCCAATCCAGGATAGGAAAATAGCCGAGTGTATCGTCAGTCGCAGCGCCGTCTCGTCCAGCACGTCCGTGAATTCGTCCGCCAGAAGTACGAAGTGGAACTCGACAAGGTGGTCGTAGAGCAACCGCCCAGGATCGAGTTCGGAGAATTCGCGCTTCCACTCCCGTTCGAGTTGGCAAAGCGGCTGCGCAAGGCTCCGCGCAAGATCGCCGAAGAGATCGTGGCCGAAATCCCGCGACTGGAGGGCTTTTCCGGGTTCGAGGTCGCCGGCGCCGGTTACATCAACGTCCGCGTCGATCGCGGGACCGCCGCCAGCTTCATTGTCGCGGACGGCGGTGAACGTGCCGACGAACCGGGCAAGATCCTCGTCGAGCATACGTCCATCAATCCCAACAAGGCCGCGCACATCGGACACCTGCGCAACTCCATCCTGGGCGATACCTTCGTGCGGCTGCTGCGCTCGGGCGGACGCCAGGTGGACGTGCAGAACTACATCGACAACACCGGCGTGCAGGTTGCGGACGTCGTCGTCGGCTTCGTGCATCTGGAGAAGAAGTCCAAGCCGGACATCGAGCGCCTGATCGCGACGGAAGAAAAGTTCGATTACTACTGCTGGGACCTCTACGCGAAGGTGTCGCAGTGGTACGAGCAGGACAAAGCCAACCTGAAGGTCCGTCTCGACGCCTTGCACGCCATCGAGCATGGCGGGAACGAGATGGCCGAGATCGCCGAACTGATCTCGACGGCCGTGCTGCGCCGCCACCTGGAAACCATGGAGCGGCTCGACATCGAGTACGACTTCCTGCCGCGCGAGAGCGAAATCCTTCACCTGCACTTCTGGAACCTGGCCTTCGAGTTGTTGAAAGAGAAGAAGGTTCTCTACTTCGAGACCGGAGGGAAGAACAAGGGCTGCTGGGTGATGCGCCGTCCGGGGCGCGAGAATAACGGCGAAACCGAAGGTCCGGACGAAGACGCCAAGGTCATCGTTCGCTCGAACGGAACCGTCGGCTACGTGGGCAAGGACATCGCCTACCACCTCTGGAAGTTCGGGCTGCTGGGCCGCGACTTCGGCTATCGCCGCTTCCACAGCTATCCGAACGCCCATGAGGTTTGGATTTCAGCCGAGAACGGGGAGCCAGACCACCCGCATTTCGGCGGCGTGGACGCAATCTATAACGTTATCGACGCACGCCAGAGCGATCCGCAGGAAACGGTGAAAGAGGCCATACGCCTGCTCGGATACGAGGACAAGGCCGCGCGCTACACCCACTTCAGCTACGAGATGGTCGCGCTCACTCCGCGGTGCGCCGTGGAACTCGGCTACGACGTCAGCGAGGAAGACCGGCAAAAGTCGTATATAGAGGTCTCCGGACGCAAGGGCTTCGGCGTCAAGGCCGACGACCTGATCGACAAGTTGATCGCGGCCGCCAAGGCCGAGGTCGATTCGCGCCATCCCGAGTTGAACGACTCGGAGCGCCTCACGATCGCGACCCAGATCGCCATCGGAGCCCTGCGCTACTTCATGCTGAAGTTCACCAAACAGTCGGTGATTGCCTTCGACTTCCGCGAGGCGCTGGCGTTCGAGGGCGAGACCGGACCGTATGCGCAGTACGCCATCGTTCGCGCCAGCAACATCTTCCGCAAGGGCGGCACCACGGCGGAAGAGATCCTCTCGTCCACGCAGGACCTGGCACCGTTCTTCGAAGGTGAAACCGGCACGGAGATCTGGCAGTTATGGCTGCTGGCCGGACAGACGTCCTACATCATCGACCAGTGCATCGCCACCACCGAACCGGCGTATCTCGCCAAGCACGCGTTCCAACTGGCGCAGCAGTTCAACAACTTCTACCACCGGCACCATATCCTGACCGAGGCGGACCCGGCGCGAAAGCAATTCCTGATGACCACGGCGGCGGTCGTGCGCAGGGAGTTGATCCGCGCGCTGGCCGTGATGGGAATCGATGCGCCTCCGGTGATGTAGGCCTCGGAGGATGGCCCACCTCCGCGGAGCCGAAGGCGGAGCGGGATCGTCGCGCGAGTTTCGCTGGAAGTCACAGCCCCGCTTCTTTGGGTTGTTGTGATCCAGCTACATACCCCATGTGACAGAGTTGACCAATTCACTCCGTTACGCGAACATTCCCCAAAACGATCCAATGCACTGATGGACGGCAGTTTCTGCCGTTGCGGTGCGCTTCAGGGCCATAGCAAGCCGCGCAAGACGCGGTGGAGGCTCCATGCGAGTTGCCATCCTACGGGAGACCCAGCCGGGCGAGACGCGAGTCGCTCTCGTCACCGACGCGGTCAAAACACTTGTTTCACAGAAAGTAGAGGTTGGAGTTGAGCCGGGCGCCGGGGCGCACGTCGGCATTTCGGACGCCGATTACGAGGCGGCCGGAGCGGGTATCGTGGACCGTGCGTCTCTACTCGCCGACGCCGATGTCATCGCCGCCGTCAACTGCCCTCGTGTCGAGGACCTCGACCGGCTGCACAAGGGCTCGGTCCTGGTGGGCTTCCTTCGTCCGCTGGACGAGCCGGCCGCGCTGGTGCCGGCCATCCATCGCGGGGCGACGCTGTTCTCGATGGAACTGGTGCCGCGCATCACGCGCGCCCAGGCCATGGATACGCTGTCGTCCATGGCGACCATCGCCGGGTACAAAGCCGCGTTGATCGCCGCCGACAACCTGCCCCGCATGTTCCCCCTGCTGATGACCGCGGCGGGAACCGTGCCGCCGGCCAAGGTCTTCGTGATCGGAGCCGGAGTCGCGGGCTTGCAGGCCATCGCCACCGCACGCCGGCTTGGGGCGGTCGTCGAGGCCTATGACGTACGCGCCGCCGCCGGCGAGCAAGTGCGTTCGCTCGGTGCGAAGTTCCTCGAGGTCGATCTCGGAGGACTCGAAACGGAAGACAAGGGCGGCTACGCCAGGGAACTCACGGAAGAGGCGCTCAACCGCGGGCGCGACCTGATCACCAAAACCGCGAAGACGTCGGACGTGATCATCACGACCGCGCAGGTTCCGGGACGCCGCGCACCGCTGCTGATCCGGAGGGAAGCTGTCGAGAACATGCGTTCCGGATCGATCATTATCGACCTCGCGGCGCTCAACGGCGGCAACTGCGAGTTGACGCAGCCGGGCGAGACCGTTACCACGCCCAACGGCGTCACGATCTTCGCTCCGTTGAACCTTCCGGCCACGGTGCCGGTCCACGCCAGCCAGCTCTATTCGCGCAACATGACCAACCTGCTGAAGCTGATGATCAAGAACGGCGCGCTCAACCTGGACATGAACGACGAAATCATCCAGGGAACCTGCGTCGCCTATGAAGGACAGGTCGTCAACCAGCGGGTAGCGGCGGCGCTCGAGACGCGCGCGACGCGCAGCTAGCCAGTTTCGCCGAAGGCGTGAACTGCTCTCAGAGGAGAGAACGATGAGTTCGGGATTCCTACTTGCCTCCATGGTTTCGGCTACGCCGGTCGGGGAGTCGATGAGCCCGGCGGCCCTGGTCGCGTCCTTATACGTGTTCGCGCTCGCGGCCTTTCTCGGCTACCAGGTGATTTCCAGGGTTCCACCGCTCCTGCATACGCCGCTGATGTCGGCCACCAACGCGATCTCCGGCATTTCGCTGATCGGCTCGATCGTCATCGCCGGCAGCGGGCACTCGGAGCTGAGCACGCTGCTCGGCTTCGTCGCGGTCACGGCGGCGACGATCAACGTCGTCGGCGGTTTCGGAATCACCGACCGCATGCTGAAGATGTTCCAGAAGCGCACGGGTGAGAAGGCGGTGCAGAAATGAATCCGGCGCAATACATCATTGAAGCGACGTACCTGATTGCCTCGGTCTGTTTCATCCTCGGCCTGAAGAAGATGAGCCATCCGGACAGCGCCCGGCAGGGCATGTTCCTGGCCGAGTTCGGCATGCTCGCGGCGATCGTCGGCACGCTGATGCACGCTGAGATTGTCACCTACACGTGGATCATCGCCGGACTGGCGATCGGTTCGGTCATCGGCGCGCTCATGGCCATCTGGGTTCCCATGACTGCCATGCCGCAGCGGACCGCGTTGTCGCATGCGTTCGGCGCGGCCGCAGCGGCGCTGGTCGGCATAGCCGAGTACATGAACCGCGGCACGGAAATGCCGAAGTACATGCTCGGCGCGCTCGGGTTCGAAGTGATTCTCGGTGCACTGACGACGACGGGCAGCTTGATCGCGGCCGGAAAACTCCAGGGCGTCGTCCGCGGAACTCCGATCCAGTTCAAGGGACAGCAGATCGTCAACCTCGGCATGTTCGTGATCATGATCGGGGCTTTCATCTACCTGATGATGAATCCCTCGGTCACGCTCGCTTTCTGGCTGATGGCTGCCGTGGCCTTCGTGTTCGGCGTGGCGCTGGTCATCCCGATCGGTGCGGCCGACATGCCGGTCGTCATGTCACTGTTGAACTCCTACGCCGGCCTGGCCGCTGCGGCAACCGGTTTCGTGCTCTCGAACAACGTGCTGATCATCGCCGGCACGCTCGACGGCTTTTCGGGCTTCATCCTCTCGGTGCTGATGTGCCGCGCGATGAACCGCTCGATCACCAACGTGCTGTTCGGCGGGTTCGGAGCGGCGGTTGCCGCCGAGAGCGGCGCAAGCGGCGTAATGCGGGAAATCAACCTGGAAGATGCTGCCGTGCAGTTGGCTTACGCCAAGCGGGTGGTCTTCGTTCCCGGTTATGGACTCGCAACGGCACAGGCGCAGCACGCGGTCCGCGAACTGGCGACGCTGCTCGAGGAGCGTGGCGTCGAAGTGAAGTACGCGATCCATCCTGTGGCCGGGCGCATGCCCGGACACATGAACGTCCTGCTGGCCGAGGCCAATGTGCCGTACTCGCTGCTCTACGAGATGGAGCAAATCAATCCCGAGATGTCGGCCACGGACGTTGC
>DASPLH010000221.1:0-4731 GCA_035627675.1 Clostridia bacterium
CATCCCGAACGAAAACCACGCCCTGCCGCTCCAGGAAGTTCCGGTACAAGCCGCGCACAGCGATGACTCCCTCCCGCCGCGCAAGCCACCCGCTTCCGACCACACCCCGCCGACCCTCTCAGGAACGTCATGTTGAGCGGAGCGCCGCAGGCGCGGAGTCGAAACACCTTCCGGCCCGAACCGTCCGTTTTGAAAGCTGGCCGAAATACATAGATCCTGAGCGCCAGTAACAAGCGCTCAGGATGACACCCCCTGAGACCTCGCTGGTGTTCGCGACTGCGCGACTCGCGACTGCGCGACTTGAAACTCGAAACTCTTGGCAGCCAGTGAACTACCCCACGTTAGCTCCGCCTTCGGCTCCGCGGAACGTGGGGCACCCTCGGGCGCGACTCGCGACTGCGCGACTTCGCGACTCAAAACTTGAAACTCGAAACTGCCCCACCTCTAACCCTTCCTCCTTTCCCTGCCGATAACCATCCTTGGAGAGTTGTCGTGTATTACATCGCTCGGCAGGCCATCTTCGACCGGCAGCGTCAGGCTGTTGCCTACGAACTGCTCTATCGTCACGGCATGGAGAACGCCGCGCAGTTCTCCGACGGAGACGCGGCCAGCCGCACCCTGCTCGAGAACTCCATATTGGTCGGGCTCGATGTGCTGTGCGGCAACACCACCGCCTACGTCAACTGCACCCGCGAACTGCTGCTGGGCGACGCGCTGCGCGTGCTGCCTCCGGCTCGCGTCGTGCTGGAGATCCTCGAGGATGTCGTGCCGGACGACGCGGTGCTCGCGGCCTGCGGGCGGCTGCGTTCGCTGGGTTACACGCTGGCGCTCGACGACTTCGCCGAGAGCGAGACGACGCGTCCGCTGCTGCCTTATGCGAGCGTGCTGAAGCTGGACATGCACGCGCACTCGCCGGAGGCGACGGCCGAGCTGGTTGCGCGTTACTCCGCGCGCTACTCGCTGGTGGCGGAAAAGGTGGAGACCGAGGCCGAATTCAAGCAGGCCTCCGCGCTCGACTTCCATCTCTTCCAGGGATACTTCTTCCGGCGTCCAGAGATACTGGCCGGCAAGAGCCTGTCTCCGGCGCGCGTGAACTACCTGCGCGTCCTTCAGGAGATCAACCGTCCCGAGTTCGACTTTGCGAAGATCGAGACGATCATCAAGAGCGACGGCGCGCTCTGCTACCGTCTGCTGCGCTACTTGAACTCGGCCGCGTTCGGACTGCAATCGGGCGTCGGCTCGATACGGCACGCGCTGGCCCTGCTGGGCGAGCGGGAGATCCGCCGCTGGATCACGTTGACGGCCGTGGCGTCGGCGTCGTCGCCGCACAGCGAGGAGCTGCTGCGGACTGCGCTGCTGCGCGCGCGCTTCTGCGAACTGCTGGCCGTGCGATTCCGCTGTCCGGCTTACCCGGCGTTCCTGGTTGGGCTGTTCTCGCTGATGGACGCGCTGCTGGAGGTTCCTCTGGCAACGCTGGTGTATCGCGTGGAGATTCCGGCGCAGGCGACGGCCGCGCTGCTGCGCAAGCCGGGACACCTGACGCGGCTGCTGGAGCTGATCGAGACCTGGGAGCGCGGCGACTGGGAGGCCTGTAAGCGGCTCATCCGCGACGCCAACGTGGACAGCGCAGCGGTGGCGAAGGCCTACGCCGACGCGGTTGCGTGGGGCGACGCGATCGTCAGCCAGTCCCCACGCGAAGTGGAAGCGGGCGCTGCGGTCGTGCCGGACGGACGAGAACCGCCGCGCGCCGTGGCGGCGCATCCATAGACTAGTTCAGAAGACAGACTAGTTCAGAAGACCGGTTCAGATGCGTGCTCTGGTGACTACCGCAGTGACAACCGCCGTCGTGCTGTACCTGCTGGCTGTCGGGCTTGGACTCGGCAGCGACCGGCTGATCTTCCAGCCGCAACCCTCGTCGTACTCGGATGCGAGTCCGCCGTTCGACCGGCCGATCCTGAAGCTGCGCTCGGGCAACGGAGACCGGGCGGAGACGATCTCGGCGGTGTACCTGCCGAACCCGCAGGCGACGTACACGATCCTGTTCAGCCACGGCAACGGCGAGGACATCGGGCACAACGCGGAGTACTTCGCCATACTGCGGCAGGCGGGGTTTGCGGTGTTCGCCTACGACTACCGCGGCTATGGAACGTCCGAGGGCAGGCCGACGGAAGCGGGCGTTTACCTGGACGCACAGGCGGCCTATGACTACCTGGTGGGCGAGCTGAAGGTTCCGCCGGAGCGCGTCCTGGTCATGGGGCGCTCGGTGGGGAGCGGCCCGGCCGTGCACCTGGCGGCAGGCAACCGCGTGGGAGGACTCATCCTGGAAGCGCCGTTCCTGTCGGCGTTTCGGGTGCTGACGCGCGTGCCGCTGCTGCCCTTCGACCGCTTTAACAACGCGCGGAAGATTGGGCGCGTGCAGGCTCCGGTGCTGGTGATCCACGGACGCGAGGACGAGGTGATCCCGTTCAGCCACGGGCAGAAGCTCTGGGAGCGGGCGAACCCGCAAGGCGCGGCGGACGCTCCGCTGACGCCGACGGGCGGCAAGCGCCACTACTGGATCGACGGCGCCGGACACAACAACATCTTCCCGGTGGCGAACAGGACGTACCTGGAGGTGATCCGGCAGTTCGCGGCGGATATCCCGCGCGGCGCCCCGTCGGTTCCGAACCGCTGAATCCAGAGGGACTGAACGGCTACAATCCTGGTGATGCTTACGGCGATCACAACCGGAGTTGCCGTCGCTGCCGCCGCTTCGCTGGCCGGCATGCACACGATGGTTCCGTGGTCGCAACTGTATGGACGGAACTTCAACGGGCTGGCGGCGGGTTCGCGGCGGCTGGCTCTGACCTTCGATGACGGCCCGAACGATCCGCACACGCTGCGCCTGCTGGAGGTTCTGGAGCGACACGGGGCGCGGGCGACGTTCTTCCTGCTGGGCAAGTATGTGGCGGAGCGTCCGGAGATTGCGCGCGCGGTGGTGGACGGCCGGCACGCGGTTGGAAACCACAGCTGGGATCATCCGAACCTGATCTTCGCGACCGGGGCGGAGCTGCGACGGCAGATCGAGCGCACGCAGCGGGTGATCGAGGAAGCGACCGGCGTGAGACCGGCGCTGTTCCGGCCTCCGTTCGGCGGGAGGCGTCCGGGGACGTTTGCGGTGGCGCGGCGGTATGGGCTGACTCCGGTGATGTGGCGCATCAGCAGCTATGACTGGGAGGCGGCCTCGGTGGCGCAGATCGTGGAGCGGGTCGCGCGCCAGGTACGCGGGGGAGAGGTGATCCTGCTGCACGACGGCGGGCACCTGACAATGGGGACGGACCGTCGATTGACGGTGGAGGCGACCGATGAGTTTGTTCGGCGATATAAGGCCGAGGGGTACGAATTCGTGACCGTCCCGGAGATGATGAGCGAGTGAGATCGCGCGGGTTGTAACGAATCGGTCGTGGAGAGCATTCATCCTACAGACAGTCTTCTCTGGAGGAAGTCATGGAAGTTCTCATAGAACATCTTGGGGCGGTGCAGTTCGAGATCAAGGCGCGGCAGCATACGATCGCGTGCGATCAGCCGGCGGAGAACGGCGGATACGACGAGGGCATGACTCCGCCGGAGTTGCTGGTGGCGTCGCTGGGTTCGTGCGCGGCGTTCTATGCGGTGGATTACCTGAAGCGCAACAATCTGCTGGTGGATGGAACGAGGGTCCGGGTGACGGCCGACAAGGTGAAGCCTCCGGCACGGCTGGACAACTTCCGCATAGAGGTGACGGTGCCGCGCGAGCTGACGGACGAGCAGCGGAAGGGCATCGATGCGGCGGTACACAAGTGCATCATCCACAACACGCTGATGAGCCCTCCGAAGATCGAGCTGGACGTGAAGAGCGCTGTCGCGGTGGGGTGAAGTTGGTTCCGAGGATTCGGACGTTTCGGACGTTTCGGAAGTTTCGGAGGTTGAGAGCGGACCCTGCGCTCCGCTCAGGATGACAAGACAAAAGTCCGGTTGACAAAGAGAAAGGCAGAAGCTGGTTGCTTCTGCCTTTTCTTTTTCCTGCGTCTGTTCCTTTTGTCTTTCCAGCTTTCCTTTTTTGTCTTTCTCTGCGCCGCTGTGTCTCTGTGGTGAGCTAAGCGCCTCTGTGAGCTACGCGGTCACCAGCGAGAAGGCTTCGCGGGCGGCGGCGATGGTGTCCTGGATGTCCTGCTCGGTGTGAACGGCGCTGAGGAATGCCGCCTCGAACTGCGAGGGCGGCAGCCAGACGCCGGCATCGAGCATGCCGCGGTGGAAGCGTCCGAACTGCTCTGTGTTGCAGCCGGCAGCCGAGTCCCAATCTGTCACCTTCTTGTCCGTGAAGAACCACGTGAACATCGAGCCGACCTGGTTGGGCGTGATGGTGATGCCGGCTTCGCGCGCGGCCTCGGAAACGCCGTTGACCAGCGTCGAGCTGAGCTTCGCCATGCGCGGGTAGATCGTGTCGCGGTTCTCGCGGAGGCTGCAGAGCATCGCGAGTCCGGCGGCCATCGCCAGCGGGTTGCCGCTGAGCGTTCCGGCCTGGTACATCGGGCCGGCGGGCGAAACCATGTTCATCAGTTCGGCCTTGCCGCCGTAGGCTCCGACCGGCAGGCCTCCGCCGATGACCTTGCCGAGGGTGGTGAGGTCGGGCTTGATCTTGTAGAGTTCCTGCGCGCCGCCGAAGCTGACGCGGAAGCCGGTCATGACTTCGTCGCAGATGAAGACCGTGCC
>DASPLH010000222.1:0-12140 GCA_035627675.1 Clostridia bacterium
ACGAACACCGGGTATTGCTTCTGCTGAAGGGCAGTCTTCAGCAGCTCGGCGTCTTCCTTCTTGCTCACGGCGGCGATCTGCACGGTGTAGCCCGTGCCGGTGGCGATCGGAGGGATGTTGGCCCGCAGCTCGGGTGCCGCGATCTTTGCGGCAGTCGAGGCAGATTCAACCGGAGGCTGCTGCGGGGTGAGTTCCGCGCTCGCCTCTTTCTGCTCGACAGCTTTATAGAAGGTCAGATCCTCGGGAGCGGCCTGGGCAGCCGCGGAACAATCCTGACCGGGGGCACAGTCGCCGGGGGGCTTGGCTGCCGCGGGCTGTGCCGCCACGGGCTTGGCGCCTCCCGCCACGGCCGTCGTTGCCGGAACGCCCTCGGCGGCTACGAGGGAACCGGCCTGTTTGGCGGAGCCGCGTCCCAGCGTGTATCCGAATCCGAAAAAGACGGCGCAAACGGCCACGAGGCCGAAGAACAGTGTGAGTAGCCGTCCGGTGCTGAGTGTGATTTCCGTGTCCTGCGAAGCCGAACCCGTCATGGCGGAGTGTCTCTCTCGGACCGGCTTCGGAGGTGATGCACCCTAATACAGACGTTCGGGGCGCGTTACCTTCCGCGAGTCCGGTCAGCCCGGACGAGCGACCTCGTCCGGGCTCGAAAGCAGAATACCTCACCTTATGGTTTTGACGGACCAGGGTTTTTACCCAGGAGGCCGGACAGGATATCCAGCGGGATGGGGAAGACGATAGTGGTGTTCTTCTCGACGCCGATCTCGGTGAGCGTTTGCAGGTAGCGCAATTGTATGGACGCAGGATGGCTGCCCAGCACGCCGGCTGCGTCGGCGAGGCGTTGCGAGGCCGAGAACTCACCCTCGGCGTGAATGATCTTGGCGCGGCGTTCGCGCTCGGCTTCGGCCTGCTTGGCCATGGCGCGCATCATGCCTTCGGGAAGATCGACCTGCTTCACCTCGACGCGATTGACCTTGATGCCCCACGGGTCGGTGTGTTCGTCCAGGATGCTCTGAAGGCGATCGTTGATCTTGTCGCGATGTGCGAGCAGTTCGTCCAGTTCCACCTCGCCAAGAACCGAGCGAAGGGTGGTGAGCGCAAACTGCTGGGTCTGGTACTGGTAGTTCAAGACTTCGAGGATCGCACGCCGGGGGTCCATAACGCGGAAGAAGACGACGGCGTTGACTTTCAGCGTCACGTTGTCGCGAGTGATCACGTCCTGCGGGGGAACGTCAAAGGCGATCTGCCGAAGATCGACGCGCTGCATCGTGTCGATGGGCGCGAAGACCAGGATCAGTCCCGGCCCCTTCGGCTGCGGAAGAGCGCGGCCGAGGCGGAAGATGATTCCGCGTTCGTACTCGCGCAGGATCTTGATCGAACTTAAGAGATAAATGGCGACGATTACGAAGATGATGCTGCCGAACGGGAACACATTAGCCTCCGCGTTTTGTGCCAGTCGAATTCTGCGCGGATTGTACCGCACGCGGCCCCGCGCTGCACCAGAGCAGTTCTATGAGGCCGGCAGCGTCTGCTGGCGTTCCGCGGGTTCGACCTCGAGACGCAGTCCGTTCACCTGCCGGACGCGAACGGATTCACCTGCCCGAATGTTGCTCGTGGCGTGGGCGTCCCACACCTCGCCATGCACGAAGACCTTGCCGGCGGGAGCGAGTTCGGTGCGCGCCACGCCGATTTCGCCGATCATGCCTTGTTCGCCCGTGGTGACCTTGTTGCGCCGCGCGCGAATCGCAATGGACATGAGGAACACCGAGATCAGTCCGAACGGAACGCTGACGGCGAGCGCGGTCCACAGCTTCACCCGCATCTCCGGAATGGGACCGTCAACCAGCAGCAGGCCGCCGAGGGTCAGCGCGACAACGCCACCGATTCCGAGAACGCCGTGCGACGTGAACTTCGCCTCCAGTCCGAAGAGCAGGAAGGCGACAAGGATGAGAGTGACGGCGGCGAACCGAATCGGCAGCAGGTTCAAAGCGAACGCGGCGAGGAGGATAAAGATCAGTCCGACGACGCCGGGAATGATCGCGCCGGGGTTATTGAACTCGGCATAGAGCGCAAGCGCGCCGATGGCGAGCACCAGGAAGCTGATGTTCGGGTCCATCAGCCAGCCAAGAATCTGCTGCTTCAGGGACATCGGGTACGGCGTTACCTCGGCGTTCGCCAGCGAGAGTCTTGCCTTCTCGCCGTTGAAGCGGGTGACCTCGCGGCCTTCCAGCTGGCGGAAGAGATCGCGCTCGTCGTTGGCGACGACGTCGATCAGGTTCTGCTTGAGCGCCTCCTGGTCCGTCCAGGACTTGGACTCGCGCACGGCACTTTCGGCAAGCTCGGTGTTGCGTCCGCGCTTGCTGACGTAGCTGCGCATGAACGCAGCGGCGTCGTTCACCATCTTGCCCTTCATCACTTCGTCAATCTTGTCTCCGCCCACGGTGACCGGGTGCGCGGCTCCCGTATTGCTCCCGGGAGACATGGCGGCTACATCGGCCGCCTGCAGGAGGAAGAACCCGGCGGAGGCGGCCTGGGCGCCGCTGGGCGCGACATAAACAATCACGGGCGCCTTCGACGCAAGGATCTTTTCCACCATGCCGCGCGTCGAGGTGACGAGTCCGCCGGGCGTGCGCAAGACCACCAGTACGGCCGCTGCGTTCGTTTTGGCAGCGTGATCGAGGGCGCGGGCGAGGTACTCTTCCGCGATCGGATGGATAGGCCCCTCGACCGTAATCTTCACCACGCCTTGCGCATGGCCGGCGGGTGCGGCAAAAGCGAGAGCGGCGAACAGCAGAATCAGCGGGATGGCAAAGCGCTTCACGACAGCCTCCTGGAGCCATTTTCAAGGTTTCCGTGCCGGCAACCACCGCCGGGCAATGGCCCGGCTGCTCCCTGGACATACCTTTCGCGAATCTGGTCTAGCTCCTCGGTTCGGGCTTGGCCTGACGTTCTGCTAACTGATGCTTCAGGTTCAGGGCCGCGGTATTGCTCGGCTCCAACCAAAGGGCCTGGTCTATATTCTGCATCGCACTCGCGGTGTTGTTCTGCTTCAGGTCCACGCGCGCAAGCACCAGGTAAGCCTCGGCGCTGGGTTGAAGCTGGAGAGCGGTGCGGGCTTCGGCGCGCGCCCCCGCCAGATCGTTCTGTGTCTCCCGCAGGCGAGCGAGGCCGACATGAGCCTCGGCGTTCGTCGGGTCGCGCAGCACGGCGGTCCGGAACTCCTTCTCGGCGTCGGAGATCATGCCGGAAGCAAGCAGTTGGGTTCCGCGCTCGGCGTGGAAACTCGACTGCGTCTTCGGATCGGCCTTGGCGAGAGACGCGGCCATCACGCTCTGTACCTCGAGGGCGAGTTGCCGGTACGAGTTCTCGTCGTAATTGCGCTTGATGCGTGGCAGGAAGGTGCGGCCCGCCGTATTCGCACCGGCCGTGGTGGCGTTGACGGCGTCGAGCAACTGGCGGGCCTCCACATCCGTGGGGTGCCTCGCGACAGAATCTTTCAACGTGCGCGACGCGCCCGCGGTGTTTCCCGCACGCCACAGGGAGAGCGCCAGGTTGTACCTGTAATCGGGATCGTTCGGGTCGTTCTGCACGGCGCGTTGGAAGTAGTCGATTGCCTCGCGCTTGCCGCGGCGGCTCGCTACCACGCCGAGATCGTTGAGAACTTCCGTGAGTGGGACCTTCGAGGCCGTGACCTTGAACGCGTTTTCGGACTTATCGAACTGCCCCAGGTAGTAGTAGCTCAGCCCGAGAAGGAAGTACGCTTCGCCCGCGGCGGGATCTGTGGCCGGAACACGCGGTAGCCACGCGGCGGCGCTGTCGTACTCGCGGGCGTTGTAGTGCGTCCGCCCGAGTTGGAGTATGGCCATCGTGTACTGCGGGTTCAACCGCACGGCTTCGCGGAAGCGGCGAACCTTCTCGGCGCGATCCGTCGCGACGATGCCGCGGATGTAGTTCTCGAAGGCATCGAGCCGGATGGATCCCGCACCGCGCATGAATTCATCACGCGAGACTGCCGGCTGCGGGCCGAGGGAGCGCAGCGTCTCCCACGCGAGCGAGGTTTGAACGCCGATGAGATCGACCAGCGGCCCGGAACTCTTCACCTCGGGAGAGAGGCGCAGCTTCTTCATGTCGAGCACCTGCGCGGACGACGTGAAGGTCTGCCCGTCGAAGTCATAGGACCCGAGCACGACGAAGTCGGAGTCCATCTGCTCGGCAATGCGATACAGAGTCGCTCGCGAGGGCTTGATGTTCGCGGGAATGCCGAGCCGGTCGAAGGCATACAGCCGGTGTTCACGGCTGATGACGTACAGGCCGGGAACGCTCGCCAGCCGCTGACCCAGAACTTCTGGGAATGCTTCGCCGATCCACTCCAGGCCGGGAGCCTTGGAGGCGTTCTCGAAAGGCAATACCAGGACAGTGTGGGTGCTGGCTGCGGGTGCCTGGGCGACCGAGGCCGGGGCCACCAGCAGAAACGAGAAGCAGAAGAGCAGTAAGGTTCGGGTGTTCAAGGCAGTTCAATTATAGATTTGGCCCGGCACCGAAACCTGAACAATTCGACATCGCCGCCGTCAACCTGAACAGCCCCCGCCGCCCTCGCAAGCGAGATCGGGGAGTTGCCCCCAGCTCGGCGCGGTGCGCCAGGCTTCCGGGGCACGACTGCCACCGGGACAGGAGGAACTCTGGAATTCCAGAGCCGCTGCGGGAACCGACCCAACCCGGCACCGCGACTTACGGTCTAACTCAGGGCGACCACTTGTGTCCTAGACCAGGGAGAACCAGCATGAAGAATAAGATTTTGTATTTCGCTTCCATCGCCTTGCTGACATCGGGAATGGCGGCGGCGCAGTCGGGCGGGGCCAGCGACATGGCAGGTCCGATCCCGGGCGCTGCCAACACAACGAACAACGATCAGAATCGGGGCGAGCAGGATCAGAATCAGCAGACCCAGCAGACCCAGGATCAGCAGAATCAACAGAGCAGCGGCGCTGCCACTACGACGGGCGGAACCACCGGAACGACCACCGATCCGTCTGCCCAGCAGGGCACGACCGGTAGCACGGACGCCTCTGGCATGAGCGGCAGCACAGGACAGACCACTGATCCGGCTACGGGAACCACGGGCATGGGCTCTCAGACTGGTTCGACTACCGGCACGACTGGCTCGGCCACCGGCACCGATATGAGCACGCAGGGCACGACCGGCACCACCGGCACGGACATGAGCACCCAGGGCACGACCGGAAGCACGACTGGCACGGATGCCAGTGCGACCGGCAGCACGAGCGGTTCGACTCCTTCTTACTCCCAGCCGGCGACCAGCGGAACGGCTTCGGGCGCAGCCACGGCTGACCCCGCCGCTTCGGCCACCGATCAGAGCGGAACGGGAGCCACGGCTGGCGCAACGACCGGCACCACCCCCGCGGATCAGCAGAGCGCAGACCAGAGCGGCGCTGCGGCTTCGGCCGGCGCCACTGACCAGTCCGGCGCAGCTGCTGCCGACCAGAGCGCACAGACCGACCAGTCTGGCGCAGCGGCCACCGGCGGTGGCGACCAGCAGCAGGCTGGAGAATCGGCTGCTCTTCCGCAGACCGCTTCGCCTCTGCCGCTGCTCGGACTGCTTGGCCTTGGCTTCGCCTCGGCTGGCGCGCTGTATCGCCGCTTCCGCGGCTAACCTCAACCCCGCCGCCGCATAGACGGCGTTAACCCGCATCCTCCACTTCGTGCAAAGGCCTCGCCGGAAACCGGCGAGGCCTTTTAGCTTTGTGCATGGATCCCCCGCCTCCTACGTGCGGAGGAACGCCACCTCGGCGGTGCTGGGGCGCGTCATCAGCTCGCGGATCGCGTCCTTCGGGCGGCGCCCGTCGTGCAGGATCGAGTGCATCTGCTGCGTGATCGGCATCTCGACCGCCGTTTTGCGCGCGAGGCCGACGGCAGCATTCGTCGTCAGCACGCCTTCGGCAACCATGCCGTGCATTCCGGAGATAATGTCCTCGAGTTTTCGTCCCTTGCCAAGCTCGACGCCGACGGTGCGATTGCGAGAGAGGCCGCCCGTGCAGGTGAGCACGAGGTCTCCAAGTCCGGCCAATCCGGCCATCGTCTCCGTATGGCCGCCGCAGGCGAGACAAAGACGGGTCATCTCGGCCAGTCCGCGGGTGATGAGCGCTGCCGCCGTGTTGTGTCCGAGCCCGAGGCCGTCAACCACGCCGGCGGCGATGGCCACGATGTTCTTGAGCGCGCCCCCAAGTTCCACCCCAATGACGTCTTCGTTGCGGTAGACGCGGAACGTCGGGTCGCTGAATTCGTCCTGGATGGTCCGCGCGAGGCTGGTGTCGGTGGACGCCACAGCCACCGCCGTAGGGTCGCCCTTGGCAACTTCCCTGGCGAACGACGGTCCGCTCAGAACGGCAAGGCGCGGAGGAAACTCGTCCCGCAGCACTTCGGTGATGACCTGGCTCATCCGCAGCAGAGATTCGTTCTCGATGCCCTTCGTGGCCGAAACGAAAACCATGTCGCGCGTCAGGTACGGCTTCATCGAGGTGTACACGCGCCGTGTATGATGCGACGGCATCACGCTGACGACGATCTCGGCTGCTTCGAGCGCGTGCGCGAGTGAGTTGGTCGCCTCGACGGTCGCCGGGATCGGAGCCTCGGGCAGGAAGAGGTCGTTCGTGCGCCTCGCCTCGATCGACTCGCAGACCTCTTTCTCGAACGCCCAGAGTCGAACCTGGTGGGAGCCCTTTCGTCCGAATGCGATGGCCAGCGCGGTACCCCAGGCGCCGGCTCCGATGACAGCTATGCGTGCCATGCGCCTCTCCTAAACTTTCTTCGCGCCAAACCGGTTTTCCGTTCCGGCGACGAGTCGACGAATGTTGTCTTTGTGCTTCATCACGATGAGCAGGGAAACTCCGCAGATCAGGGACAGCACTGCGGGTGTGGTCTGGTCCGGATGGAACCACCAGAAACTGAACGGGAACAGAGCGGCTGCGATCACGGAGCCGAGCGAGACATATCGTGTGATGGCGAGGACCACCACGAACACGGCAAGCACGACAACGACGGCCTTAGGCGCGAGTGCGATGAACACACCGAGTCCCGTGGCAACGCCTTTGCCGCCCTTGAACTTCAGCCAGATGGGGAACATGTGCCCGACGATCGCCATCAACGCGGCAATCGCAGCCAGCAGGAACAACTTCTGCTGGACAAACGTGGCGATCTCGCCAAGGTGCGCCCCACTCTCCGTGGCGTAGGCAATCGACCTCTCGGCGGCGTTCAGCGCGTATCGCCCGAAGGCGAAGCCGAATAGCACGGCAGCCGTGCCTTTCACCGCGTCGAGCGCGAGGGTGGCGATGGCCAGTCCCTTGCGCCCGGTGCGCGCGACGTTCGTGGCGCCGATGTTGCCGCTGCCCTGCGAGCGCACGTCGGCCCCGGTAAAGAGTCGGACAAGGATGTAGCCGAAGGGAATCGATCCCATCAGGTATGCAACAACCGCGACGATGACGTAAATGGATGTAGGCACGGATCAATGGGGCGAAGACGTCCTGGGCCGAGGCCTTCCAAGCTTGCTGTATCCGGCCGGCTAAGAAACCCGGCGCCGTTTACCGCAACTCGTAACGCTCGCGCTTGAAGTACTGGGCTCCGCGCGGCGACAGCTTGCTCTCGTACAGAAAGAATTCGCGTGCCGTCATTGTACCGAAGTCGATTTCCTCACCAGAAGCGAGCGCCTGCTGGATGCGCTGAAACTTCGGATTGGCGCGGTCGCCGGGACGCGGGCGCGGACTGCCCGAACCGGAGCGGGCGAGCGTGAGGTGCGGGCGGTAGGGGCCTCGCTCGCCCTCGAAGCCAAGCGGTTCCAGCGCACTGCTCACGGCTGCCGCAAGGCCGGCCAGTTGGGGGCCGGCATGAATCCCCGCCCAGAAGATGCGAGGAGACTTCGCATCCGGGAAAAAGCCGGTCCCGCGAAACGCTATGTCGAAGGCCGGCCCCGTGGCCGAGCGCAACGCCTCGCGGATGCGGTCGAACTCGCCGGTCTCTCCGATGAACTTCAGAGTGATGTGATACGTCTCGGGGCCGACGAAACGCACGTCGGGCGCCTGACGCCGCAGATTGTCAACAAAGCGGCTGATGTTCTGCCGGATGGGTTCGTCGATATCGATTCCTGCGAAGAGGCGCATGGGGAACTCCGGCGGTCGGATCTACACCAGTCGGCGTCGCACCATGTCGAGCGCCTGCTGGGACGCCCACATGCGGATGCGATCGCGGTCGCCAGGGAACTTCCGCTCGACAACCTCGGTCCGCTTGCCATCGGTGACCCCGACATAGACGAGCCCGACGGGCTTCTCATCGGTGCCGCCCGTGGGCCCGGCAACGCCGGTGATCCCGACCCCGAACGTGGCCCGGCAGCGCTTGCGGATGCCTTCGGCGAGGGCTGACGCAACTTGCTTCGATACCGCGCCGTTCTCGGCGATCATGAGCGGAGGCACGTCGGCAAACGCGGTCTTCATGTCGTTGGAGTAGGCAACGACGCCTCCGACGAAGTACCGCGAACTGCCGCTTACCGAGGTAAGCCGCTGCGCGAGCAACCCGCCCGTGCACGACTCGGCGACGGCAATCGTGGCGTTCCGCATCTGGAGGTAATAGCCGACGATCTGCTCGAGCTTCTCGCCGTGGCTCGCGAAAGCCTCCTCGGCGAATTCCTCTTCGAGTTCGCTGGCCAACTCTTCCACGCGTTCCTCTGCCTCTTCCGGCGACTCCGAGCGAGCACGCAGGTGGAACTGAACCTCTCCCGCTCCGGCAAGAATCGTGGTCTCCACGTCCGTGTACCTGGTGTAGATCGGGGCGGCGCGATGGTCGGCCGTGGATTCGCCGACCAGCGCGATGCGCAATTCACGGGTCGCGATATGTTGCGCGGGCACTGCGTGCTGAAGCCGCTCGAAACACTGCTTCTCGAACATGGCTTCGAGTTCGAACGGAGGGCCGGGGAGGAGAATGACGATCTTCTGGCGCGATCCCCAGCGGTCCTGCCACCACTGTCCGGGGGCGCTGCCGCGGTCGTTGGGGAGCACGATGGCTCCCGCGAGGACGTCTGCCTGCCGGGCGTTGTTCTCGGTCATCTTCACGCGACGGGCGGCGAAGCGCGCATAGAGTTCGGCAACGATGTCGTTGTCGCGCTTGAGTTGCACGCCCAGCGCTTCGGCGACGCACTCGCGCGTGAGGTCGTCTTCCGTCGGGCCAAGCCCGCCCATGGTGATGACGATGTCGGCGCGGTCCAGTGCCTGGGTGACCGCCTCGGCGAGGTGCCCGCGATGATCGCCAACGATGGATTTACGAATGACCTCGACGCCGAGCTCGTTCAGGCGGCGCGTGAGGTAGAGAGAGTTTGTGTCCTGGCGGAATGGCGTCAGGAGTTCGGAACCGATCGCGATGATCTCGGCGTTCACTGAAAACAGTGTAATCGCTCAGGAGCGTTGGGATACAGTGCAGTCTCAGTCGGCCACGAGCACGCGTCCGGGCACGTCCCACGCCAGGTAATGCACGGCGTCGTTGGTGGCGATGATCGTCGAGCGGTTTGGCGCGAAGGCGAGGCCAACGATGTCATTGCCGCTGACGAACAGCGATGCGTTGCGATCCGGGGTGATGCGGACAATGCCCCGGCGTCCGCCGTACGAAGCGGCAACGAACATGTTCCCGTCGAAGTCGAAGGCCAGCCCTTGCGGGCGACCGAGTCCGCGGAAGAAGACCGTGACATCGCCGTGCGGGTCGATCTCGTACACGGCATCGTTGCTCGATGTGGTCGGACTCGAGACATAGAGGTTTCCGTTGGGCGAAAACGCGAGATGGTATGCGGCCACGCTGGGCTCCAGCGTGGCGTAAACGTAGATCTGGCGGTCGGTGGCGATCTTGAAGATCGTTCCGCTGCGGTCGCCCACGTAGAGATTGCGCTCGTGGTCGAAGGCGATGCCGGTCGCTACGCCCATGCCCTGCGCGTAAACCGAGATGCTGCCGTTCGGCGCGACGCGGTACACCGTGCCGTCCATGCGCGAAGAGACGTAGAGGAAGCCCTCGGAGTCGAGCGCCAGGCCCGTGGCGTTCATCATCTCCGAGACGTACGGCGTGATGTTGTACTCGGGATCGATCTTATAAATAGCCACTGGCACGGCCTGCCCGCGGGAGCCGGAGAAGGTCGCAAAGATGTTGCCGTCGCGATCCACGGCCGGGTTCGCAACCGGGTGCAGGTTCTCCGCGATGGTCTGCGCGATGGTGACGTCGAAGGGTTCGCTGACCGCCGTCGTCGCAATCGTCAGCGGGCCGGTGCCGTCCTCCGGCACGCGGGCAACGATGGAATCCGAGGAGCCGAACACGACGGCGCCGCGCTCCTCTCCGAAGCGAACTTCGGGTCGTCCGGTCGCGGCTGACATCAAGTGCGCGCCCCAGATGCGGATCTCCCCGCCCGGCAGGGCGAAGTTGGGGTCTGCCGAAGTGATGCGCGGCCGCGAATTGGTACTCGGGTCAGCCATAGGTTCCGATGCTTACTGCAACCAGCCGAAGTGCAACAACACCTGCATGACAGCCAGCGCGTACACGCCCGCGCCGAGATCGTCCACCACGATTCCGGTCCCTTCCGGCAGCCGCTCCAGTTGGCGCACCGGCGGCGGTTTCAGAATGTCGAACGCACGGAAGAGTATAAAGGCGGCGAGGAACGGCTTCCACCCGAGGGGAACGCCGATCAACGCGACCATCTGCCCGGCCACTTCGTCGATGACCACCTTCTGCGGATCCTTGCGGCCGTTCGCGCGAGCGACGATGGTTGCCGCCGGAATGCCAATGGCCGTGGCCAGCGCCGCGTAGGCGATGGCTCCGGGCACGAGGGCCTCTCCGGGCAATGCGAGGGCGATCAGCGCCCAGGTGACGACGGCTCCGGCGGAGCCCCACGTGCCGGGACCCGGCTTCATGCGTCCGGCGCCGAAGAACGTCGCCACGAGTTCCGCCCAAAGCGGAGCCTGGTGCTGCGGAGTTTTAAATGGGCTTGCGGCTGCCATGCAGGTCCTCGTCAACATCGTTGCCCGGGCGTTCGTTTCGAGATCCGCCGATACGACGTTGCGGAGGCTCCAGGTATTCGGCTTCGCCGCCCGACTCCGGATCGTTGACCGGAGTGCTGATGACATATCCGCCGCTGGCCCACTTTCCGAGATCGATCGTGCGGCAACGCTCGCTGCAAAATGGGAACTCGGGATCGTTGCGCAGAACCAGCTTGCGACAGGTAGGACAGCGCAGACTGTTGAGCTTCTTCCGGGCCATGTTGAAAGTATCTCATCCGCTCCGGGGCAAATTCGTGCGGGTGCCGGAAAACGGCCTTAGAGGAGACGCGCGACGAGATCGTAATCGTGAGCTTCGATGACCTCGGCGCGGAAGAAGTCGCCCGGCTTCACGTTCTCGTAATCGCCAAAGTCGTTGATGAAAACTTTGCCGTCGATATCGGGCGCATGGGCCGGCGTGCGAGCTTCCCAGAGAAGCTCCGTCTCTTCGCTCGGGCCTTCCACCATGACCTCGATCGTTCTCCCCACCATCGCCTTGCGGCGCTTGCGGCTGATGGTCTTCTGCACCTGCATCAGCTTGCGCCGGCGACGCTCGATTTCGCGCTCCGGAACCTTCCCGTCCAGCAGATACGCGGGCGAGCCTTCTTCATCCGAGTAGGAGAACACTCCAAGCCAGTCGAACTGCGCCGCTTTGACGAACTCGACCAGCTCGTTGAAGTCAGCGTCGGTCTCGCCAGGGAAGCCCACGATGAACGAAGTCCGCAGCGTGAGGTTCGGCACCTCGCGACGCATTTTCTCGATGGATTGCAGGAAAATGTCAGCCGACGCTCCGCGCTTCATGCGCTTGAGCACCGAGGCCGAGGCGTGCTGGAGCGGTACGTCGATGTAAGGGCAGATCTTCGGGTTCGCCGCAATCGTCTGGAGCAGCTTGCCGGTGATCTTGTTCGGATACGCGTACAGGAACCGCACCCAGCGGAGCTGTTCGACCTGCGCAAGGCGCTCGAGCAGCAGGGCAAGGCCGTCTTTCAGCCCGAGATCTTCGCCGTAGCAGGTGGTGTCCTGCCCGATGAGGTTGATCTCTTTCACGCCCTGCGCTGCCAGGCGTTCGGC
>DASPLH010000223.1:0-2929 GCA_035627675.1 Clostridia bacterium
CGCACGATATCCGCCCACTCGTGGAATGCGATACGTACCGGGTTATAGCTGCCGATGTTCTTCGTCAGGCCATACACTACCGGCTCGTCCTCGGGCTCGAAGGTCCCAAACAGCCGGTCGAACACAATCAGGATCCCGCCGTGATTGCGATCGATGTATTTCGGGTTCGATCCGTGATGGACGCGGTGGTGCGAAGGCGTATTCAGCACCGCCTCCAGCGGTCCCACTCTGCGGATCAGTTGCGTGTGGATCCAGAACTGGTAGAGAAGGCTGATGGCCTGCACGGTGAAGATCATCATCGGCGGGATGCCCACCAGCGGCTCCCATATCCAGAAGATCCAGCCCATGAAGCTTCCGGTCCACGTCTGCCGCAACGCAGTGCTCAGGTTGTAGCGTTGCGACGAATGATGCACCACGTGCGAAGCCCAGAACAGCCGGCACTCATGACTGGTACGGTGAAACCAGTAGTAGCTGAACTCCTCGGCCACGAACGCCAGCACCCACACCCACCACAGGTATCCGAGGTCAAACACGCGGAACTGGTACAGCCAGGTGAAGATCCCAAGCTGTATAACTTTGGCGAAGAGGTTTACTACCACGTTGCCGACGCCCATCGTGACCGATGCCGCCGCGTCGCGCCACTCGTAGAGGTCGAGACGCATGATCGCGTCGGCTACGGCTTCGATGACCAGCAGCGCAATGAACGCGGGTATGGCGTAGTGAACGATGTCAGGCATGCGAACGGCGGTGCCCCACGCACCGTCAGTGCCGGATAGCATACCGCAGGCGCAACAAGCTGCTGAAGCGCGCCGTGCATCGCCGCTGTACCGGGGCACGGCTTCAGTCGTCCAGAAACGCACGGTGTTTCGTATCAGGGCACGACTTCAGTCGTGCCGCAACTGCCAGCAACGACAGCGGCTTTAGCCGCTGCGCGAACTCAAGGGATGTCGATCGTCCGTCGCTCGCGCGCGCTGCGCAGTCCGCAATCCAATACCAACATCGAGTCGCGACCCTCCTGCGGCGTGACCGGCGGCGGCGTTCCGTCCAGCAATGCCGCAGCAATGCCTGCGTAGTACGTCGCATAACTTCCCGGCAACATCTCCAGTCGCTTTTCCGAGCCGTCCGCCAAGCTCAACACGGCCTGGCTGCCGGGATTCGGCATTCCAAATCCCGCCATCCCCGGTCGCATCCCGCGAGCAAGCGCCTGCTCCTGCGAATCGAAGCCGTGGGTCAGCAGGCTGCCGCCCTCGCCATGCAGCATGAATCGCGGGCCTTGCCGGTACACCAGCGTGGAGGAGTGCAGCACCGCGCGCATCGATTCGTACTGAAGGATCAGATGGAAGTAGTCGTCGGCGATTGCCCCGCTTCTGAGGTGTCCGATGTCGGCCGTGATGCTCTTCGGGGGCCCGAACAGCACCAGCGCCTGATCGATCAGGTGCGGACCGAGATCGTAGAACACTCCCGCGCCCGGCCCTGTTTCTTCGCGCCAGCCCGGCTTGACCTCCGGGCGAAAGCGGTCGTAATGGCTCTCGAAGTACACGACGCGTCCAAGGTCGCCGCGCCGCACCGACTCGCACACCGTGCGGAAGTTGTCGTCCCAGCGCCGGTTGTGAAAGACGCTGATGAGACGCCCGCGGCTGGCGGCAATCGCCAGCAACTCGTCGGCTTCGTCGAGGGTGACCGCGAAGGGCTTGTCCACCACAACGTGCTTGCCGGCCTCGAGCGCCGCTTCCGCCAGGGCCGCATGCGTTGCGGAGGGCGAGCAGACAACGACCAGCTCGATCTCGGGATCGGTGAACAGTTCGTCTGGCGCCGCCGCCGCGGCCACTCCGGGGAAGCTATGCGCCAGTTGTTCCCGGCGGCTGGTCACGACCGTCTTCAGCCGCATGCGGGGCTCCGCCGAGATTAGCGGGGCGTGGAACTTCGCGCCTCCGAGTCCGAAGCCGATAAGACCGACACACACCTGGGCCATTGCGTTCTCCACGGCAAGAGCTTACCTCGCGGGCGGAGGAATCCCGCGAACGATGATTTTGGATTGGGTGATTTTGGTGGAGCTAGTCGGGATCGAACCGACGACCTCTGCAGTGCGATTGCAGCGCTCTCCCAGCTGAGCTATAGCCCCACGAATGAGAAGGGACGCGGTCTCCCGCGATGAGGTCATTCTAACAGCCGTTGCAGAGTTCCGACAAATGGGACAGGAGACGGCTCCGAGGTTTCAGAGGTTGCGATCGCGGAGGTCGGCTCGGCATTTCGAATATCGGTAGATCTTGCGGGTTTCGAACCTCCGAAACCGCCTCTCGAAACCCCCGAAACGTCCGCGACCCATCGAAACCTCCGAAACCTTATAATTGCCATGTGAGCTCTTCCCAGGTCACAAAGATCGCCGAAGCCGATTTCCCCACGCGCTGGGGACACTTCCGCATTCTCGGCTTCGAAGGCTATTTCCCCGAGGCGACGACCGATCCCGCTCCCGCCGGCATTGATCGCCGCAAGGAATCGGCTGTCGTCCTCGTCATGGGCGACATCCATTCCACGCCGCCGCTCGTGCGCATACACTCGCAGTGCCTCACCGGAGACGTCTTCGGCTCGCTGCGCTGCGACTGCCGCCAGCAACTCGAACTCGCGTTGCAATCCATCGCCGAGAGCGGCACCGGAGTCCTCATCTACGAACAGCAGGAAGGACGCGGCATCGGCCTCATGCCGAAACTCCAGGCCTACGAACTCCAGGACCAGGGACTCGACACGATCGAGGCCAACGAGAAGCTGGGATTCAAGTCAGACTGCCGCGAATACAACCTTCCCGTAGAGATTCTCAAGGCACTCGAGTTGAAACAGGTGCGCCTGCTCTCCAACAATCCCGAGAAAGTCGCGGCCGTCGAACGCGCAGGAATCCGCGTGGTGGAGCGCGTTTCGGCCGAAGTGGAGCCCT
>DASPLH010000224.1:0-6238 GCA_035627675.1 Clostridia bacterium
AATCTTGGCCGCAACACCCCGCGCGAATAGCCGGACAGATCGGCCCAGCCGTCCTCATCCACGTCCTGCTTGCGTTGGAAGTGTCCGCCGGCGAGCAGTGTGGCGCCCCAGGCTTTGTTCAGTCGAGTGGAGCCGAAGAACACGCCGTCGGTCGCTCCACGCGTGGACTGATTGACCAGGAGTTCTCCGGCAGGCTGCTCGACGGGCCGACGGGAGATAAGGTTCACCACTCCGCCCATGGCCCCCGCGCCGTACATGGCGGAAGCCGTTCCTTTGATGACTTCGACCTGGGCAAGGTCACTGGGCGGAATCTGCAACAACCCCAGACCGCCCACCTGCTGTCCGAAGAGCGGAAGCCCATCGGAGAGGAACCGTGTATAGCGCCCACGCATCCCTTGGATTCGCACGCTGGCCGCGCCCAGCGACGGCGATGTCGTTTGTACCCGCATCCCGCCCATTTCGTTGAGCATCATGACGATGTCTCCGGGCGTCATCAGTATCTTCTCTTCGATCTCCTCGCGGTTCAGCACTTCGACGCGGGTCGGCAGATCCTCTATTCGGGCATCCGTGCGTGTAGCCGAGACCGTGATCTCTTCGTGCTCGACCGTCTCCAGCTCCAGTTCGACTTCGTAGCGCTGACCGGCTTCGACCTGCAACTCGGTCGCTGCGGGAACGAGACCCGGGTGGCTGGCCCGGATTTGGATCTTTCCGGGAGGAACGCTCGCAAGCGCCACACCCTTGTCATCTGCCGAGCTCTGGACTGTGCCGACGGACACGGTTGCACTCGGAACGGGTTTGCCCTCGGCGCGAACAGAAACGCTGACGGAAGCCATGGGCTGTTGTGCCCCGGCGAGAGACACACAAAGAACGACAATCAGAACAGGCAACATTTTCCTCATAGGAACACACGCCCTCCTGGGCGGCTTCAGAAACGGAAACTCTGGCGAAGGAACCGGCAGGGAGGCTTTAGCCTCGCGGAGGGCGTTCGATGTCCTGCGTCCACCCGATGTGCGGCGCTCCAGGCACAAGGGGTGCGCCGCGCAGAACGGCCGTGGAGGAACCGTGAATCGCGAAGATCGGATCAGGTGTCGCGCTGCCCGCACACCAGACACATGCGCCGGTGGGGATTTCCGAAGAGTGTTCGTCGGCGCAGCCGTCGCTGCAAAGCAGGCCGTCGCTCGCACCCATGAGAGCGACGAAAATCAACAGCAACATAGCGACGGCGCGGCGCATTCACCTCGAGTATACCGGAGCCGCTATGCCCGGATTCGTTGCCGTGAGCGGTTCTGCTTCAAGGTACCCTCGCGCGTTCTCCGCGAATCTAAGGGTTCGAACCGCTGGAGGATACACATGCAACGAGTTCTCGGACGCTACTCTCCCCAGTTTTTTGCCGTGTTCAGGATCGTGGCAGGTCTGCTCTTCATGATGCACGGCACGCAGAAGTTGCTTGGGGTGCCTGCTGGAAGGGGCACGGTTGCCATGGGTTCCCTGCCCTGGGTGGCGGGCGTGATCGAGCTCGTGTGCGGGTTCATGATCCTGATCGGACTCTTCGGAAGCATTGCAGCCTTCATCGCCAGCGGGGAAATGGCAGCCGCTTACTTCATGGCTCACTTCCCGAGAGGCTTCTGGCCGATCGTCAACGAGGGCGAGCTGGCCGCGCTGTATTGCTTCGCATTCCTCTACGTCGCAGCGCATGGCTCCGGGATATGGAGCGTGGATAGCCTGAGGAGCACTCCGGGGACACGCGTCGAGTCCCGCGCGGGATACGATCGCGCCGCCTGAGCTGGCGGTCGCGAGCAACGCGACGGGAAGAGCGCTCCGCATCCGCTGGTGGTCCCGACTGACCTCTCACCCGGCCGGTGTGGCGGGCAGAGGTACTCGCGCGAACTCACAACAAGCTCGTCCCTTCCTCTACTCTGAATCTGCACTTGTCGATTTTGATTCGCTCGCCGAGGCGTTTCTTCGCAACCCCGGACACCGTAAACGCGTTCATCTGCGTCCAACGCAGGAAGGGCAACTCGCTCGATTTCACTTTTAAATGCAACTGCCTCTTCCGGCTGGCTTGGGCCGGAGGGGTTCGAGGCAGATGACCTCGGCAGTCTGGAGAACGATATGAAGTACTTAGTCGCAGTGTTGCTGCTCGCGGCCTCTTGTGTAGCGCAGGGCACGGGAAGCTTAGCTCCCAGGACCGGCCTGAATGTCGGTGTTGGATACCTCGCAACCACCGGAAGTCCCGGGATCAGTGGCGTTACCGTGCCATTCGGTCTGAAACTCGGCAACCTGGAACTCGCGGGCGAGTTCGATGCCGCTGCCACCAACATCAGGCTGCCAGACATCACGGTGAAGGTGCGCCAACAGGAATACCTTTTCGGTCCGCGTTACTACTTCATCGGCACAATGGCGAACCCGCGCTTTGTGCCTTTCGCACACTTGCTGTTTGGCGTGAGCCACCAGAGCACGGACACCACCGCGAGTCTCGTGCCCGGAGGTTCGTCGTCCGACAACGCGTACGCATGGCAGCTGGGCGGCGGCATCGACTACCGCCTGAGCGTCAACTGGGCAGCCCGCGGCCGGGCAGACATTTTCCGCACGCACTTCCTTGACGAGTCTCAGACACACGCGCGATACGGCCTGGGCGTCGTGTACTCGTTCGGCCGCTAGCGAGTTCGTCCCACGGCAACGATCGCAAGACAAGGCAAGCTGAGGCGCATCCGGAGATGCGCCTCCGTCGTTTTCCTCTCCCCCTAATCGAGCGACTTACGGAAGCGCACGATGCTGAGGGCCAGAATCGTCGTCCCGAGTACGGCCAGGCCCGCCATCTGCGGCCAGAGCACGTCAAATCCCGTTCCCTTCAGGTACACGCTCCGCAGAATGACGAGGAAGTAGCGCAGCGGGTCCACATAGGTGAGCCACTGGAGGTATGTGGGCATGCTGCTGATAGGCGAGGAGAAGCCCGAGAAGATGATGGCCGGCATGATAAAGAAGAAGGCCGACACCATCGCCTGCTGCTGCGTGGAAGCCAGGGTCGAGATCAGCAGGCCGATGCCGAGGCAGCACAGCAGGAACAGAACGGTTCCGGTGGCAAGCACGAGCAGGCTGCCGCGGAGCGGGACGCGGAACCAGAGCGTCCCGACGGCCGTAATGAGGATTGCGTCGAAGACTCCGATCAGAAAGAACGGGATCGTTTTGCCGAGGATGAACTCGAACTGGCGGATGGGCGTCACCATGATCTGCTCCAGCGTCCCGATCTCGCGTTCGCGAACCACGGCGAAGGCCGTAAGCAGCATGACGATCACCAACATGAGATTTCCCATCACTCCGGGCACAAAGAACCACTGGCTGCGGAGATCGGGATTGAACCACGGCTGGCGTTCGACGGTGATGGACGGAACCTGCGACGCCTGCTGCGGCGCGATCCGGTTCATGCGTTCGAGTTGGTAGTCCCGGGCGAACCGCATGGCGATCTGGTTGATGTAGCCGTAAGCAATCAGAGCCGTGTTGGAGTTGCTCGCATCAACAATCGCCTGCACGGACGCGGTCTGCCCCTTGCGCAGGCGCTCGGCGAAACCGGCGTTGATCTGCAAGGCCGTCACGATCTCTCCCTTATCGATCAGCGTCCTTACCAGCTCGCGATCGCCGGTCCGCGCCTTGATATCGAAGTAGGGACTGGCCGCGAAGCGCGAGATGAAGTCTCGACTCTCCGCCGTGTTGTCGTAGTCAATGATGGCCGTGGCGACGTGCTTGATCTCCAGCGTGGCGGCGTAGCCGAAGATCAACATCTGGATGATGGGTGGACCGAACAGGAGGAAGCGTGTCCGCTTGTCGCGGAACACCTGGATGAACTCCTTGATGAGCATCTGTTTCAGACGGGTCCACATATCCAATCACCCCAACTGCTTCTTGAACGCCTTGGTCGCCACCAGCACGAGGATGCTCGCGAAGATTGTAAGCGCCAGCAGGTCTCCCCAGAGAACGACGATGGGACTTCCCTTCAGGAACACCGAGCGGATCACGGTCATGAAGTAGCGCGCCGGGATCACGCGCGTGATCACCTGAATTACCGGAGGCATCTGGTCGATCGGGAACATGAAGCCCGACAGCAGAAACGCCGGCAGGAAGGTCGCCAGCAGCGAAGCCTGGCTGGCGGCGAGTTGCGACTTCATCACCACCGAGAGCACATATCCGAGCGAGAGCACCACCAGCAGGAACAAAATGGAACTGAAGAAGAAGACCAGGACGCTGCCGCGAAACGGCACTTCGAACCAGAACACGCCCATGGCAGCGCATATTGCCGTGTCCAGCAGTCCGATGACGAGGTAGGGCGCGAGTTTACCGATCATCAGTTCGATCGGCGCCACGGGGGTCGAGACCAGTTGCTCCATCGTTCCCCGCTCCCACTCGCGCGCGATGGTGAGCGAAGTCAGGAACGTCCCCACGACGGCCATCACGATGACGACCACGCCCGGCACGATGTTGGCCATGCTTTCGAGGTTCTCGTTGAACCACGTGCGTCCGGCAACCGAGATCGGATCTTCCGGGGCGCTCCGGCCCCGGCGTTCGATCCACTCGACCTGCACGTTCTGCGAGTACCGCTGTACGACGCCCTCGATGTAGTTCATGGCGACGTTGGCGGTGTTCGCGTCGGTCCCGTCCACGATGGCCTGCACGCCGGCCGGCATCCCCTGCTGGAGCCGCTCGGAGAAGTCGTGCGGTATGACGAACGCGAGTTGGCAGTCGCCCGAGTCGATACCCGCGATGAGCGAGTCGTAGCCGTCGGCGAACTTCACCACGTTGAAGTACTCGGAGGCTTGCAGTCCGCGCACCAGGTCCTGACTCTGCCGGCTGCCTTCGCGGTCGTAAACGTACGTGCGCAGATGCTTCACGTCGAAGCTGACGCCGTATCCGAACGCGAGCATCAGCACGACCGGCATGATGACGACGATGGCGATGCTTCGCGAGTCGCGCCGTATCTGTATCAGCTCTTTCCAGGCGATTGCCCTGATCCGGTGGAACTGCATCATGCCACCCCCTGCGGCTGTGCCTCGGCGGTCGTGAGCGAGACGAACACATCCTCGAGCGTGGGCCGGATGGGCGCGATGTGCTGCACCGCGACTCCACCCTGCTCGAGCCTGGCGCGCAGGGCGCGCGCCGCGCTCTCGGCGCTGTCCACGACGGCGTGCAGCGCGTTGCCAAAGACAGCGACGTCGATGACGCCGGGCGCGTCGTGCAGGACATCGAGCGCCTGTCCAAGCGGCGAGCACTCGATCAGCAAAAGTTCGCCGCGCATGGCATCTCTCTTCAGCTCAGCCGGAGAACCCGACGCGACAAGGCGTCCGCGATAGATCAGCACCAGCCGGTTGCAATACTCGGCTTCATCCATGTAGTGCGTGGTCACGAACACGGTTACGCCATCGGCGGCCATTGCGTGGATCAGCTCCCAGAACTGCCGTCGCGAGATGGGATCTACGCCGGATGTAGGCTCGTCGAGAAAGAGGATGGGAGGCCGATGCAGCACGGCACACCCAAGCGCGAGCCGCTGTTTCCAACCCACGGCGAGAGTTCCGGTGAGTGTGTTCTCGCGGCCCTTCAGCCCGGCCATCTCGACGACCCAGTCGGTGCGCTCCGCCATGACGGAACTCGGCACCTGGTACATGCCCCCGAAGAAGCGAATGTTCTCCAGCACGGTGAGGTCGTTATAGAGCGAGAACTTCTGCGACATGTAGCCGATGTTCTGGCGCACGACCTCCGGCTGCTTCGCAACGTCGATTCCCGCGACGAGAGCCTCGCCGGAGGTTGGGTGCAGGAGCCCGCACAACATGCGGATTGTGGTGGACTTGCCGGCCCCGTTCGGGCCAAGGAAGCCGAAGATCTCTCCACGCCGCGCATCGAAGGTGACGTGATCGACGGCAACGAAGTCGCCGAAACGCTTCACGAGATCGCGCACAACTACGGAACGTTCGTCCTTCATCGCGCACCTCGGTCGCTCGACTCGACGGCCGAGACGAATACATCTTCGACGGTGGCCGAAATCTGCTCGACGTTTTCGAACGGAACGGAGGCGGAGTTCAGAAGCGACTGGAGTTCCGGGATGCGTTTCCGCGCGTCGTCGAGGAGCAGGTGGACTCCGTCGCCGACGAGCACGGCGCTGTTGACCCCGGCGGCTGCCTGCACCACGTCGCGAACGCGGCGCGCCTCGGGCGTATGGACGGCCACGACGGAATTGCGAAGGCGCGCTTTC
>DASPLH010000225.1:0-13445 GCA_035627675.1 Clostridia bacterium
TTCCTGTGCCGGGAACTGGGGGTGATGGGGACGGGTACCGCTGCGTCAAGAACCTCGGTCGAGCCCTGAGCCATTGGGACGATTATCTCCGTGAATGATTGAGGCTGGATATGAATATGGGCCTGCACTGAGTTTCCAACAGCGAAGGAGAGTCACACAAGTGGAATCGGGCACACGCGAGGGAGTGGAGCTGCCCGGTTTCCCGGAAGCGTTGGACGGCCAAGGCACGCGGTGAACGTCGTTGAATGTAAAGCTTGTCGGTACAACGACCCCGCCGGGACGGAGAGCCAGGGCGGGGCACCCATTGGCTTCTATCGTTTCAGCGCGTCCAGGATCAGCTCTTCGACCTTGTTCCAGACGCGCGGATCGCGGTCCATCCTTGTGTGGTCCTTGCGCAGGACTGTCTTGTGCCACGGGAGGTCGCTGACGTCTATGTCCGAGCCCTTGTAGTCGAACCGCCAGTTGCCGAGGATGGCCGTGCGCGACGGGTCGGCGGCGCGGATCTGCCGCGGGCCGCGGATGAAGCGGCCGTCGCGCTGGTACAGGTTCGCTGCTGCGCGGACGTTGGGCGGAAGCACCTCGTCCCCCAGCCCTACGCTGTCAACCTGCACGGTGAGCAGCACGGGCACGCCGAGCTCGTCGAGTTGGCGCGCAAATTTCGGCACCGCCGCTCCGCCAAAGCTCTGGCCGTAGAGGATGATGCGAGCCGACGCGCGTTCGCGGTCGCCGAGCCGGCCGTCACGGTTGCTGTCGAGGGCCGCGCGCACGAAGCGCAGCGCCAGGTCGCGCCGGGTGTTCTCGACGGTTTGCACGTGAACATCGGCGGGCACGAGCGAACGCAGGCGCACTGCCATGCGTCCCACGCCAACACGGCCGTTGTCCCAGCGATCACGGCCGCCGTGGAACCCCAGGACCAGCGTGTGATTCGGCGCGAGGGGAGTCGGGAGCGTGAAGTCCTCCCATCGCTGCGCCGCGCAGCCGAACAGTGCCAGGAGCATGGCAATAGCGAAGAACCGCATCAGGGTGGATGACGCAGGCGGGGCGGCCGCTCCGGTTCGAGCGAGCCGCCCTCCTGCACTCGGATCATGGCGAGACGTTGATGACCAGCTTCTCGGTGATCACGCGTGCCGCCTTGTCCCACGATTTGATGCTTACGTTGCGCGTGCCGGCCGCCAGTGTCAGAGACGTGTCGATGGAAGCTGCCGTGGTCGAGAACACGCTTACGCCATCGACGTAGATCTTCATTCCGGTCACGCCGGCCGAGTTCGTCGTGAGCGCGACGAATCGCACCGGCGACTTCACCGTGGCATTGTTCGCCGGCGAGCAGACCGTGATGGAGGGATCGAGCGTCTTCTTCGTACAGGCGCTGCCGCCTCCGCTGACGGTGACCGTACGGGAGTCGCTGATCACACGTCCGGCCTTGTCCCACGACTTGGTCACGATCCGGCGCGTGCCGGCCGCCAGTGTCAGAGACGTGTCGATGGAGGCTGCCGTGGTCGAGAACACGCTTACGCCGTCAACGTAGATCTTCATTCCGGTCACACCCGCCGAGTTCGTCGTCAGAGCCACGAAGCGCACGGGCGACGCTACGGTCGCGCCATTTGCGGGCGAGCAGACGGTGATGGAAGGATCGGTGGCGCTCTTCGTGCACGTACCGCCGGTTCCCGACCCCACGGTGACGTTCCGCACCTCGCTCGTGATCCTGCCGAGGGCGTCCCAGGCCTTCACGGTGATCCGGTGTGCTCCGGCCGAGAGCGGGACCGTGGTGTCGAGGGCGGTCGCAGTCGTGGTGAAGACACCCACTCCGTCCACGTACACCTTCATTCCAGTCACACCGCCGGAGTTGGTCGTGCCGGCCACAATGCGCAGTGGAGAAGTGACGGTCGCACCTTCGGCGGGAGTACAGATCGTGACCGATGGATCCGTGGTCTTCAGCGGGCAGGGCGCACCACTGGGCGTGTATCTCAGGTTGATGCGGAAGCTCTGGGTCGAAATGCTGCCTGCGCTGTCGGTGGCCTGGAGCGACAACTCGTACCAGTAGGTATCGATCGTGTCCGGCAGGTCGGCGACGAACGTGCCCGACGATCCCGTCGCCTGCTTGATCAGGTGGGTGTGCGTGTTGTGGTGCAGTATGACCGACCACAACAGTCCGGAATCCGGAATCGTGCCATCCTCCGCGTCGGTGGCGCCTCCCGAGAACGCGACGACCGCGTCGGGGTCCACCGTGGAGTTGTTGGCCGGGCTGGTGATTGCGACTGTCGGCTTCGAACTGCCGAGCGTGATCTCCACCACCGCCGAATCCGTGGCTCCGGAGGTGTCTGTCACGGTGAGCTTCGCCGCGAACTTCTGCACGCCGGTAGCGACGTATTGATGCGACGGATTTGGGGTTATGGAAGTGGCTCCATCCCCGAACTCCCACAGGTACGTCAGCGGATTGCCGTCGGGGTCGCTCGATCCCGCGCTGGAGAAGTTCACGGTCAGCGGGGAAGCGCCTGAATCCGGGTTGGCGCTCGCAGCCGCGACCGGGGCGCGGTTGTTCGAGCCGGAGTAGCGGATGCGGTACACGCTGCCGCTGCTGATCGAGAGCCAGTACAGATTGCCATCGGGACCTTGCCGCAAATACACCGGGTCGTTGAGATCGGTCGCGAAGGTGGTGACGCTCGTGACCTGTCCGGCGGCGTCGATATTGGCGCGCTTCAACCACTTGTTGCTGAAATCGGCGAAGTAGATGTTGTTCTCGTACTGGAGCGGATAAGGTGATCGTTGCAGGTACGGCCCCATGATCACGCAGCCGCCAATGCCGGTCACGTGTTCGTACGTGTAGCTCGGCATCGTGACAGCGCTTACGGGCAAGTTCTGGCACAGCGTGAACTTCGATTGAAAAGACGATTGAGGAGCACCACCCTCGTAGCAGGGCCAGCCGAAGTTCTTGCCACGGCCGAAATTGATTTCCTCCCACTTGCTCCAGCCGACGTCGCCGATCACTAATTCGTTGTTGGGTCCGAACGAGAAGCGAAAGGGATTTCGAAGGCCATAGGAATAGACCTTCGACCGCACGGAGTTCCTTTGGTCGTCGAACGGATTATCGCCCGGCGCGGCGCCGTCCTTCGTGACTCGCAGGAGCTTTCCGCTGAGGCTGTTTAGGTCCTGCGCACGGAGCGACCCTTCGGTCGAGCTGCGATAGTCTGCCCCGTCGCCGACGGAAACGTAAAGCATGCCGTCAGGCCCGAATGCGAGATGGTCAACCGTGTGAGCCGCGATCTCGTTCACGATGCAGTCTTCACCAGGATTGCACGGCAGCGTGTTCTTCGTTCCCAGGATCACAAGTTCGCTGCCCGCCAGCGCGATGTCCGGGTTGTTCGGATCGGCCTGGATGCGGCTGACGCGCTCCGTACGAGGCGCAGTGCTTGTCGGGTCACCCCCGTCCTCGTAAACGTAGGAGATGTAGATGTACCCGTTGACCTCGAACGCAGGGTCGAGCGCGAGGCCAATCAGACCGCGGTCACCCGCATTGTTGACCCGCGAGGAGATGTCGAGGAACGGAGTCGCGAGCACCTGGCCGTTCTTGACGACCTTGATCTTTCCCCGGCGCTCCCAGACGAAGACGCGACCGTCAGGCGCGAAGGCGAAACCGATGGGCGTACTGAACCCGCCCACGACTTTCTCGTTGACGAAGCCGGAATCTGTGAAGGTGATCTGAGCGGATGCGGACACACCCGCAATAAGGAGCAGCAGCACTGCCCAGGGAAAAGGGAACCGGCGGGACACCACGGGAGCCTCCCGTCCACGCAGCGGGTTGCCGCAGGGACTGGTGAATACGAGCACATATTAGCGAGCAGACAATTCGAGCCGCCCACACGGAGAGTTCTGAAGGGTTCTGATGCGCAGCCCTGCCCCGCCGTTCGCGATCGCCCGCAGGCGTTCATCACTATTTCTACTTAGTACCGGGTTGCTGCCGCCGGAAGGCCCTGCGTCCTTGGCCGTGCGCGGGCTAAAGTTCGCGGACGCGGCGTTCAAGGTCCTTTGTGATCGAAGCCGCATCGTCCTCGGGACGGTACTTCACGGGCGTGCCGACGCGAACGGAGATCGAATTCGGGGGGACGAAGCGCCGGTCGCGTTTCGCCGCCTCGAAGAGTCCGTGGATGCGCATGGGAACAACGGGAAGGTTGAGACGTTGCGCGAGGATGCCCACGCCGGATTGAAATCTGTCAATCTCTCCCGTGTCGGTCCGCCGCCCCTCGGGGAAGACAAGTACGCTGTAACCCCGATCGGCGCTCCGGCCAGCGTGTTCGAATGCCTTCAGAAACCCCGATCTCTGCGGCAGCGGGAAGACGTTGAACAGGGCGAGGATGAGAGTGTGCTCCAGCCGGTCCAATGCCCGGCGCCACCAGGGCAGGTGCGCAGGCGGGTTCTTCATGGCCGCCAGCAGTTCGCCGAGCATGGCAGGCGCAACTTTCCGACGCATGCGCCATGGAAGCGCCGCCAGCACGAAACCGATGTCCACGAAGGTCACGTGATTGCAGACGATGAGCACCGGCCCGCGGATGTCACGCAGGTTTTCGCGGCCGATCACCTTCGGCTTCGCCAGGAGCATCGTTGCCGGCCAGGCGAGAGTCGCGTACACAAGCGGGCGAATCCATGTGAACGGCCAGCGCTGAGGCCAGTCCGGATATTGGTGTCTCGTGCCGGCCTGTTCCGACTCGCGAACGATGCGCTGGAGGTCGGAGACCTTCGACGCCGACTGGAACTGCACCTCGTGCAGGTCCACCTGATAACGGTCTTCGAGCGCAGCCATGAGTTCGACGCGGTCGATCGAAGTCAGCTGGAAATCGCGATCGAGCTCCGCGTCGGCGCCTACATGGCCGACGTCCCGCGACGTGATCCGCTTCAACAGGTCGCCGATACCGGCATCGGCCGCCGTGGATTGTCCTTGCGACAAAGCAAACTGTTCGAGAACGCCGACCTTGGGCTTCTGCGTTGGCGTGCGCGGAAAATCCGGTTCCGGCCAGAGGAGCCAGCGGCGTATGCGCTGGTATTCCGCCAGCTGCTCGTTGGCGCGCGCAACGGCCTGATCCGGATTCGCGCCGTCGTTCATCAGCAGGATGGCGCACGGTTCGGCATTGCCTCCGACGGGAACGCCGACCACCACGCAGTCGCGAATCTCGGGTTGACGGCGCAACGCCTCTTCGAGATCGGCGGGATGAACGTTCATGCCGGCCGGAGTGACGATCACGTTCTTCTTTCGGCCCTTGAAGTACAGGTTGCCGTTGCCGTCGAACTCTCCGAGGTCGCCGGTGTGGAACCAGCCTTCGTCGCCGGCCACTTCCGTGAGTTGCCCGCCCTGCCAATAGCGCGAGGCGATGTTCTCGCCGCGCACCAGGATCTCCCCGTCGGGGCCGAGCTTCACCTCGCGTCCGGGAAGCAGCTTCCCGATCGAGCGCCTGCCGGTGCGGAATGGATGATTGACGCTTATCAATGATGTGGTTTCCGTCAGCCCGTACCCTTGTATGACGGCAAATCCCGTGCGCCTCCAGAAGGTCTCCGTGGCTTCGTCCAGCGCGGCGCCGCCGGAGACGAAGGCCCAGAACTTCCATCCGAAGGCCCGGTGTATGCGCCGGAAGCGCCACCAGTTCCGGACGAAGTGCTTTCCTTCGGCGGAAGCAAGATCGCGGGACAGCCTTGCGCTCTCGCCGCGGCCTTCGTACTCGCGCTCGATCTGCTGCTTGAGCGACTCCAGCATGCGAGGCACGGTGATGCAGACGCTGACGCGCTGACGCCGGATATTGGCGATCACCTCGGCGGGGTTCAGCGAGTCCTGGAACACAACGGTTGCGCCGAGCGCCTGCGGAACGAAGACCCCGAGGAACTGCCCGAAAACGTGGCTGAGCGGCAGCAGGTCAAGAAACCGCAGCGGATGCACCAGCCACTCGTACTTCAAGTACCTGGCGATCTCGCGCTCCAGCGGTTCCAGGTTCGCGAGCACGTTGCCGTGCGTGATGACCACGCCGCGAGGCTCGGCCGTGGTGCCCGAGGTGAAGATTACCTGGAGTGCATCGTCACGCGCGGCTGGCGCGGCCACGAGCTGCGAGGAGTGGTGTCCGATGGCGGCCGCCAGGTCTTCGAGTGCGATGGCGTCAACGCCGGGGATGTTCCCCAGCAGGCTGCGCGAACAGACAACCAGGCGCGCCTTCACCTGCGAGGCGACTCGCGCGGCGAATTCCGGCGCGGAGGCGCGATCGATCGGGACCGCGACGGCGCCGGCCAGCGCGCAGCCGAAGAACGCGGCGACCCACTCGGCGCAGTTCTCTCCCCAGAGCAGTACGTGATCACCGCGACCGATGTTACGGGCGGCGAGTTCGCCGGCAAACTGCCGGGCGGTTCGCGCCAGGTCGCGGTAGGTCCATGCGATCGTGCGGTAGCCGCGGCGGAAGACATACGCGCGCTGCGAACCGAGTTGCTCGAAGCGGGCGACGAGTTCTGCGACGGACGAGCGCGGCATCGCCGACGATCGGGTTCCCGGACGGGATTTCTGTCCAGCCATTATCATGCGGTCAGGACATGCACCAGTTTGACGCAATCATCATAGGAGGCGGCGCGGCCGGGCTCATGTGCGCCATTGAGGCCGGCAAGCGCGGCCGCCGCGTTGCCGTTCTCGAACACGCCGACCGCCTCGGGAAAAAGATTTTGATCTCCGGCGGAGGACGATGCAATTTCACGAACCTGCATTGTCGTCCCGAGAACTTCCTGTCGGCAAACCGGCACTTCGCAAAGTCGGCGCTGGCCCGGTACACTCCCGCCGATTTCATCGCGCTGGTAGAGAAGCATCGTATTCCATACCACGAGAAGACGCTCGGACAGCTGTTTTGCGACCGCTCTGCCCAGGACATCCTGACGATGCTGGAAGACGAGTGCCGGGCAGGCGGCGTGTCGGTCCGGCTTCGAACGAAGATACGCGAGGTGCGGCGCGACACGGCATTCGTGGTGCGGTCCGATCACGAGGAGTTCCGTGCTCCCGCGCTTGTGATTGCCAGCGGAGGACTATCCATCCCGAAGATGGGGGCGACAGGGTTCGGCTACGACGTCGCCCGGCAGTTCGGGCTGAAAATCCGCCAGCCCAGGCCCGCGCTCGTGCCGCTGACGTTGGACGAAGCGGACCGCGCCAGGTACTGCGACCTTGCGGGAGTTGCCGCCGAGGTCGTTGCGTCCGTGGACTCGCAGCAGTTCCGCGAGAAGATGCTGATCACGCACCGGGGGCTGAGCGGTCCCGCCATCCTTCAGATTTCGTCCTACTGGGACCGGTCGAACCCGATCACGCTGGACCTTGCTCCGGGACGAGCCGTCACGGACTCGCTCCTCGGGCCGAAGGGGCCGCGGGATTTGGCGGCGGCGAGAAACGCGGTCCGGTCCGTGCTCCCCAACCGGCTGGCCGACCGATGGCTGGAGTTGCATCCGCCCGAAGGTTGGTCGAATCGCGCGATTGCGGAGTTCGAGCGGCAGCTTCACCACTGGCGGGTGGTGCCGAACGGCACCGAGGGGTTCGACAAGGCCGAAGTGACCGCCGGCGGAGTTGACACCGATGAGCTTTCGGCGAAGACGATGGAGTCGCGCAAAGTCCCTGGATTGTTCTTCATCGGCGAAGTCGTCGATGTAACCGGACACCTTGGCGGCTTCAACTTCCAGTGGGCCTGGGCGTCCGGATACTGCGCCGGCCAAGCCATTTGAAGATTACCTGCGGGTGACCCCGGTGACCGGCCGGCATTACCGCCGGTTGCTTGGCGGATTACCGCCGGTATCTTGGCGGACTTCGCGATCACAGGCACCATGCTGCACACACAGGGTGGCCGCAGGCTCAGGTACAACTTCACTCCAGACGCCTGCATATCCAGTACTCCTCCGTGGGGGACGGCACGAGTGCAGTGGATCCAATACAAGAGCGGTTCTTTGCGTCTTATCGTTGACTCGTTCGCGTTGGAGCTGGGCGAGCCGGATGCGGCGATAGCAACCTTGAAGCGAGCGGGCTTGCAGGATAAGGCCGCGCGCCAGGTCGTTTACGAAGCGGTGATGACGGGCTCGGCCGTGTGCCGGGCTGAAGCCGCGGCGTCGGGGGAGTCTCACGACTTGCCGCCGGGAGGAGATTCGCGTTTCTAGATCGCGCCGAGTTCGCGGAGGTAAGCGGCGATCGCCTTGATTTCAGTGTCGGACGCCTTGACCTTGTGCATGATGACGTATCCGGAGTTGAGCGGCTTCTTGCTGCGTTCTTTGTACACGGCTTCGGGGTCGCGGATGAATCGCACGAGGGTGTCCGGATCGTATTTCGAGGTCACGCCGCGGAGCGCAGGTCCACCGCCGGCGAAGTGACAGTTCCCGCAGCCGAGTTTCCAGAAGGCTTGCTGTCCGCGCTCGATCTGCCACTGTCGATGACCGGCCCACGCGGCGAAGAGGACGCAAACGGCCAGAACGGCCCAACGAAGATTCCTTGCCGGCAAAGAGTCGCCTCCTCTTATTTGCCCTGGTTCATGAGGTACGTGGCGATGGCCTTGGAGTCGGCCGCGCTCACGTCCACTTTCGGCATCGGGATGTAGCCCTCGTTCAGCGGGCGCATGGCGCGCTCGCGGTAGATGTCTTCGGGATTGCGAATGAAGCGGGCGAGCGTATGGTGGTCGAACTTTGCGGCAACGTTTTGCAGTCCGGGAGCGCCGCCGGCGAGATGGCATTGCGAGCAGCCGGCAGCGGCGAAGGCCTTCTGGCCGCGGCTGACCTGCCATTCGCGCCAGGTGGCCCACGAGGCGAGGATGGTGACCGCAACAACGGCCGGGATGGCGATGCGCAGGTTCATTCGATCCAGCTCCGGTCCAGTATCAAGCAGGGCATTGCCGGATACCTAGCGAAAAGCGTGACCGGCGCAGTCTGCGCTTGCTCCGGGGAACCTGCTCTGCCTATAGTGAGTTCGAATTCCAATGCGCTTCTAAGGACTCGTTTGTGAGCGAACTTCCGTCGCGCGAATACCACGTCCTGTCCGCCATCCACGAATTCTTCGTCCGAGTGATCTCCGATCATCTCCAGCACGAGGTCCCGATCCCGGTCGCTGTGCGTGCCGAAGCAGACGGCGAGGGGCAATTGGCGCTGCTGCATCGCTGGGTCAATGTGCTCGACCTGGCGGTGACTCCGCCCGCGCTGCGCGATGCCCTGAACCGCTGCGCGACACAGGCAACGGCGGAGTCGCTGCTGTGGTACTACGCGCGGAAAGCGGTGCGCTCCGAAAGCGACCGCGACAAGGCGGATTACGTGGTCACGTGGCTGTACCGCAACCCGGAGCCGCCGGGACAATGGAATCCTCTCGCGTTCGAGGCGGCGCTTGCCGAGTTCATCGGAACCGACGCGGTTGGATTTTTGCCCGAGGAGCACGCGCAGCTGGTGCGCGAGTTCGAGTTCATCCGCGAAGAGGTGGACGACACGCGACACTTCGACACGCTGATGGACTGTGGAATCGTGCAGCGCGTCCGCGATATCAAGGCCGCATTCGGCGGTTCGTTCTATCACCCGAAGGTGCTCGCCACGGTCGCTGCGTACAACGTCTTCTTTGGCACGCGCTTCGACGAGTTGTTCCACGCCGCGGCTGCCGAGATCAAGTCGTGCGCGGAGAAGATGCTGGGCAAGGGAAACAGCGTGCTGGCGCGCGTGGAAGGCGACGTCATCCTCAAGAACCTGGCCGACGTGGAAGAAGAGAAGATCATGTCAGCCGACTACCGTTCGGCGCAGGACCAGTTCCGCAACGTCTCCCGGCTGAAGAAGGCCGTGGACTCGCGGCGCAAGCGCGAGATGATGTCCATGACCTCGATGGTGGCGGCGTCGGTTGCGTCGATTCCCGACAGGCGGACGCCGTCGGTTGCCGACGAGAGTTTCGCAACGGTTGCCGGAGTGCAGACACAGACCTCCGCCGATATTCCCGTGAACGCCGCCATTAACGCTTCGGTGGCGCTCGGAATCGAGGAAGGGAAGTTGCGGACCATGGCCGACACTATCCGCAGCTTCGTGCGGGCGGCCGATCCCTCCCGGGCGCAGGTCGTTCCGCTGCGCCACGGCAACGTAGTGCTGCAAGCGGCAGAGATCGAGGCATTCCGGGCCGACTACGGGACGGAGAAGAGCTTCCGTGCCGATTACGTGGGCATGATGACGATGATCGTGGCGGCCGTCGCCAGGATCGAGTCCGAGCTGTCGGACTTCAACAACAAGCAGTCGTCCGCTTATCTCTGGAAACCGCACGCCGACTCCATGACCTTCCTGGTGGATGCGGCAGCACGCATCGCTTCCGATGCGCAGAAGGTGATTGCCACCGCCGGGCAGCGCGGACTGCTGGACAAGGTGGCTGCCCTGAAATCGTCGATAGCGCGCCTGGCCGAACGCGCCCAGACGGCCACGATCACGCTTTCGCAGATCGGGATGGGCCGCTAAACCGGGCTGCCAACGGCGGCGGCTTCACGGTCGCGGAGCAGCCGCGACCAGTGCAGCAGTCCGCTCACGCAGAGAACCATGAACGCGAGATAGAGCGCCGCCGTGATGTAGAGCCCTTTGGAGCAGGCCAGCGCGACGTAGATCACGTCCACTCCAAGCCACACAAACCAGTTCTCGATCATCTTGCGGCTGAGCATGAATTGAGCGGCTATGCTCAAAGCTGTCGTCGCGGCGTCCCAGCCTGGAACGCTGCTGTCGGTCCAGGTTCGCAGGATAACGAAGAGCGCCGCCGCACCGGCAACGGTCGCGAGCGCAAGCCATGCCGCCACCGCGGAGCTTGCGCGGGAGATCGGAAGGGAAGAGCGGTTAGTCCCGCCATGCAGCCAGTTCCACCAGCCATAGACCGAGATCGCCGCGTAGATAATCTGCAACCCGGCGATGGCGTAGAGGCCGTTGCGCCAGAAGATCGCAAGGAAGATTGCGTTGTTGGCGATTCCGATCGGCCACGCGAAGACTTTCTCGCGGGCGCCGAGCCACACGCAGAGCACACCTGTTATGAATCCGAAAATCTCGCTGGGCCGGAATAGCTGGGAGGCGTCCACACAGCGATGCTACCCGGGGTTCGCCGTGTGCACCAAGGGGAGATGGAGGCCGCAGCACGAGCGCGGCCCTGTTCGGAACGGCCAGGCCGGACAGCCGGACTCAAGCGGTCGATATCAGGTGGCCGAGGCGGCTGCGCACTCGACGGACACAGTTGGAAAGCCAAATAACGAGCAGATCGCCAAAACTCATGTTGCGTGCCTCCTGGGGGCGCGGATGCAAGCACGCCGGCTGTTCGTGGTTCTCTATCTCTAGGGTTGCACGTAGAAAGATGCCTGTTTCGGGGCTAGCGGTTCGAACTCCGCCGCGTTTTATGCGCGACTCTCGCCTGTGATGCGCGCCCACAACTCGCGCCAGCCACATGGAAGCGGCTCGCGATACAATCTCGAACCCATGTTCTACCTGTTGAAGACGGAACCTTCCGAATACTCGTTCGAAGATTTGCAGCGTGATGGTCAAACGGTGTGGGACGGCGTTACGAATCCGCAGGCGGTGAAATTCCTGCGCGGCATGAACAAAGGCGACGAAGTTGTCATCTACCACACCGGCGACGAGAAGCGTGTCGTGGGCCGCGCCACCGTGCTGTCGGTTGACGCAACCAATCCGAAGAGCCCGCGCGTAAAGATTGGCGCCGGCGGTCCTGTCCCGCAGAGCCGCATGCTGTCGGAACTGAAGGCGTCGAAGGAGTTCGCGGAGTCGCCGCTGGTCAGCCAGCCCCGGCTGTCGGTGGTGCCGCTGACATCTTCGCAGTGGAAGCTGCTAACTTCTTAGGCGCGCAGCGTATCGGGCCTTCGACATCTAAGGTGTGAGAAGAAGTGGAGGAGAGATCGATGAGAGTTCGACTGATTACCACGTCCCTCGTTGCCGTATTGTTCTGCGCCTCGGCCTGCACCGGCGGCAATAAGGGTGCTGAAAACCCGCAGCCGGCGCCGGGCCAGAGCTCCGGGGACACGCAGCAGGACCTCGAGAAATCGACGGCTAACACCGGCACCACGCAGGGTGCGAACAGCAGTGTCGCGTCCAAGACCGTCGCGTTCAAGGATGCCAAGGGGCAGGATGTCGGTACCGCTATGCTCACGCAGGGCACGCGAGGCGTCGTGATGAAACTTGCGCTGAAGAACCTGCCGCCCGGCGAGCACGCCATCCACTTCCACCAGACTCCGAAATGCGATCCGCCGGACTTCAAGTCTGCCGGCGCTCACTTCAATCCCGGCAACAAGCAGCACGGGCTGAAGAATGACGCGGGCGCGCACGAAGGCGACATGGACAACATCGAGGTCGGTGAAGACGGAACGGCGAACACCACGGTGTCGAACGACCGCGTGGAGATCGGAAACACCGGCGTTCCGAATTCCGTGTTCGCGAATGGCGGTACCGCGCTGGTCATTCACGCCAAGGCCGACGACCAGAAAACGGACCCGGCCGGCAACTCGGGCGACCGTATCGCATGCGGCGTAGTCACGCCGTAGGGTGGAGAACATCCCAGGACAGGGAAGGCGGGAGCGCGATGCTCCCGCCTTTTCGTCGCGCGCAAGTTACTGCTGGAAGTCGATCCCCATCTTCATTGCGAGTTCCCGCGTCATGTTCCGAAGCTGGGTTGGATCGTTGGCAAACGTAACCTGGCCTCCGGAGCTCGTCGAAATCTGCTGGAGAACCGAGCGCTCGAACGATGAGCCGACGTTCAGCCCGATGCAGTCGATGCGAACGTCCTTGAGCAGCGGGCGCAGGTCGAACACGCTGGTTTCGGTCTCGGCGTTGCTGCCGTCGGAGATCACCAGCAGAGTGCGATTCTCATTCTTGGCGATCCTCTTCAGGTGTCCGGCAGCGAACGCGACAGCGTCGAACAGGGCAGCTCCGGACTGCGGCTTGATGGTATCGATGGCTTCTTCGAGCAGATCGGAGTTGTCCGTCAGGTCCTGCACGAAATCCAGCTTGTCGCTGAAGGCGAGGATGAACACCTCGTCGTTCGAGCGGATGTGCCGCACCATGTCGGATAAGGCAAACACGATGGTCTTGCGGTATTCGGGCGTGAAATTCGACATCTGCACCAGGATTCCCAGCGACAGGGGATCGGTAGCCGGAGGACGCGGTTTGCGGGGCGGCCGGGGTGGCTCTTCTATCTTGGGTTCCGGGACGTCCCGGGGCCGAGTCGTGCGGCTCGCATCGGCCGTGACGCGCGGCTCTTCCTTCGCTTCCTCGCCTGGCGCCGGTTCGTCTGGCGTTCTGGCCGGCGCATCGGCGGGCTTCGCCGGAGCCGGCTCAGCCTTGGAAGGCGGTTGCGCCGGCGGCGTGTTGGCCCGAGCTACGACGACCGGGTCGGGACTGGTCCTGGGTGCGGCCGCTGCGGCGAGGAATCGGTCCCAGTCCGCGCTTGTTCCACCGTCCTCGCTGTA
>DASPLH010000226.1:0-13383 GCA_035627675.1 Clostridia bacterium
CAAGACTCGCAAGTCAGCGGCGAAGAAGTCTTCTGCGAAGAAGTCCGGGGCCCCGGCCTCAGGACGGAGATCGACGGCGAGGAAGTCCACGGCCGCCCGTTCGTCTTCGCGCAAGAAGAGCGCCACTCGCTCTTCGTCACGCAAGACCTCCGCGAAACGTGCGGCGCGCAAATCAACGCGCTCTTCCCGCTGACGTGCGAAGCAGCCCGTTTTGACGGGCTCTAGGCAGGAAACAACTTCATCAGTCCGCGTTCCGGGAGGTCCGGCACAAGGAAGCGCTGCGGCCGGCCGGCCTGTCGCGCCAGCACTTCGGCCGTGCGGTAGCCAGCCCTGACCGCGCCTTCCATGGTTGCCGGCCAACCCGTGTCCGTCCAATCCCCCGATAGCAGGACTCGCGGCCAACGCGTCACGGGAGACAGTCGGGCCGGGTCCGAGCCGGGTGCGGGAGAGAACGTCGCGTGCACTTCCTTCACGACAGTTCCCTTCAGCAGCCGCGCCTCGCGTGCCGACGGGAAGAACTCCGCCAGCTCGCGCAGCGCCAGCTCCAGAATCTCGCCGCGCGGCTTATCCAGCAGCGTCTTCGACGAACTCACGACGAGTTCGAGATAACTCCCGGCGCCTGCCGGTCCCCCCGGCCCGTTGCGCTCCAGTATCTTCGACTTCTGGAACATCCACTGGATCGTGCGATCCAGCAGGACAGCGTGTTCGAGGCCGGTGATCTCGCGGTCGAACCACAGGTGGATGCCCGTGATGGGAACGGTGCGCAGTTCCGACAGCTGATCCGCCAGCGCGCCTCGATCCTCCCCGGCGAACAGCTTCGGCACGGCATGGAACGGGACTGCCGAAATTGCGTGATCGAACTCGCGCTCTCCCGCCGCACCCTTCACGACCACCCGTCCCGGCTCCGGCGAAACCTGCTCCACCGAGCACCGCAGCAGCACTTCGCCGCCTCGCGCCGTGATGTAATCTGCGGCAACTCCGTACAGCTCCGACAGCGGCACGGTAGGCACGCCCATGCGTCCCGCCTCGGCCGACTTGAGAAACGCCTCGCGGAAAACCATCGCGCCATAGCGCACCGACACCCGGTCGAGGTCGTCGTTCAAGGCGCTGACCAGCACCGGAGCCCAGAAGCGATCGATGGCGCGCCGGGTCTGCCCATGGCGGCGCAGCCATGACAGAAAATCTCCGCCGTCGCTCGGAATGCCGCGCATCAGCGGCATCATCGCGCGCGCGACACCAAGCTTGTCCGGCATCGAGAGCAGCGGATAGGCGAGGAAGGAACTCGCACTATGAAACGGCGCGGGCATCGCCGAACTGGAGAGTTCACCGCTGCGTCCACCGGGCTCGATAAACGTCAGTCGGTCGTACCAGCGAACCTTCTGCTCGACGCCGAGGCGCTTATAGAGGTCGATGAGGTTCGTGCAACAGCCGAGCAGCACGTGCTGGCAGTTGTCCACCACCTCGCCCGTGGCTGGCAGCTCGTAGGACGATGCACGCCCGCCAAGGTACGGCTTGCGTTCGAAGATCGTGACGGCATACCCGGCATCGGCGAGAGCGCATCCTGCGGCCAACCCCGCAAGACCTCCGCCGATGATGCCGACGCTGGCGACCGGCCGCGTCTGCCGCCAAACTTCGCCCGGATGTATGGCGGTTGTCACGTCAGTCGCTTGAGCATCCCTTTGGCAAGGGTGCGAACTTTCTCGGAAGTCTTCAGGCGCACGCGGTCGCTGTAAACGTCGAAATTCCTCTGCTCGATCTTGGCGAGGATGCCGCGATAGATCTCCACCAGCGTCCACAGCGCCGGCTGGCTGACCTCTTCGATGAGCGGCGTGAGTTGCTCCGCCGCGGCGTAGAACTGCCGTGCGCGGTCGGCCTGCATGGCCAGCAGCGGGCGGAGCCTCTCGATGTCCGCTCCCGATGCAAGCTCCGCGGGCGTGATGCCGAAGCGGTCAAGGTCTTCCTGAGGAATGTAGATCCTGCCCAGCGACGCGTCTTCCTTGATGTCGCGCAGGATGTTCGTGAGCTGGAAGGCGACGCCGACGTGCTCGGCCAGCGGTTCGGCGGCCTTGTCGCGATATCCAAAGATACGAATGCATACCAGCCCGACCACCGAGGCCACGTGATAGCAGTACTCGTACAGCTCTGTGAACGTCGCGTAGGCGACCACCGGAGCCGCGCCCTGCTCGCGTGCCGCGCAGTCCGTGACATCCATCAGCGTGCCTGCCACCAGCAGGTCGAGCAGTTCCGTGGGGATGTTGTACCGCTGCTGTGAGTCGCGAACGGCCATGAACACCGGGTCGTCCGTAGGCTTCCCGGAGGCAGCCGCGTGATAGCGCTCCAGGAAATCGGCCAACTTTGCGCGACGCTCCTGCAGGCTCATCGTCGGGTCGTCCGCGATGTCATCGGCGTGCCGCATGAAGGCGTAGATCGCCGACAGCGCGTTGCGCTTGCGCCTCGGCAGCACCATGAAACCGTAGTAGAAGTTCTTGGCCGCCGAGCGCGCGATGTGGCGGCACACGCCGTAGGCGGTGTTCAGTTGCAGCGGATGATCCTGCACTCCGGCGCTCATCGCGGCGACCTCGCCAACAGCTTGCCTGCGGCTGCCCGCAGCACAATCGCCAGTTTGCGCCCCTTGGAAATCCTCGGCCGGCGCGAGAGCACGTCGAACTCCTGCTTTTCGATCGCGTTCAAAATTTCCTGCCCTCCGCGCGTAAACAGCTCGATATCCAGTGCCAGCTCTGCATCGACGCGGCGGGCCAGGGGCAGTCCCCTTGCAAACCATCCCCGTGCGCGCTCCACCTCGAAGCGCATCATCTTGCGGAACTCGGCCGAGGCGCGTCCCTCGGCGATGTCTTCCTCCCGCACCCCGAACCGGCGCAGGTCTTCGAGCGGCAGGTAGAGCCGTCCCTTCCGGTGATCCACCGCGACGTCCTGCCAGAAGTTCGCCAGTTGCAGCGCCGTACACGTGTAGTCCGAGAGCTGCCGGCGCTCCGCATCGCTATACCCGCAGAGGTAAAGAACGAGGTGACCGACCGGGTTCGCCGAGTTCTTGCAGTACGCAAGCAAGTCGTCGAACGTCTCGTACCGCTGAACCGTCTGGTCTTGCCGGAACGCGATCAGCAGGTCGCTGAATTCTTGCTTCGGGATTCCAAACTGCCGGACTGTGCCCGCCAGCGCCACGAACACCGGGTGCGACGGTCCCGCGGCCGCCGGGTCCGCCAGTCTGGCATACGTCGCGTCCAACTCTTCTTCCCAGCGATTCAGCAGCAGCAGCGAGAGCCGCGGATCGCCGACCTCATCCCCAAGGTCGTCGGAGATGCGGCAGTACGAATACACATTGAAGAAGTGCTGATGGAGATGCCTCGGAAGGAACCAGGTCACGACCGAGAAGTTCTCGTAGTGTCCCGTGGCCAGCCGACGGCAGTAGGCCTCGGCCTCTTGGAGCGAGGGGGCAGTCTCGGGGATGGCGTACGACGCCGGCAGGCGCGCCCACGCCGTGTCGAGCGCGGCGGAAGAACCGCGCAGTTCAGCTCCCGCCTGCGGCTCGCCACGCGAACCGTTCGTTGCGATGGATGCCATACTGCGCGGAGACTCTCCTAGTGGCCCGGGATGATCGCGGTCTTAATCTGACCGTTGCGGTTGAGCATGTGCCGCAACACCTGTTGCAGCCTCGAAAGCGGAGCCTCGCCCGTGATGTAGTCGGCTCCCTTGATCTTGCGTTCGGCAATCAGAGCGAACGCCTTGCGGACTGTATCCGGCGTGTGGTGGAACGTGGCCTTCAGCGTGATCTCGGAGTAGTGCAGGCGCTGGGCGTCGAGCGCGACCTTCGTCCCGTTCGCGCAGCCGCCGAAGAAGTTCACCGTGCCGCCCTTGCGAACCATCTCCGTCGCCCACTCCCACGCTTCAGGACGTCCGACAGCCTCGATCACGACGTCCGACCCGCGACGCTCGGGCGTAACCGCCCTCACGGCGGCAACCGCGTCGGCGACCTTCGATATCTGGACAATCTCGTCCGCGCCGGCCTTCTTGGCGGCATCGGCCTGCGCGTCGCGCTTGACGACGGCAATGACGTTGCAACCCGTCAGCTTGGCAACCTGCATGAACATCAGTCCGATCGGCCCCGCGCCGATCACCGTGACCGTGTCCCCGATTTCCACCTGCGTCTCGTGCAAGCCGCGCAGGACGCAAGCCAGCGGCTCGACAAGCGCGGCCTCTTCGTACGTTACGTCCGGCGGCACCGACAGCATGTTGAGATCGACGATGCGCTTTGGCACGCGGATGTATTCCGCGTACGCGCCGTTGTTGAACAGCAGGTCTTCACAGAGGTTTTCCTGGTGCTTGGAGCAGTAGAAGCATTGCCCGCAGGGGGCCGAATTCAGGGCGACAACCCGCTGTCCGCGCCTGAAGCTGCGAACTCCGGCACCAACTTCCTCGATCACGCCGGCCAGTTCGTGGCCAAACAGTGCCGGAGGAACGATCATCCGCGCGTGGTATCCACGCTGATAAACCTTGAGATCCGTTCCACAGGTCAGCGCTACCTGCACCTTGACCAGGACTTCGCCGTCGCCGACGCGGGGAATCGGTACCTTCTCGATTTTCACGTCCTCTTTTCCGTAGAGGACCGCGGCTGTCATCTGTCCGTTCACTCTTGCTTATCCTCCCCACCTGGTACCCGGCTGGATGGCGATCTTCATCGTCTCCGGCTGCGGATGGGCAGCCAGGTTCAAGGCCTCAATCGCCTGCTCCAACGCGAAGCGGTGGCTGTAGAGCCCTTCCAGGTCCATCTCGCGGCCAAACGCAAAAGCCGCCGACGCCTCATTGAGGTCGATGGACGCGCTATACGATCCGAGCAATGTCTTCTCATCCACGCAAACGTCCGCGGGGTCGATCGTGACCTCGCTTCTTTGCGTTTGCGCAAACAGCATCACGCGACCGCCCGGACGCGCAGCGTCCATGGACGGCCGGATCAGCCCATTACCTGCTACTGCGAGAATTACAGCATCCGCGCCGCGTCCCTCGGTCATTTCCCTGACCCGGTCCACCGTGTCTTCCCGCGACGCGTCGATTGTCTGCGTGAGGCCGTATCTCCTACTGATTGTAAGCCTTTGCGAGAACAAATCGGAAACAATTACCCGCGCGCCGGCGCGCCTCGCCAGGAACGCCAACATCAGCCCAATCGGACCCTGCCCAACCACCAAAACGGTTTCGTCCGAGGTGGGCGCGAGTATCTCGATGGCCTTGATGACGGTGTTAAGCGGCTCAAGGAACGAAGCCTGTTCGTAGCTGACGTTCTCGGGAATGCGGATCACCCCGCCGTCCTCTACGATCCAGTCCATCACGCGGACGTACTCTGAAAACCCTCCGCCGCTCGGTTCATAGCCCGCCGTAACGCCAACCTTCTTGTAAACCGGACACTGCGCGTACGTCTTATGGCGGCAGTAGTAGCACTTGCGGCAGGGGATGTGATGAAACACGACCACCCGGTCGCCAACTCCGAACTTCGTGACTCCTTCGCCAGCGGCGACGACCATGCCGGCCGTCTCGTGCCCGAAGATCCGGGGAGCGGAATGCGATCCCGTCGCGATCTTCTTCAGGTCCGTGCCGCATATGCCGCACGTATGCACTCGCACCAGGAGTTCCCCGGCCCCGATTTCCGGCACAGGCACGGTTTCCAGGCGAACATCGTTTTGGCCGTGGTAAACGGCCGCGAGCATCGTCTCGGGAATCGTCCCCAGACCAGGTTCACAGCGGGTTTGAGTGAGTACCGTCATTTCACCGAATCGTCACTTCCGCGAATCATTGACTCCTGTCCGGCAGCGCCGCCGAACTCTCGGACCTCGCCGCGAAACCCTCGGAGTCTTCCATCCAAAACTGCAAAGCAGAACTCAGTGCCTCAGCGGCCGATGCGGTGTTCCTCGCCAGCTTGGCAACCGCGGGCCACAGCCATGGGCGCAACGCCACATGCGCGAGAAAAGCGCCGGTCTGAAACCTCTCCGGCCGAACGAACGCCGAGGTGAACGCCACGTCGGTGCCAAACTCGTCGGAAACCGACTTCACGGCCACGAATGGCAGCCCAGCCGACTCGGCCGCTCGGGCCACTCCCGTGGCCTCCATGTCGGCCGCCACCGCGCCGTAACGCGACGCTAACGCCTGCCTGGCCGGCCCGGACACCACGTCCGCAGCCGTGACCAGCGTTCCGGACCCGAAGGCCGTGCGAAACTCGCGTCCGGAGCGCCCGTCCACCACCCGTGCCGGCACAATCACCGACCCGGCTGCAAGGTTTGGCACAAGCGAACCGGCAAATCCTACTGACGTTACCATCTCGGGACGGAACGTCTCAATTGCCACCTTCGTGACGAGAGCTGCGCTCTCCGCGCCCGTGCCGCAACACGCAGCCACGGCTCGCACCGACTTCCAAGCCTGGAACTTGCGTCCCTGCGCTTCGAGCGAAATCCGTTCCCAGTGCTTAGCCAGGCCCGCAATCTCCCGGGGCATTGCAGCAACGATCGCCAGCTTGACGCCGGAGCCGTTCATGCCGTCGCGCACCGTTGCGAATACGCCGGCGCGTAGCCGTTTGCGGTGAACCAGTCCGCCGCGCGCCGCAAAGCATCATGGACAGGCACGTGCGTATAACCCAGTTCGCGTTCGGCCTTCGCCGAAGTCACCCACATCATCTTGCGTCCCATTCGCACCGAGTCCACGGTGGCGCGCGGTTCCCGGTTGCGCAGGTAGCCGGTGAACAGCGTATCGAACACCGCCGCAGTCAGCGCCACGAAGTGTGGCACCTTCACGGTCGGCGATGGCAGCCCTGTGATTTCGCCGAGCGTATCCAGCAGTTGCTTCAGGGTCAGGTTCTGTCCGCCCAGGATGTACCGCTCGCCGTTCCGCCCGCGCTCCATGGCCAGCAGGTGTCCGCGTGCCACGTCACGTACATCGACAAGATTCAATCCTGTATCCACATACGCCGGGAACTTCCGCTTCAGGAAATCTACGACGATGCGGCCCGTCGGAGTCGGCTTGATGTCCTGCTCGCCCACGGGTGTGCTCGGGTTCACGATGATGACCGGAGCGCCCGCCCGGGCGAGTGCAATCGCTCTCTGTTCGGCCATGAACTTCGAGCGTTTGTAATGCCCGATCATGTCTGCCTGCGAAACCGGGGTGTCCTCATCGACCGCGACCGGCTCCGTCCCGAACCCCATCGTTGCCACCGAACTGGTATAGATCACGCGTCGCGCGCCAGCCTGTCTTGCCGCCTCGATGATTGCTTCCGTCCCGCCGACATTAGCCGCGTACATCGCCTGCGGGTCGCGCGCCCACAGGCGGTAATCCGCCGCGACATGGAAGACGAACTCGCACCCCTCCATTCCCTTTCGCAGCGAAGAGGGGTCGGTCAGGTCGCCAATGACCATGTCTGCGTTGATCCCCGCGAGGTTCTCGCGACGGCTCGTGGGCCGCACCAGCAGGCGAAGGTCGGCGCCCTGCTCGGCGAGTTGGCTAGCGACATGACTCCCAACGAATCCTGTCGCTCCTGTGACGAAGATTCTCAAGGCGGTTCGCAATCTTACTCGTGGGTTTCCGGAGCGAGGTCGTAGGACTCGCCTGCGGCGCGCTTTTCCCAGTACCGGCGGATCCACGCATGGAAACTGATGCCCGCCGCCGTGTCGCGCCCGCTGAACGCAAGCGCCGCAATTTCGGAATACGGGATCGACTGCCTCTGGTTGGAATCCTTCGGCAGCACGCGGACGAGCGACTCTCTCAACGTCTTCCCCGGCTTCCGGTCGAAAATATAGCCCTCGACGACCGTTCCATCCTTCCGGGTGATCGTCACATCGCCGCGGTAGTCGAACGCCTTCTCCAGCGCTTCGCGAATCTCTTCTTCGCTCGCCAGCTCCGGAATCCATCCCTGGAGGCTCGCACGCTCGCCGGCATTCGCAATCGGCTTCACGTCGCCGCTTGTCATTGGAAGCTCTCCTGCGGCTTGATGTGCACCAGCGGGTTGCGGGCATGCGCCGGAACGACATTGCTCTTCTCCAGCGCCTCCAGCGCCGCCGGGTCTTCATACCTGTTGAACATCGCGCGCGCCGTCGCAACCAATCCGCCCAGCGAACCGAACGTGTCGTTCACCGCCGAAGGCTCGAATCCGCTGTGCACCATGCAGTTCTGGCACTTCGGATTGCCGCTCCCATGCCCGTAGTTCGCCCACTCCGTCTCGTCAATGAGTTCCTGGAACGAGTCTGCGTAGCCGTCCTGCAGCAGGTAACACGGCTTCTGCCAGCCGAAGATGTTGTAGGTCGGAATTCCCCAGGGCGTGCACTCGTAGTCTCTCCTGCCCATCAGGAACTCCAGGAACAGGGGACTCTGGTTGAAGCGCCACTTCTTGCTGCGATTGCTCAGGATCTGCCGATACAGCTCGCGCGCGCCGTCCTGCGCAAGGAAGTGCGACTGGTCGGGAGCCTTCTCGTAACTGTATCCGGGAGAGATCATCATCCCTTCCACGCCCATGTCCATCACGGTGTCCATGAACCGGCGGACGCTCTTCGGATCGGCGCCGTCGAACAGCGTGGAGTTGGTCGTGACCCTGAACCCTTTCTCCAGAAGAAGCCGGATGGCCTCGATCGCCTTCTCGTAAGTCCCCTCGCGAGCCACGGAAAAGTCGTGGTGCTCGCGTTCGCCGTCGAGATGAATGGTGAACGTCAGGTACTTGCTGGGCTGGAACAGGTGCAGCTTCTCTTTGAGCAGCAGCGCGTTGGTGCAGAGATAGACGTATTTGCCGCGGGCGATCAGTCCTTCGACAATCTCGCCGATCTGGGGATGCAGCAGCGGCTCTCCGCCCGGGATGTTCACGATCGGAGCGCCCGATTCCTCTACGGCCTTGAAGCACTCCTCCGGGGTGAGCTGGCGCTTCAACACATGCGCCGGATACTGGATCTTGCCGCAACCCGCACAGGCGAGATTGCAGCGGAACAGAACCTCCAGCATCACGACCAGCGGGTACCGCTTACGTCCGGCCAGCTTCTGCCTTAGGACATATGTGGCAACAGTCCACATTTGGGAGACTGGCACGGGCATCGTTTAACAATCCTCCAACAAACTCCGCGATCGAATCGCGAAACATCACGCCCCTTGGGCAGGCGTTGTCTGGCGGGCCGCGCCCGCGTCAGCTTCCTTGAACTTCGCGTATTTCGTCAGCGCCATCAGCGGGAAGTACTGGTAGTACAGCGTGTACTTCAGATAGAACACGCGCGGGAAGCCGGTGCCGGTGTACGGACGCTCGTACCACGACCCGTCCTTGCGCTGCTGATCCATCAGGTACTTGATGCCCAGCGCCACCGAGTCGCTCTTGTAATCTCCCGCGGCCATCAGCGCCAACAAGGCCCAAGCCGTCTGCGAGCACGTGCTCTCGCCCGTGCCGCGCAGCTTCGGGTCGTCATAGGAACCCACGCTCTCGCCCCAGCCGCCGTCCGGGTTCTGCACCATGCGAATCCACTCGGCGCCCTGCTGCACCATCGGGTCGTGGTTGTCGAACCCGATCGCTTCCAGCCCGCGCAGCACGCACATCGTGCCGTAGATGTAGTTCACGCCCCAGCGGCCGAACCACGATCCATCCGGCTCCTGCTCTTTCCGGATGAACTCGATAGCGCGCTTGACCGGCTTGTCGCTCAGCGTGAAGCCGTACGTCGCCAGGCACTCCAGCACGCGGCCGGTGATGTCCACCGTCGGCGGATCGAGCATCGCGTTGTGGTCGGCAAACGGAACGTACTGGAACACCATCCGGTCGTTGTCCTTGTCGAAGGATGCCCAGCCTCCGTTGCGGCACTGCATCGACACTTCCCAGTCGATCGCGCGTTTCACAGACTCGCGATGATAACGCTCATCGCTGGTATCCACGTGGTTGAGCGCCAGCATCACCATTGCGCTGTCATCCACGTCCGGGTAGAACTCGTTGTTGAACTCGAAGTACCAGCCCGCCGGCTCGGCTTTCGGGTTCTTCACCGCCCAGTCGCCCTTGTGCCGCACCTGCTTTTTCAGCATCCACTCGGCGGCCTTCACCAGGCGCGGGTCGTCCCTGTCCACTCCGCTCTCGCCCAGGGCAAATACCGCGTAGGCCGTGTCCCACACCGGAGACATGCAGGGCTGCATGCGGAACGTGTCATGTTCCTCGATGCCGAGCTTCTCAAATTCATCCACCGCCCGGATGACCTGCGGGTCGTCCAGCGAATAGCCGAGACAGCGCAGCGCCACGATGGAGTTGAGAATGGCCGGGTAGATCGCTCCCAGTCCGTCGCTCATCTCCAGCCGCTCCAGCATCCACTTTTCGGCCTTCTTCAGTGCAATGGAACGCAGCGGGCGCACGTGCACGCGCTCGAACCCGTGACAGACGCGGTCGAGCACCAGGAAGAAGTTGCGCCACGAAATCAGCTTCGAGTCCCACTTCAGCCGCAGCTCGTCCTTGTGGCGACCGGTCGGAAACAGCTCGTCGATTCCCCACGCGTCCGGGATCTTCTTGAACGGCTTCTTCGCGTAGCAGATCGACAGCGGGATGAGGATGGCGCGCGACCACGAGGAAATTTCGTAGATGTTGAACCAGAACCAGTTCGGAAACAGCACGATCTCCGGCGGAATCGCCGGCACCGCGTCGTAGTCGTACTGTCCAAGCGCGCAGAGGTAAATCTTGGTGAACGTGTTGCAGGCAGGAACGCCGCCGTGGGAGAGGATGCACTCGCGCGCCTTCACCAGGACGGGGTGCTCCGGCGACAGTCCGCCCATCTTCAGCGCGAAGTAGGCCTTGACCGATGCGTTGATGTTCGACGGCCCGCCTTCGTAAATCGGCCAGCCGCCGTCATCGTTCTGAAAGCGCAGGATCTGCCGCACGCACTTCTCGATGCGATTTTCATCTCGCGTTCCGAGCAGCGTGTGCATGAAGATGTAGTCCGACACCAGCGTCGTGTCGGCTTCGAGCTCGCCGCACCAGTAGCCTTCCGGGTGCATGCGTGAAAACAGGTGGTCGCGGGCGGAAGCGATCGCGCTTCCGATTCGCGCTCTCAAGCCGCCGATCTGTCCGAATCTCATCTCCGCGGAGGAGTTGGGGGAGCTGTCCATTCTTCGTGTCTCGTCAGTTCAGTTCGCCGGAGCGGCGCCGATCGCCTCGACGATCTCGGGAGGCAATGCAAAACGCACGTTCTCCGGCATCACTTCCACTTCCTCAACGCTGCCGAACCCATGCTGTTTCAGGACGTTGATCACTTCCTGCACCAGGATCTCCGGAGCCGAAGCACCGGCCGTCAACGCCACGTTGCGCACGCCTTCGAGCCACGCAGGATCGATGTCGGCGGCGCTGTCGATCAGGTAAGACTTGGTGTCGTTGTTGTGAGCCACTTCCACGAGCCGGTTCGAGTTGGAACTGTTCTGCGAACCAACGACCAGCACAAGGTCCGCCTGTTTCGCAACGTTCTTCACCGCCACCTGGCGGTTCTCCGTCGCGTAGCAGATGTCCTGCGCGTGCGGCCCCCTGATATTCGGGAACTTCTTCTTCAGCGCCTCGATGATGTCGCGCGCTTCGTCCAGGCTGAGCGTAGTCTGCGTCAGGTACGCAACCCGGTCCGGGTCAGGAACCACCAGCCGCTCGACCTCTTCCGGCGAGCCCACCACCTGCGTCACATCCGGAGCCTCGCCCAGGGTGCCCACGACCTCGTCGTGGTTCAGGTGTCCGATCAGCACGAGAGAGTAGCCTTCGCGCGCGAACCGGATCGCTTCCACGTGAACCTTCGTGACCAGCGGACAGGTGGCGTCAATCACCCGCAGCTCGCGGAGCTTGCTGGCCTCACGCACCGACGGCGCAACGCCGTGCGCGCTGTAGATCACGCGCTCGCCCCCCGGAACCTCTTCCACATCGTCCACAAAGATGGCGCCCTTGCGCTGCAAGTCCTGCACTACGTAGCTGTTATGCACTATTTCCTTGCGGACGTAGATGGGAGGCCCGAAGGTCTCCAGCGCGATGCGCACGATGTCGATGGCTCGCACTACTCCCGCGCAGAAGCCGCGCGGTTTCAGCAACAGGATGGTCTTGGCGTCGGTCGTCTGTATCATTCGCAAACTCTCAGGCGCCGGCAGTGGCCCCGGAGAACGGGCTGCCAGCATCGGGCGGAAAGCGCAAACTGCCTCCGCCGAAGCAGGAAGCCACACCTCCCCCCACAGTTGTAAGGATACCGCACCTGAGCGCATGCTGCCCACGCTAAGACAAAGAACAGGCAGGAATTAGCAGCAAACTGAGGGTATCCAAGGGCGAACGGCGAGGTGCCACGCGCGTCAGGAAGCCCACCTTCGCTGGGTGCCCCACATCCGCCCGCAGTTGGCGAATGTGGGATCGACCCAATGACGCAGCGTGTGGCGAATGATCTCGTCAGGTACGCCGGGTGCCCCACATCCGCCCGCAGTTGGCGAATGTGGGATCCGCGTACTGTTAATTGAACTACTTAGTCGTGGCGTGCCCGGCGCTGCTCGGCCACCTCAACCGTCCACGTCACAAAGGTGAAGACCTTGTGGCCGCCGCCGAAGTCGAGTTCATACACCGACTTGCCGCCGTCCTTCGACTGCCGCACCAGCCGGCCCCACTGTCCCGGACCTGCGAAGTCCATGTCCCGCATCGCCTGCGGAGCCTTGCCGATCGTGGCTCCCACGGTCGTCGTGCTATCCAGGTGCGAGTAGATCGTCTCCAGCTGCTGGTAGTCGTGCGAGTTCGGATGCTGGTTCGGCACGGGATCGCTCGAGTAATCCATGCACGTGCCGAGCGGCGTGTTGTTGAAGTCCTCGTCCTGGTGGTCGAGTCCGAACGCATGACCGACCTCCTGGCACATGACGAGGTTGCGCCACGCCGTAGTGTTGTACTGGGCAGTGTTGAAGTACGTGTCGTTCATCTTCACGTAAGCGCCGGTGATGTGACTGCCCGAGACGGCGATTCCCGCCACGCCCAGCCACCCGTTGTTGCCATAGGTGGTGTTGCATATCTCGACGCGGCCCGCCGTGATCGGGCACCTCCTCAGGTTCGTCACGCCGCCGGCAACCACGGTGGTGTTCAGCACCTGGGATGCGCTCCAGTCGTTGGACGCGGTCGCCAAGTAGGAATCCCATTGGCTGCTCACGTTGTCGCCCAGCTTCAGGGTGAACGGATTGCTCTGCCGCGCCCAGTGGTAGTTGCCCCAGGAGTGGTTCGCGTAAACGGCAATCGCCGAAGCGGCGATCACAAGCGCCACAACAAGGTAGCGCCCGGTACGTGTGCGTACGAGCTTCAACATGCGATGTTTCCTCCGATTCAGGTAGGTCAAAACGAGTCCCGCACCCCACGGCGGTCCTCAGAAGTGTCGGCGGAGCATACTCCCGTTCACG
>DASPLH010000227.1:0-4331 GCA_035627675.1 Clostridia bacterium
CCTCGACCCCGCCGGCGTAAGCGTCCACATCGGTTCGCAGATCACGGACGTGAAGCCATTTGCCGAAACCATGCAGCGCGTCGTGGCGCTTGTGCGCACGCTGCTCTCCGACGGGCTCAACATACGTTTCGTTGATGCAGGCGGCGGGCTCGGCATCGACTACCGCAACAACTCCAACGACGGCTTCGCGCGGGTTCTATCGAAATATGCGGCTGGCATCCTCAAGCCCCTGAAAGGGACGGACCTCCACCTGCTCCTCGAGCCCGGACGCGCCATTGTCGCCTCCGCTGGAACCCTCATCACTTCAGCCCTGTACGCCAAGGGGAACGGTGGCAAGCAGTTCCTGATCGTGGACGCCGCGATGAACGATCTGCTGCGTCCGTCGCTCTACGGCGCATATCACGAGATCGTCGCGGTTGAGGACCACGGAACCGCCCGCCGGGACGAGACAGCGGTGGCTTCCGGAACGATGGATGTGGTTGGGCCGGTCTGCGAGACCGGAGACTTTTTCGCCCGAGATCGCGAACTCCCCGATGTCGCGGACGGCGATCTGCTGGCGATCCTCGACGCCGGAGCCTATGGCATGTCGCTCGCGTCGAACTACAACTCGCGCCCTCGCGCCGCCGAAGTGCTCATCGATGGACGCCAGGTGAAGCTCATCCGGAAGCGGGAGTCAATCGAAGACCTGCTGCGCCCCGAGCTGTGAAAGCCGGCACCCCCGGCGACAAGCTGCAATATCGTCATCCTGACGGAACCGACCAGCGCGTGTTTCTCTATCCCTGAGTGTGAAAACGCCATCCCCAGCGAGGAAGCGCCGCACGAAGCGCTTCCGAGTCGAAGGATCTCACGGCCACGCCTGTTCTATCGTCTTCGCTACTTTTGTCATATTGAGGGCCCGTCCGCGCCCTTCATTGCGCGGACGCCTGGGCCCGAAATATCCAGATCGCGCGCGCAGCGCGCCACCCTATCCGACGTTGACGATATGGTGTCCCGGGCAGTGCTCGGACGCCAGCGTCATCAGTTCCCCGATCAGCCTGCGGCCGTAACGCGCGAGGAAGTAGACGCCCGGAATCGTGCGCTCCTGGAGTCCCTTCTCCGGGAACAGCAGTGTGATGATCTCTTCGCCTTCCTGCGCCAGGCGCTGGTCCTGACGCAGCTTCGCCCGCGCGGCTTTGGCGGCGATCTTGGAAAGCTGGTACTGCATCTTGCGGCCCGAACGCTCGGTCGCGTCCACCAGCGTTGGATCCAGCGTGCGCAGGTGCTCCCGCAGGCGCGAAATGATTTCCTGCACCGTGTCCTTCGCCGCGGAGAGTTCGTGCTGCATCCCGGCGGGCAGGCTGCGGGCCGCGAGTTTCTCCCGCAACTGCTCGGTGCCGTGGAAGAGATCGGGCACGCCAAGCTGATATTGCTGCAACAGCCGCTGCATCCGCCCGTCCACGACCGTGGCGCTGAACCTGGGAAGAACCGGGGTGACGCGCCCCAGGAGCTTCTCGTAAACCACCCCCACCTGCGCGAAATAGGCGACCTCGGCGGCTCCGCCGAAGTATGCGACGGTCGGCAGCAGGTAATCCTGCACGATCGGCCTCAGCAGCACGTTGGAACTGAACAGCTCAGGCGCGCTTCGGACCTGCTCAAGCAGCTCGTCGCGCCCCACCCTCCGGCGGCCGATCGTGAAGTCTTCGCCCGAAAGATGAATCACGCGCCGCTCGCCGCCTTCCAGCGAAAACAGCAGCGTGCTCTCGCCCGTTACGCGCACCTGCTCGTGATAGTCGGAGGCCTGTAGCTGCTTGCCCCGGCTCAGCAGCGCGTCGTCGATCTCCCGGGCGCGCGCGGCGGCCCCGGAGAACACCGGCGCGGCAACCGCGTGCAGCTCGGGATCGAGAGGATCGAGGAGTATCAATCCCGTTCCGGCCAGCAGTTTTGCGAACAGCTTTGCGAACGCCGACCCGTAGGTTTCACCCGGCCGGTAAGCCTCTACGACGGCCCTGGCAATCTCGCCGTCCCCAAGCAGTTCGCGAACCCGCGCGGCGGCCGCGCTGATTTCCTCGCCAAACTTCACGTACCCGACGGGTGCGCCTTCCGTCCCCTGCGACGAGGACGTAAGCCGCTCGAGCCCTCCGGCTGCCGCGGGCAGGAACGTGTGGTTCACTTCCGCGAGGTCGTGATCCTCGGTCGCCAGCCAGAACACCGGCACCGCATCGAGGCCGCGCCCGGAGAGGCTGCGCGCCAACTCGACCGCAGACACCGCCTTCAGGATCGAGTACAGCGGACCGCCAAACAACCCCACCTGCTGGCCGCTGACGACCGCGACGGCCCCGCCGCGCAGGCGTTCGATGGCCTCAAAGACCTGTTCATCGGCCCCGAAGGCCCGGTTCTGCCGCGTAAGCACGGCGGCAACCTGTGCCCGGCGTTCGGCCGGGAATTCCAGTTGCTTTCCGTAATCGAAGACTGCGTCCGGGGTCGGTGGGTGCGGGTAAAACTCAGCGACGCGAGCGTGGTGGAAGAGGTAGTCCTGGTAGAGGCGCGTGGTGTGCGGAATCGCCGTGAACGGGATACATTGGTGATTCAACGAGCTGCTCCGAGTTGCTGTCTTTGTATCCGAAACGGTTCCGGTCTGCGCCATGATTTCCCTGAAGTACAAACATTGGATGTGGCAGCGGCTCTGGCGGTCGCAATCGCTTGGCCGGAACCCCATTGTAAATATTCCCGAGTTGAAGCACACTTTGGCGGATTCGGTTCGAGAGTATGCGGAAACTCCTATCCTTCGTTTTCATCTTCGCCGCCATTACGCTTTCGCCGGCACAGCCCACCAACACCCCTGACGACACCGCGACTGACTCTGTTCCCACGTTTCGCAGTCGCGCGGAACTGGTTTACGTGCCCGTGATCGTGAAGGACAAGAAAGGCGGACACCTCGGCGGGCTTAAGCAAGAGGCGTTCACCGTCGAGCAGGACGGAAAGCCGGTGCGTGCCGCGATCTTCGAGGAAGTCAAGAACGCCTCGGGCGAGATGACGCCGCAACGGGAGTTGCCGGGAGTCATCTCGAATTACAGCGCAGCCGACCAGCGGCCAAGGCGCCTGCTCATCATCGTGCTGGACACGCTGAACACGCCTGCCCTGTATCAGGTCCGAGCCAAGCAGGCGCTGCTTAACTTTCTCATGACGGCGGTACCCCCGAATGAACCTGTGGCTCTTCTCGGCCTGGGCCAGGATGGACTGCGACAATTACACCCATTCACCACCGACACTTCCCTGCTGATTGCCGCAATCAAGAAGGTGCAGACGCAAGTCAGCAATGCCGACGACATCGCGACGTCAATGCCGGACGCAACCTCTCCGGCGGACCGGCACGAATCGCAGCGGCTGGGCGGGGGCGCACGCGAACTGCAGGACTTTCTCGACGCAGCGGAATCGAACTCCGGGTACAACGCTTTCCGCCAGCGCCAGTCTATACGCCTTTCACTTCTATGTTTTCAGCAACTCGCTAATGCGTTCGCGGCTATCCCCGGAAGGAAAACGGTTGTGTGGGCGACGGGAGGCTTCCCGTTCCTCCTCGACGATCCGGCGGCTTTCAACCGCATGGGTATGGAGTTCGCGCAGGATTACGATCGGACTTGGCGGGTGTTGAGCTCCGCCAACATCTCCGTGTATCCGGTGGACCTGATGGGCCTCGTCGCGCCCGACTTCAACCGCTATTCCGCCGCAAACCAGGCCGGCCAGATCTACCCGATGTATCCGGGGTATGCCATGGGACGACGTCCGGCGTACTACGACTACGACCGCCAGCGTCAGGACACGATGCGTGCCGTTGCGAACGCGACCGGCGGCATCGCATGCGTCGATAACAACGATCTCGCAAGGTGCCTGGACCGCGCTGCCCGCGACTCCGAGTCGTATTACCTGCTTGGCTACTATCTTCAAGGCGATCAGAAGCCCGGCTGGCATAAGTTGAAAGTGAAGGTCGCCGGAGAGCACGGGGAAGTCCGCGCGCGGCAGGGCTTCTACTCCGGCGACACTCCCAGGCGCCTCGAACAGCGCCGCCACGACGACATGTATGTCGCCGTCGCCTCTCCCATTGACTACACCGGCGTGCACTTCGCGATTACGCAACCGCGTCTCGCGCGAACTCCCGACGGCAAAACCACGATCAGCGTCGATGTGATCGTGCCGGGCGCCTCCTTCCGAATCGCCACGCAGCAGCAGAACCAGTTGGACCTCGACGTCCTTGCGCTGGCGCTCCGCAGCGGCGGCAAAGTGGCTGGAACGAGCTCGCACAAGATCAGCGGCACCCCAAGCGACGCGTCCGCCAACCGCCTTGAGAAAGAGGGGCT
>DASPLH010000228.1:0-2014 GCA_035627675.1 Clostridia bacterium
CGAGTACGACTGTCCGCAGACGAAGATCATCCACGGAGACGCGCTATCGGCCTCGATAGCGGCGGCCTCCATCGTCGCCAAGGTTCACCGTGACGCGCTCATGCGCGAGTGGGACCCTGTGTATCCCATCTACGGTCTTGCCTCGAACAAGGGCTACTACACGCAGAAGCACCTTCGGGCGCTTCGCGAGCACGGACCATCTCCGCTGCACCGCCAGTCGTTCGCGCCTGTGTGGACCGCCGTAGCGCCGCAGGAAGTGCTCGACCTCATGCTGGAGAAGGCTGTCGCGGAAGATGACGCAGCGGCGGCAGCAACAGCGGCCCTGAAGCAAGAAGAGACTCTGGCCGATGAAGAACTTTCCCAACTGCTGACCGACTGACGCGGCACGAAAACCCTAGAGAACTTCGAGATGGAAGCGGCAGAGCCGCTCGCCATCGGGTGCCAGAACCTCCAGCACCAGGCGAGCGTCCAGCGGTACGTTCCTGGTGTCGAAGGTCACGCGATACACACGCTCTTCGAAGGGCTGGTCGGGCGGGACACCGATCAACTGCGTGGCCGTCGGCTCTACCATCTGCATGTCGATTCCGCGAAACACCTTGAGCCGGAACCGCATGCCCAGCAGGTATTGGTTCATATCCGTTTCACTGGAAACCTTGGTTGGCTCGCCGATCGGGGCATCGCCTTTCAAGGCCGAAGCTGTCACCCGGAATTGCAGCGACTCGGGATAGCTCGACATGGGCGTGCCGTCGGGCCGGGTCACGCTGGGATTCGCGCGTGACCGTAGCACGTGGACCCCGTCGAACGCCTCGGTCTCGACCGAAGCCATCAGGTGGAAGTCGCGCTTGGACGGGAGCAGTTTGAAATGCTCAGCGCCGAGTGGAACCGGAGCCTGGAACGTAAATTCTGAAGGCTGTTCGACGATTGCCAGTTGCGCGGCGGCAGCGTAGCAGGATGTCAGTGCGATAATTACAAGCGCCAGCCGCGCAGCGTGTTTGCGCATCGAACTGGAGTTCGATCCCTGTGACATGGTGCGAAGCTCCGTGTTACATAGATGTGTGATGCAACTGGCGCACCAATCTTGCTCGCAGAAAATTCGCCATGCTTAAGCTGCTGGTCGTCACAGCTCACCCCGATGATGAAGCCAGCTTCGGCGGCGCGCTCCTCCAGGCGCGCGATCGTGGCGCACATACATTTGTGGTCTGCCTGACGGCCGGGCAGGCCGCCACGCATCGCGGCAGCGCAACCAGTGATGAGGAGCTCGCCGCGCTGCGCCGGCGCGAGTTCGAGAGATCGTGCGAGCACCTTCGCGTAACGGAGTCGTGTGTCCTCGACTACCCCGACGGCAGACTCGACCGGCAGGATCTCTGGCAGGTGGTCGGAGAGCTCACGAAGACGATTCGCAAGATTCGTCCGCAGGTTGTGCTCACGTATGGGCCCGACGGGTCGGTGACCGCGCACCCGGACCACGGCATGGCGTCGCTGTTCACCAGCGCGGCTTTCCAGTTCGCGGCGCGCTCCAACCGCTACCGCGATCAATTGTTCGATGGCGTCAGGCCATTTCAGCCGCAGAAGCTCTACTACATGACGTCGGATTTCACTCTGCCCGAACGGCAGCCAGTCTCGCTTCCGCCGGCTACGACGGTCGTCGAGGTCGGCGACTACGTGCAGCGCAAGATCGAAGCCTTCCGCAAGCACACAACGCAAGCGCCCCTCTTCCCGCTGTTCGAAGAGCACACATACCAGAAAGGCACGAAGGAGCTCTACCACTTGGCCGCGCTCGCGCGCACGGTGAAGCAAGTGGAGATCGAGACCGACATCTGGCAGGGCGTCGAAGACTTGCCCTGATGGGTTGGTTGAATTCAAACGAAAAGGCCACCGCTCCCGGTGGCCTCTTTGGTGTCAGTACCTCAGCGCCTCGGTACCTCAGCCGCTTTCACTGAACCACCGCAGCCGGCGCCGGTGGCTTCGTTGCCTTCGGACGGATGATGTCGCCGAGGATGTCCGGCTTCGAAGG
>DASPLH010000229.1:0-5127 GCA_035627675.1 Clostridia bacterium
TTCAGCTCGCCGTCGAGCACGCTGCGGCCATGGTTGATGAGGCAGATGGAGTCGCAGAGGCGCTCGACGGTGTCCATGCGATGGGTCGAGAACAGGATGGTCTTGCCGGCCTTGCGGAACTCGAGCAGGATGTTCTTCAGCTCCAGCGCATTTGCGGGGTCGAGTCCGCTGAACGGCTCGTCGAGGATCAGGAAGTCCGGATCGTGCAACACGGCGGCGATGAACTGCACCTTCTGCTGCATTCCCTTCGACAGCTCCTCGACCTTCTTGCCGGCCCACGCTGCGAGGTCGAGCCGCTCGAGCCAGTGCTGCGCGCGCGTTGCGGCGTCGGGCCGCGAAACGCCCTTGAGGCGCGCGAAGAACAACAGCAGGTCGAGCACCTTCATGCGCTTGTAGAGGCCGCGCTCCTCGGGAAGGTATCCGACGCGGTCCAGATGCTGAGGATGAAACGGTTCGCCGAACAGTCGAACCTCACCCGAGTCCGGGACGGTGATGCCGATCATCATGCGGATGGAGCTGGTCTTGCCCGCGCCGTTGGGTCCCAGCAAGCCGTAAACGGTGCCGGGAGCGATCCGAAGCGAGAGATCGTCAACCGCCTTGAACGTGTCGTAGCTCTTGTTGACCCTGCTAAGTTCCAGTGTGAGGTTCATTGAGATCCGTTGCGGGTTGGTGACGGACGACGCGAGTGCAGCGCGGGTCCCTGGGCAAAACTGGTCTCATTGTGTGCCAAGCGCTGCGGATTGCAAAGCGGAACTCGCCACACTCGATGGAACGCGGCGGTGGGACGCCGGCGACGGTCAGTCCTGGAACCACATCTTCGCCGCCGTCAAGGCCAGCACTACGGCGAAGCCCTTGCGCAAGGTAGCCTGCGGCACCTGCTGTGCCCAGCCGCCTCCGAAGTAGCCTCCGACGAGCAGGCCGATGACGATGAGGATGGCGATGCGGAGATCGACGTGTCCGGCCTTGTAATACTGCATGAAGGCCAGCAGTCCGGTGGGCGGCAGCAGCACGCCTAGCGATGTTCCCTGCGCGGTGTGCTGGTCCATGCCGAAGAAGTAGACCAGCGCGGGCACGATGATGATGCCGCCACCGACGCCGATCATTCCGGCAAGGATGCCGGCCGCGATGCCGATCGAGAGACCTCCGAGAGTCGTCTTCATCCGTCCTCCACGCCCGAGCGCGTTTGTGTGTGAGGTGAAACGCAAAAGGCCGAAGCATATGCTTCGGCCAAAAGCTTAAACCAAGCGGAGCTGCTCAGCCTCTCGGGACTTTGTACGTACTCTCGGCCTGTTCGTGGGCGTGATAGCTGGAGCGCACGAGCGGTCCGGACTCGACGTGGCGGAAGCCCATCTTCAGCGCCTCTTCCTTCAGGAAGGCAAACTCCTCGGGCGTGTACATGCGCTTGACCGGCAGGTGGTCCTTCGACGGCGCGAGGTACTGGCCGACGGTCAGGATGTCCACCTTGCGTTCGGCGAGATCGTGGAAAACCTCGAGCAGTTCGGAGGTCTCCTCGCCGATGCCGACCATGAGACCCGTCTTTGTGGTCATAGCCGGGTCGATCTCTTTGACGCGCGACAGCAGGTCGAGCGTACGCGGATAGCGCGCTCCGGAACGCGCCACGCGGTAGAGGCGCGGCACGGTCTCGGTGTTGTGGTTGAGGATGTCGGGCTTGGCTTCGACAACGATCCGCAGCGGCTCCTCAAGTCCCTGGAAGTCGGGGATGAGGACCTCGATGCCACATCCGGGCTGCTTTTCGCGAATCTGACGGATGGTCTCGGCGAAGACCTTCGCTCCACCAACGTTGTCGTCATCGCGATTGACGCTGGTGACCACGGCGAACTTCAGGCGCAGCTCCTGCACGGCTTCGGCGACACGGCGCGGCTCATCGAAGTCGATGGGCTCGGGGCGGCCTTTGGGCACGGCGCAGAAGCCGCAGCGACGCGTGCAGAGATTGCCGAGCAACATGAAGGTCGCGGTGCCGTGATTCCAGCACTCGCCGATGTTCGGGCACTGCGCGGATTCGCAGACGGTGTGCAGTTCGAGTCCGCGGGCGAGCTTCTTGAGCTCGTGATAGTTTTCGCCCATCGGCGCGCGGGCCTTGAGCCACGAAGGCTTCGGGGCAGGCTTGCGGGGCGCGAGGTCGATCTGGACCAGTTGCGTAGCCATAAGAACTTGCTATTTTACGATGCGCGAGCCTCGGCGTTGGACTCGGAGGGTACCCCCTCCCCCGGGGTAGCGAGTGTCCCCTTTTTGGTTTCAGCAATTTAGGCGAAGTGGCGGGCGCGTAAGTCCTGTGTTTCCGAATATTTGGCTGCAAATATTTCGAAACAAAGCTAATTTCTCGATACGAGACTTGCACGGCGGAAATGCATAGATGCTTCGTCGGGCTGAACCTCTTCAGCATGACACTTCGTGAGATTCAGTCTCTGGTTCCAGCATAGCAGTTTGGGCAGGGCAAACCGCTCATCGGGATTTCGCGTGGAATCAGCGGGATGCGAGGTGGAGGGGGTTGACAGGGAGCCGTCGGCAGTCAGCACTTGGCATTCAGCCAGAAAGAGATCGCAGCTTCGTGCCGACCTGCGGACTCATTCGTAAGGCGGCTGGGCCTACATGGTCGTCAAACGCTCCCCTTCGCTAACACTGCGATTTGGCCGGAGTGGTAGACGTTGTGGTGGATTATGCCGAACAACATCTCTTCCACGCTCACGCCCGTGCCCGCAGGGCGGTCGCGCTCCTCGCCGAGGCGCTGCGGCAGGACGGCTGGATTCAGCTCGGCGATGCGTTCGCGGAGTCGCGCGTAGCTCTCGCAGAGATCGGACAAGGCGTGTTGCCAGGCGTCGCGCGAGGTGTCCGGGACTGGAGGCCAGTCTCCGAGTTCCGGCTCGTGGCAGACCATCAACTCCAAGCGGCGCGTGACCTCCTGGTTCCAGGCGGTGATGTGGCGGACGATCTCCCAGGGCGAGTGCGCGGCGCCAATGGGACGGTTCGCGGCGCGCTCGGCCGAGAGGTCGCGAACGATGGACCACAGGGGCGATCCGTACCAGGGATCGCCGTCGAAGACCGCCGAGAGCTGCGCAAGAATCGTGTGGGTGGAAGTCATGGGCAGGCCTCCGGTGGGGGAGTGTAGCACTGGAAGAAGCGACTAAGCTGCTGAGCTACTAAGCTGCCGGCCAAGACGATGTTGACACGCCCGGTTTGGAACGATGCGCGTTGCTGCCCGGCATCCCGCGAGATTGTCGAGGTCTGGGGTTGCGCTTAGGGAGAACCCCACGTTAGCTCCGCCTTCGGCTCCGCGGAACGTGGGGCACCAAGCGAGATTGTCGAGGTTTGGGTTGCGCTTAGGGAGAACCCCACGTTAGCTCCGGCTTCGCCTCCGCGGAACGTGGGGCACCAAGCTTCGCGGAACGTGGGGCACCAAGCTAAAGGGTTTTCATGTACGCGATGAGGTCCTGGAGTTGCTGATGGTTGATCTCGGCGGCGAAGCCGGGCATCATGCGGCGTCCGCGGACGGTGACGTCCACTACGTGTTCGTCGGTGACGGGGATGCCGCTGGGCAGGTAAGGCTTCCGGTACATCCCGGCGAGGCTTGGCCCCTTCTGAGCACTGCGGCTGTAAGGCTCGTGGCAACGGGCGCACTTGTTGTCGTAAACGCGGCGTCCGCGGGCCTGCTGTTCGTTGAGTCCGAGTTCGGCGTCGGACTTGCGGCGCTCGGCCGAGCAGCCCATGAGCAGGATCGCCAGCAAACAGAAAAGTCCGGGAAGTTTTCGCATCATCGCGGAACGGGGTGTGTGGCACAGCCCTTGAAGATCAGGAGTACCATGATAGCCCATGGCGATCCTGCTCAAGCGTGCTTACGACCCGCCGTCCCGCAGCGACGGCGCACGTGTGCTGGTTGACCGGCTGTGGCCGCGCGGTATTTCGAAGGACACCGCAAAGCTTGCGGCGTGGCTGCGCGAACTGGCTCCCTCCAACGAGTTGCGCATGTGGTTCCACGCGCATCCTCGGCAGTGGACGGCCTTTCGCAAGAGCTACCTCAAGGAACTTTGCGATCCGAAGGCCGAGGCAAGCCTGCAACAGCTCTACGACCTCGTCGATGCAAAGAAAACCGTGACGCTGGTTTACGCCTCGCGCAACCTCGAACGCAACAACGCGACGGTGCTGAAAGAACTGCTTGACGGCATGCGGAAGCCGCCCACGAGTTCCGGGCCGGCGAAGGCCGTCGCATCGGCCGCGCAGCGTGCTCGCGCGCGGCGTTGAGTTCCACACACACAATCGAAGGACACGAATGATCTTTCTGAAGATCTCCGCCGATGGTCCGTCACAACCCCGTACCTGCGTTGACGTGTGGCAGGCAGTGGCGGCGACGCAAGAGGGTCACACGACGGAAGACTGGTTTGTGACACAACCGGACCACGCCCGCCTCTCCGGCCAGATGGCGGCCGCGCTGCGGGACGAGGCGTTCACGCGCATACCGGCCGACATCGTGGAGGCGATCGGTTTCCATGACGAGGGCTGGAGCGTGTACGACGGCACGGCAGACATGCCGCGGCCGCCCGCAACCGATGGGGCGGGACGCGCCCTGAGCTTCTTTCACCACGCGCCAAGCACGTTCCTGCGCGCCTGGGAGGGCTCGATCGCGGAGGCGGCCAGGATCAGTCCGCTAGCCTCGCTGGTGGTCGGCATGCACTTCCTTGTGCTCGGGCGGAGGCGCCAGAAGATGCTCCCGGACGAACCGGAAGCGCCGCTGATGGAGGCATTCATCGCAGGCGAGAGCCGGCGGCAGAAGCGTGTCGGGGTGGATCGCGCGCTGGTGGACGACCTGTTGCGTGCCTTGCAGTTCTGTGACGTGCTCTCGCTGCTGGTATGCAGCGGGTCGGAGGCGGCAGTCGAATTCCCGTTCGAGTTCCGAGGGGCGAAGCTACAGGCGCAACGCGAGAACAACACGATCGTCTTCGATCGAACGCCGTTCCAGCGGACGCTGCGGGTCGAGGTTCCGTACGTGAGCTATGGGGCCAACGGGCTGGTCAGGCGCGTGGATGTGGTGGAGATCCGGTAGCCACGGATTTGAGCGGATGAACGCGGATGCGGCAACTGCCTAACACAGGTGCTTCGTTCAGCATTACACAC
>DASPLH010000230.1:0-23007 GCA_035627675.1 Clostridia bacterium
AACGCGTCGCGATAGCGCGCCGCGTCCTCGACCGCGATATATCGATGTTCGCCGGCAATGCGCGCCCGGACCGCCCGCCGCGAGTGCACCAGCTTCTCTACGCTGTCGGCAACCTCCGGCCCGACACAGCGTTTTCGCAACTCTTCGGCCGAGAGATCCCCGAGCCGCAGCAATAAGTCGTGGACACCGTCTACATGCCGCGCCTGGCGCTCCGGGTCGAGCGACTGAAGCTGTGCCTCCACTTCGTCGAGCGCCGCGGCATCCAGCAGTTCGCGAAGGTCGTTGTCGCCCAAAAGCTCCTGCAACTGCTCCTGGTCGATGCTGAGGGCCTGCGCACGACGCTCTGCCAGTGGAGCATCGCCGTCGTAAAGGTAATTGGCAACGTAGGTAAACAGCAGAGCGGACGCAAACGGCGAAGGTTTCGTCGAGTCCATGGTCGTGACTCGCACCTTGCCGGAAGCGATGCGGCGCAGCAGCATCGTTGCCGCCGGCAGATCGAAGACGTCGCGGATGCACTCGCGATATGTCTCCAGCAGCATCGGGAACGATGCATATCGGGAAGCGACGCTCAGCAGGTCGGCGGCACGCTTGCGCTGCTGCCATAGCGGAGCCCGCGTCCCCGGCCGCCGCTTCGGCAGCAACAACGCTCGCGCCGCACACTCCCGGAACTTCGCCGCGAACAATGACGTTCCACCCAACTGGCGCAGGACAAGCTCGCGCAACTCCGATGCGCCCGGCAGCAGGACTTGCGTGTCGAGCGGCTCTTCGCTCTCGGGCAGCCGCAGCACGAATCCATCGTCGGTCCACATCGACTCGACTTCCATGCCGCGCTCCGCGCGAAGCTTTGCCGTGACCGCCATGCACCACGGGGCATGCACGCGAGCGCCATAGGGACTCATGACGCACACGCGCCAGTCGCCGAGTTCGTCGCGCGTGCGCTCGATCAAAACATCTTCATCACTCGGCACGCGTTCACTGGCGAGCGACTGATCTTCCAGGTAGCGAAGCAGGTTTTCTGCCGCGTTCTCATCGAGGCTGTGGCGCTCCACCAGCGTGCTGAAAGCAGCCTGCCTCGGCATGCGCAGCAGTTCCCGCGTCATCTGCCCGATGTGCGCGCCGAACTCCGCGGGACGCCCCACGCTGTCTCCGTGCCAGAACGGCATCTTCCCCGGCTCACCGGGGGCGGGAGAGACAACGACGCGGTCGTGCGTGATCTCTTCGATCCGCCACGTTGAGGCGCCGAGAATGATGGTGTCTCCCGTGTTGGATTCGAAGACCATCTCTTCGTCGAGTTCCCCCACGCGCGAGCCCTTCGTTTGGCCGGCGAGGAACACGCCATACAAACCACGGTCGGGGATTGTGCCGCCGTTGATGATGGCAACGCGCTTCGCGTCCCCACGCGTCAGGAGAACGTTCTTGACGCGGTCCCACGTGAGCCGTGGCCGCAGTTCGGAGAACTCGTCCGACGGATACCGCCCCGAAAGCATGTCGAGCACGCTCTCGAACAGCGGGCGTGTCAAGGACGCATAGGGAGCGGCTCTACGCAGCAGCGCAAACAGGCCATCCACGGGCCACGGGTCCATGCCGACCGCGGCCACGATCTGCTGCGCGAGAACGTCGAGAGGGTTCCGCGGATACTGCACGGACTCGACACGCCCGTCATACATGGCGCGCGTAACGGCCGCGCACGCCACGAGGTCCGCGCGGAACTTCGGATAGACCACGCCCTCGCTGACGGCTCCCACGCGATGGCTGCCGCGTCCGATGCGCTGCATCCCGCTGGCAACCGATGGCGGCGCCTCGATCTGCACGACCAGGTCGATGGCTCCCATGTCGATGCCGAGTTCCAGCGACGATGTCGCAACCAGGCCGCGCAGGGAGCCCATCTTCAGCCGATCTTCGATCTCGCGCCGTTGCGCAAGCGCAACGCTGCCGTGGTGCGCCCGTAACAGCGTCTCGCCTGCCAGTTCGTTGACCGCGCCGGAGATGCGCTCGGCCAATCGACGGCTGTTCACGAAGATGAGCGTTGACTGGTGCGACCTGACGAGTTCGAGCAGCTTCGGGTGGATCGCACTCCAGATGGAGGGACGTACGGGTGCCTGCGAGGCTGGCCCGCTCGGCAGCGGATCGATGTCGTCCAGGCGCGCCATGTCTTCCACAGGCACCTCGACGCGCAACGCCAGCTTCTTCGGCTCACTGGCATCCACGATCGTGACGGGACGATACGCAACCGTGGACTCGGCGGACTCGAGGGCCTCGAGCGCTTCGTCTCCGGAACTCGCATCCGCGCCTGCCGGAGCCGCGGATGATTGGGGCGTCTCTGCGCCGCCAAGGTAGTGAGCCACTTCTTCCAGCGGACGCTGCGTCGCCGAAAGCCCAATGCGCTGGATCCGGCGTGCGCAGATTTCTTCCAACCGCTCCAGCGAGAGCGCGAGATGCGAACCGCGCTTGGTCGGAACCAGCGCGTGAATCTCGTCGATGATGACGGTCTCCACCGACGAAAGCGCCGCCCGCGCATTCGAAGTGAGCAGCAGGTACAGCGATTCCGGTGTGGTGATCAGGATGTCGGCGGGTTTGCGGGAGAAGCGGGCGCGCTCCACCGAAGGCGTGTCGCCAGTGCGCACGGCGATCGTCGGCTCGTGGTACGCAACACCCATCCGCTGCGCCGCGTGCGAGATGCCCACCAGCGGCGCGCGCAGGTTTCGCTCGACGTCAACGGCCAGCGCCTTGATCGGAGAGATGTACAGGATGCGCGTGCCGCGGCGTTGCTCCTCGCGGGTCGAGAACATCAGGCGATCGATGCACCAGAGAAACGCCGTGAGGGTCTTGCCCGTGCCCGTCGGAGCGAGGATCAGCGTAGATTCGCCCTTCCGGATCGCGGGCCATCCCATCGTCTGCGGGCGCGTGGGCCCGGGAAAGACGGCCTCGAACCACTCCCGAACTGCCGGATGGAACGAGGAGAGAGGATTGTCCGGCTGCTCCGGATCAGGCCGGGTTGGAGGCCGCTTGGGCATTGCGTCTAGCTTTGCACAAGCCGGGTGGCAGCGCCAACCTTGAGGCGACCACAGGGCCAATTCGGGCTATTCGACGTAGACCTTGAGCGTGAGCGAACCGTTTTCGGCTGGCGCGAGGCTTCCTGTCAGGGTCCAGACCACCGCGCCTGTGCCGCCGACGGCCGGTTGCGCCGTGACGTTGCATGCGGCAATGCTGGCAGGCAGGGGCATGACGCAGCCCGCACTCGCGAACTTCGTGTAGGCCGGAACCGTGTCGCTGATGGTGATGCTGGTAGCCGGGAACGAGCCCGTGTTCCTGTACGTCACCGTGTAGGTGATCACCTCGCCGGGGAACACGACGATCTTGTCCACCGACTTCTCAACCGTGACCGTCGCGCTCGTGGCCGACGTGGTCACGTCCGTTCGCGTCACCGTCGCGCTCAGCGCCGGACTGGCATTTGTATATGTAAATGCGGCGCTCACGGTAATGGTGTTCTGTCCCGTCGCATTCGCCGCCACCGTCTCCTTCACGAGCACGCAGATGCTGGTCCCGGCTGCCACCGCGGTTGCCCCGGAGATCAATGGCTCGCCAGCCTCGAAGCTGCCGTTGCAGTTCGTGTCGGCGTAGAGCGTTTCCGTGTAGGCGCTCTGTGCCGGAGCAGCGACGGCCGAGGTCGAGAACGTCACCGAACCGGCGGAACCGGCCACAAACGTATGCGCGTAGTACTTCGAGTTTCCGACGGTCACGGTCGCGGTGTTGTCGTTCGACAGCGTGTTTTCCGGCACGACGCCGAAGGCCACGTCCGTGTAGTTCTGCCCGGAGCTGAAGCTGAACGAGACCGTCTGCGCGGCGCGGTCGTACGTTCCAGCCGTGGTGCCAGCAAGGCCACCCGTGGAGAGATACCCGGCCAACACTCCCTTGCGCACAACCACCGTGCTGCCCGCGGCCGAAGCCGGAACGTAGAGCCGGAAGTCACCCGCACCATCCGTCGTGCCGCTCTGATAGACAACATCGCCGGCTGCGTTCGTCACCGTGAAGGGAACGCCCGCCAGCCCGGCCTCGCCGCCGTCCTTCGACCCGTTGTTGGCCACGGCCCCGCCGCTGCCGGTGTCGCTGAACGCATAACCGCGAATCGAGCTTCCGCCGTAGAGTCCGAAGTTGATGCCGGTGATCGCCGCAGAGGCGACAGTGATCGCTGCCGAGCCGCTTGAGTTCTGCGTGCCGATATAGCCCGAAGGAAACGCCGCTATCAGCGGAGTGGTGGTGTTCGCCGTGCCGATGTAGACGGCGTATGAGCCGGGGACCACGGCCGGAAACGAGTACGCTCCCGTAGCGGTGTCCACAGCGACGACGCTGCTGAAGGCGGAGCCGCCCTGCGGCAGCAGCTTGGCGTAGAGCGTCTGGCCGGTTCCCGCCTCGGCAGCGGCCTTCGTCCCGTCGTGATCATCATCGAGATATATGAATCCCGCAACCGGGTACCCGACCTGCACGGTGTCCGTGACGGATTGACTGACCGGCGGAGAGCTTCCGCACGACACCTCCACGCTCGACGATCCCGTGGTGGTGATGTTGCCGGTGGCGGACGCGCCTGCCGGAATCTCGACGGCGACAAGGACGCGAAGGGTTGCGCCGACGGCGAGAGTGTCCGTATCGGCAACGCCGTCGGCATCGGTGTCCGTAAGCAACGTATCGATGCCGGCGTCGTAGAGTCCCACCGTTCCGGCAGAAGTCGAGTCACTGTAGTACTGGACGGTCGTGGGAACCCACGGGCCGCTATGCGTAGAGGTCAAGTCGAACTTGTCAGGCCCGTTGCCCTGATTGGTGATGACATGCGGCAGGTAGGCTGTCGATCCCGGAGCGCCGACCGCCGAAGCCGCGGCAGAGATCGCGAGCGCGCCGTATTGCGTGGAGGCGACGCAGCCACCGCACCCGCCCATGTTGTCGTCAACCTGTCCGGGGAAGCTGCCCGATCCCGGTGTCGAGTTCGTCGAGGAGATATGCCACTTGATCACTCTGGGGCCGGGGAGTCCAAGCTCTGCCCATGTCACGTACCACTGCATCGCCGTGCCCGAGGTCGATCCCCAGTCCGCGGAGTGCCGGGTGATGATGTTGTTGACCTGCCCGGGCATGGTGAAGCCGTCGGCGTAACCCGTGCCTGGACTGGCCAGTGGGTCGCCGGCGGCATTCTGGGCCTGATAGGTACCGGTCGCCACCTCCACCGATCGATTGCTTCCCTGCCAGGCCACGACGATGACGGGCTCTCCGCTTTCCATGCGGCTGTCGGCATCGGTGTCGGCGTAATAGATGAAGTTGTTGGTGTTGCTGGTGGACGCCAGCCGGATCGTCATGCCATAGATCCGCGAATTGTCGTACGTAAACGAGAACTGGAGCAGGTCCCGTCCGGTGGATTGAATGTTGCCGTCCCGGTCGGGCGCGCTGTCGCACGAATTGTTGTCTGCGTCGCTCGCCACCGATCCCCAGTCCGACAGGTCGCCGTTGGTCAGCATCGGGATCGTCTTCAGTGCGAGTTGTCCGTCGCCGGCATTGCACGCACACTGGTAGTTGAGCGTGAAGTTGCGGTTCGTGACCGGCTGGTTGGTCACCGTCACCGGGAGCACGCCTGACGCTGGCGAAGCGAAGCTCCAGATCAGCGGCGAGCTTGGAGTGCTGTCGCCGGTGCTGGAATCGGTGCTCAGGACGAGCGAGTACGACCCGCTGGCAACGCCGGTAATGGTGTAGGCACCGGTGACAGCGTTGGGCCGGGTGACGTTCACAACCGTGCCGTCCGACACCAGTTTCACCCATACGTCGGCGGCATCCGGGTAGGATGCCGTGCCGGTGCCACGGACGGTCCCGGAGATGCTGTACTGCGCTGCCGCAGAGACCGCCGCACAGACGATCAGGGCCACGCACAGCAACAGCTTTCGGAATAGCATTCGCGCCTTCACTGGTTCTGCTTCTCCGCCTGTAGCTGACGGCGTACGCCGCCTTTCAGCGTCTCTTCGTCGAACTTGAATCGCAGGCGCAGGAACGCGCCCTGGCGAGAATCCCTGCCGCCCGGCAGATCTCCCTCGTAGAAGCCAAGCAGGTTGTAGCCGCCCGAAATCCAGATGTTCTGCTTCAACTGGTATCCCAACTCGGCGCCGAACGCCTGCTTGCGCCAATCGAACGTTGAGTTCGCCAGCACGCTTCCAATCACGCCGATGTCGAACTTGCGGCTCAGGTCCTTGGTGATGTGCCACGAGACCATCTGGTTCAGCGAGTCGGACTCGAGTCCGTTGCTGCGGTCAAGGTTCCACTTCGTCGCATAACGCGTGGAGAACGTCATGCCGCGCCCCGGCTGGTAGTTCAGGTTCGCCGAGAAGATCGCCAGTGACCTGCGGGTCGGATCGACGCCGGCGGCACTGCTGTCCTCGATGCGGTACTCGAACATCGACAGCGCGTCCCAGCGGCTTTCGATCGAGCCGCGATAAGCCGCGCCCACCTGCATGCGCGCCTGCGTCCGCGTACCGCTGGACTGAAGCTTTCCGACTTCGCGCAGCATGACATTGCGAGTGAGCAACGTCCACTGTTGCGAAACCTGTTTGCCAAGAGCGACACTCGCAAGGTAGGCATCCGAATTCGTGCTGCCGCGCCACTCCATGCGCCCGGTGGCGCGCAGGCCGCCGGTGTTTACGTCGGCTCCGCCGGTAATCGCGATGGAGTTGCGCTCGATGCCGCTGAAGGTGCGAATGCTCTCGAAGCTGCCGTTCACGGCGACTCCGGGCGTAACCTGCCAGAGGTTGCGGAGGCCGATGGCCGCCTCGGCACCGCGGTTAAGCAGGTCATCGCGCTGACGGTATTCGCTGAAAGCGTGAGCGTGCTTCAGGTAATCGGTGTCGATGCCGATCACCGTGGCATTCCGTGACTGGATCGAGTTCATCGCATAGACGCTTCCCAGCGAGCTGATGAACTCGTGGCGCGCGTACACCTTGCCGCGCGAACCGACCGGCACCGAGCCTCCAAGGGCGAAGCGGTGCTTGCCGGCGTCCTGCACGTCCTGCTCGAACTCCGCCGTGATCTGCGTCCTGCGAAGCCGTGGGAACTCCCTCGTCAGCTTGGCTCCGATGGTCGTCAGGTCGTTCGGAGCCACGTCCGCGGCTCCCGCCGGAGACGCGGCCGTCGAGAGTGCCGGCAGAGCGCCGGCCTGCGCGTGGCGCAGGCTTACCCGCAGCTTCAGGTGCGGATTGAACGCCTGCTGGACCGCGACTTCTCCGCCGACCTGCGTTCCGCCGTTCAGCACGTCTTCCGTGCGAATGAACTCGGCATGGAAGTTGGTCTTCGCCGCCAGCTTCACGTCCAGGTTTCCGCCGGCCTCGCCGCGTCCCTGGCTGAGCATCGCGCCGGGGTTCACGAAATTCTTTTCCGTACGCGCTAAATAAAAGCGCGTCTTCATCCGTTTCGTATCCTGGTGGAACTCGATACGGTATCCGACGCCGTTGCCGCTGGCGCCCCGGTAGGTGTCGGCCAGCTCGGCGGTCAGGTGCGCCGTCTTGGCGATATGGATCGTGCTGTTGAACGCGTACAGCTGGTTCCAGTCCTGCGGATTGCCGTCGCTGACGATCACGCCGCCGAGGTCAACGTACTGGTTGAGCTTGTACTGGGTGCTCAGGCCGCCGACCCAGAAGCGATCGCCGCCCTGGTCGACTTCGTACGTCACGCGGATGTAAACGAGGTTCATATCGTCGTCCAGCGTCGGCACGGGCGCCTTGAACAGGAGGCGTCCGGTAAAGGGTTCGAACTCGTAGTCCATGAACCGCGACTGCGGTTCGACCTTGAGCACCACCGAAGGCTGGTTGCGATCGCGAATGAGGATCTCGACTTTTTCGCTGTTCTCGATGCCGTTCGGATACTGGAACGTGTACGGACCGGAGGTGCCGTTGGCCGGGAACTCCTGCACGACCTGGCGGAAGGTGTCGTTGCTGACGAACGACGACACGCCGAGACGCCCGTTGTCGTAACGGTGCTTTACGCCCGTCAGGCTGCGGCTGTAATTGCCCAGCGTCAGCGCCGAGTTCTGTTCCGACGTTTGGAAGTCGCCATACAGCAGGTACGACTTGCCGTTATCCACGCGCAGGTACAGGCGGCTGGTGGACTGCGCGTCGAATCCGCGCGTCGAAGCGTCGCCATACACGGGGTAGAACTGGTCGGGCTGGATGTCGCGGAACAGGCGCTCGCCCGAAGCGCGGTTGGAATCGTAGGCCATCGTCAGCAGGTTCGAGCCGCGAATCTTGCCCTTGAGGAACAGGGCTGCGCGCGAGCCGCCCTGCACGCGGCCACCGCTGATGGAGAACAGCCGCATCGACTCCTCGAAGCCATCGGCTGCCGACGCGGGCTCCAGTGCCGACTTCGGAGCGCGGCTGAAGCTCAATTGATATTCGGCGATGCCGGCGGCAGTCAGCGGACGAAGGTCCGGAACGAAGGAAACACGATCCTGCGCGGAGACGCCGCTGGTCAAAACGCGAATCCGCGCGTCACCGGGCTCAAGCGGCGCGGCCAGTTCAAAGCGCGCCGTACCGCCTTCCACAAAAGTCTGCACGCCTTCCTCGCGCGCATCCGAGTCCTCGACCTGCCATGAGCCGGCCGTGGTCTCCAGCGTGACCTGCAGGCGGGACTTCACCTGGAGCCCGTCCTTGTCGAAGAACTTCGCCTCGACGAGCGCCACACTTGCGCCATCGGCTTCGACGTTGTTGTCAGGCACCGTCAGCTGAATCCTGGCGATCTGGTCGGGAACATCGACGTGCAAGGTGGCGCTGCGCTCGTTGCCGAACGGGTCCTTGGCCGAAACCTTGAGTTCGTTGCGGCCGGTCTTCAGGTCCACGCCGATGAATTGCCATGCGTCAATCCGCTTGTCAGCCTGGCTGGTGCGCGCGCCTACGCGCTTCTCCGAAATCTCGGCGCCGTTCACCCGCAGCGTGAACTGCGATCCCGACGGCCCCTTGACCCAGATATCCGTCTGCGCCACCGCAAGCACCTGGCCCTCTACAAGGTTCGCGAACCCGATTCGTCCGTCCACTTTCGACAGGAGTTCGGTGGGCATAACGCTCGCCGGCTTCGGCGATGCCGTTGCGGCGCCAGGCTGCGATTTCGGATTCGCAGCGGCGCCCGGCTCGCCGGTCGAGGCCGATTGCGGAGCCGAACTGGCGGCGCCGCCGATCAGCCCGGAGGCCGGCAGCGCTCGCGCTTCAGAGCCGGAGACCTGGTGGCGCTGTTCTGCCGTGAACGCGGCCTTCAGCGCCACATCCGTTTCCGACTGCGACTTTGCGGACTGCTGGATGCGCTGCTCGACCTTGTCGCGAACAGACTTGGGGCAGGAGACAACGAAGTCGGCGCGGCGCAGCTCGCCGAACTTCATATCGACAAACGCGCTGTTGCCATCATTGGCGTTGCGCGCCGTCGTCGGCACAAGCATCGAGCCACGCGGCAGCGTGTACCCATCGACCTTCAGGACGTGGGTCTGTGCGCGCACGCCGTAGAAGCTGTAGCGTCCCTGCGCGTCCGTGATGGCATACGTGCCATCTTCGAGGTAGACGCGGACACCCGGCACGCCAAGGTTCTTCATGGCGGCGCCATCGTTGCAGGCAGCCACGACCTGACCCATGATGTAGCCACGATCGTTGAAGATCCCAGGCTGCAACTCGACGGCGGCCCTGGCGAGGTTCGACTGCGCGCGTCCCGAAGCGGCCTGCGCGAGGTTCGTGAGTTTGCCCAGGCTGGCGCCCGGACCGACTTCCACACGATAAGTGACGGTCACGGTCGCATCGGCATTCATGTCGCCGATAGTGAACGTGAGTTCCCTGCCGTTGGACTGCGGCGTTATCGCCGCACCATTCAGCCGGGCGGTCTTCGCGTAGTAGCGCAACCCGGCGGGCAGCATGTCGCGCAGCGTCACCGCCGGAAGCGTCACGCCGGAGCTGTTGCGGACCTTCACCGTGTAATCGACGAAGTCGCCGATCTGCACAACCTGGCGCGATGCCGTCTTCTCGACGAACAATCCGGAGATCGTCGCCGGATCCGCCGGGACATCGAGCAGTACCGTCCCGGTGAGAGCCGACACGAGGAACGGCCTCAGGTACGAACCTTCCGGCTCGATCCTGCGCGACGGCGGCAGCGAACTGGCGGGGGCGTTCGACGGAACCGTGTATCCGTTCGGCGGCCGCACCGAAAGCTGATAGGTGCCCGGAGCCACCAGCGGGAATTGGAACTGGCCGTCGGCACCGGTTACGACCGTGCTGGGCGCGGGAGTCACGGCATCGGCGAGCAGCACGGCCGCGGGTTGGCCCGCCTTGCCGCCGTTGCCAGTGCCGTTGACGTCAATGAGCGTGACCTGCGCCCCGGCGATGGGCTCTCCGGTGGCGCTGTCGAAGACAACGCCCATGGGGTCGATCAAAAGCTGCGCGGCAACCGCCGTGCCGTCGCACTCTGCCGTCGCGTTCAGACGATCGTCACGGCCCACTTCCAACGTCGAATTGCCGATGGCGACCGCCGTCGTGCGGGCGTCGTGGGTTGCGATCGCCGGGTCGATGCGGAAGAAACCCGTGTTCGGACCCGTCTCGATCGCAGCGAAGGTTTCGTCGTCGTTTGAAACCGTGGAGATGATGCGGATGTTCTGCGTTTCGACCTTCAGCGGGTCGAGGTTGCAGCCCGCGGTGGTCGCCTGGACATAGAGCGGATAACCAACACTTCCGACCGTGACCGGCGTGGTGAAGGTCTTGTTGTAGTAGCCGACGGCCGCGGTCCCCCCGGCCACGGGCAGAATGACGATGTTGGACTCGCGCTGCTGCGGCTGTCCGTCGTTGAACGCGACTCGCGCCGAGCTCTTGATCGAGCCGGACGCATTCGAGTGCAGCGTGACGGCAAAGCGCAGCATCGCGTTTGCGCCTGCCGCCAGCGTCGTCGTGCTGAACGCAACGGCGTCAACGCGCGAGAGGTCCGAAGGCGCAACGGTTACATAGGAATCTTGCGCATCGCCCGCCAGGTGGTACAGCGGAGTGAACGATGCGAAGTCGACGAACCTGGCGAAGGTCGTATTGGCGGGGATGGCGTTGCGAACCATCACAATGGTCTGGCTCACCCCGTCAACGGCGACCGCGACGCCCTGGGCCGGCGAGCCGCCCGTGTTCGAAACTGCCGTGGCAAGGACAACAACATCGTTGGGCTTCGCCGGAGCGCTGCCGGTGGAGGATTGCTGGATATGGACGGCGACACCCGCGACCACCGTGGTGTTGATGTTCTTCGCCGACAACGCCTGGTCGGCGTTGCGGACGTCGAGTTCGACGCGCGCCTGGTTGCCGGGAAGGGACGTGGCCGGCACTGTGCCGATCACGAGAAGCACGGCGGTTTGACCCACCTGCACCGTGACCGGGGTGCCGGCCATTACGAGAGAGTCACCACTGTCTACAACACGGTTTCCATTCAGATCCACGAAGATCTGGAGCGATGCGAGTTCGATCTCGTCGCCGCCCAGGTTGCGGGCGTCCACGGTCAACTGCGTAGGCAGGTTGCCCGTGTTCCTCACCTCGTGAACGAATGTCGCGCTCGATCCTGCGCTCACGGTGACCGACTGGCCGGGCGTGAGTTCGAAAGCCTCGAGTGCCTGCTGCTGGACTACTACGGTGTTCGAACCGCCGGTTTCCTGTCCATCGGTTCCAGTGAACGTCACATTGGCCGTATTTTGAATGAGCGATCCCGCCGGCGCAGAAAGCTTCTGCGCATCGAGATTCATCGATGGGATTGCCAGCCAGACGGCAATCCAGATGATGATCGCTCTTCTCAAATCTCCACCCTGGTACCGACTTCCAAGAACAAGGTTGACTCCCTGCGCCGGGTTCAACTCCGCCGCAGGGATTCGCTCATGCGAGGCGCTAGTTGATCTTCACTTCGAAGGTGAAGGTCGCCGACGCGCCCGCGCCGATCGTGTTCAGAGTTGTCGAGGTCAACGTGCCCGCATTCAGCGCGGTCGCACCGGACTCGGTTGCACCCGCCGTTGCCGTCCACCGGCCTGCCAGGACGCTCGCGCCGCAAGTTGCGGCCGTGCCGTCGCAGTAGGTGGTGTAAGCCGACAGCGGATCGATCATGAACACGCCCGTAACCGGGGCGGCGCTCACGTTCGTTGCCGTGATCTGGTACGCAACGCACTGTCCGGGAGCCGCCTTCACGTCGGTCGTCCCGAACGTAAGGCCGCTGCCGGTGCAGTTCGCATCCAGGGCTTGCAGCTTCGAAACCGTGATCGTGGTAGGCGCAGCCACGGTTGTCACCGTGTCCGTGCCCACAGCGGTCTGGCTGCCGTTATAGGTCACCGTGATGGTGGTGACGTTCTGAGTGCCGGGAGCGTTCGCCACGTTGGTCAAAACGCGCGCGTAGATCGTGACGGTTGCGCCCGGAGCAATCACCAGCGACGTGCCATTGGTGATTTGGTTGCTCACCGCGTTGGCTGCGTAGTTCTGCCACAGCTCGGAGGTGAAGGTGCTTCCCGGAGTCGGATTGTCGGTGACGAACGAACCCGTGAAGGTCACGGTTTCGGCGACGTTGCCGGCGTTGGTGATCACGTTCGACAACACGATCCTGGCGCCCGGATGGACGTTGCCTGTATTCGAGCTGACGGTGATCAGTCGCAGTTCGTTGACGGCGATGGCGTCGTACACGGAGTCCTGAACGACGGGAGCCGTGGTCGAGATCGCCTGGAAGTAAACGGGCAGGCTCGCGTTCTGAGGCTGCGTGCCCGCAACCGTGACGACCGCGCAAACGAGGCTGTTCGCGCCGGCCGCAACGTTCGTGTTCGCAACCACGGCGCCGGCCGTGGAGCAGTCCGTGCCATTGGCAGAGGCGTGGTAGGCAACGCTCCAGCCCGCGGGCAGCGTGTCCGTGCCGCCAAACGTGCTGGTGTTGGAGGCGACGACCCTGAACGTATCCGCGGCCGTCGTGTTGTTCTTCAAGAACAGGGCAAAGGTGTAGCTGGTGCCGGGGTTGATGCCCGGGCTCGTTACCAGGGCGCTCGCGCCCGGTCCCGGTCCCGCGCCGAACACCGGAGTGCCGGCCGTGGCAGCCGTGGTGAGGTCAACCGGCAGTTCGATCGCGGAGAGCGTATCGACAACCGTTACGGCCGCGCTCGCACCGGCTTGCGGTGCGGCACTCGCGGTGAAGCTGTACCCTGCTCCGCCATTGTTGCCGTACGCGCCGTTCGAGGTGGTGTACGCCGGCACCTGCACGGCGATGATGTAGTCGTAGGTAGCACCGGAAGCGACCGGCCCCGTCGTGTAGGTCGCGCCCGGATCTCCAGCCACGCCCGACTGCGCCGCCAGCGGCGCGCCCGGAACTCCGGCGTTGTCCACGTAATAGGTGAACGTCGTGCCGGTTGGGAACGAACCGATCACGTTCGACAGGACGAAGCTGTCGGTGCCGTTACCGGTGTTCGTGACGCGCTCCTGGAAGTAGATGGGCTGCGCCGAGGTAGCGGTCGCCACCGGGTTCGCGCTCGTCGTCGCCAGGGTTGCGGTGTAGAACTGCTGCAACTGGTAGGTCGCGGAGGTCGGGTTCGTGCCGGAGCTCGGAACCTGGTTTCCGCCGAGCGGGCCGCCATCGTTATAGGAATACTGCGCCGTGTTGGTGTAGACACCGGCAGCCGTCGCGGCAACCTGCACCTGGAAGGTGAAGTTGTACAGCGTGCCGTTGCTCGGAGGAACACCGGCAAGCGTCGCGGCAATCTGCTTGGTGACCGTGTTGTAGTTCCACGTGGCGGTCACGCCGCCGACGGTGGAGGTGCCGCTCGCGTCAGCGATGGCAACGCCGTTCCACTTTGCCGAACCCGGAACGTAGTTGAAGCCGTTCGCGCTCAGATCGTCAAGGATGCTGACGAGTCCCGAGGTGCGGAAGCCTGCGTTCGTGTATTGCAAGGTGACGTTCAGCGTCTGGCCGGTCGGGCCCGACGTCACGTCGAAGGACTTCGTGATGTTCATCACCGCGGCCGTGGTGATGTTTACGGTCACGGTGCCCTGGCCGTTCAGCGGGCTGGCCACGGTGTTGTACGCGGCAGGCTGGTTCACGTTGGCAGGCAGCGTGATCGCGGCAGGCTGGTCGATGGCGAGCACCTGGAACTGTCCGCCGCTGTTGCTCGGAGTCGCCGAGATGCGTCCCACGACCCAGAAGCGGTACACACCGCCCTGCGCCACGGTTACGTCCTGTCCGTTCAGGTCGGTCGCCGCGGTGTTCGGAGCGTTCGAGCCGTTGTCCGGATAGATATGAGCGTTGGTCAGGTCGGTCGCAGCAAGGTTCTGAAGCGACAGCCGGATCACGTCCGTACCGTTGCTGTTGTTGGTCAACGTGTACTGGATGTTGACGTCTTCGTTGGCCACGGCCGAAACCGTGTACGACGTGGGCGTCAGCGTGAACGCGTTGATCTGCTGTACGTAGGTGTAGACCGCGGACGAGTTCGCGGTACGAGTTACATCCTCCTCGTCGGTGAACGTGACGGTCGCGGTATTACCGATTACCGTGCCGGCAGGCGCCGAACTTGTGTACTGCGCATTCGCGCCCATGCTGCTTGCGATCGCAAGCAGCATGAGCAACAAAGCAGTCCACAGGTGCCGCGGTGCGCGGCTTCCTCTGGTTGCAATCATTTCAGGTGTCCTCTCTCGCAAAAACATTCAGTGTTGCCAAATAGACAATGGGGCCCGTATCTCAGTTCAAAAACCTATTTCGCATTCGCCGCGGCAATGCGCGCGCGAGCCTTGACGGTCGCGCTCGCGCCCGGAGCGAGCTTTCCAAGATTCCAGCGTAAGAATCGATACGCGGATGCCGGCACGATCTCTTCGACCGGGCTGCCGTCCCGCTGCACAGTGCGCTTCAAAGGCACCGCGGCAAACGTCCTGCCGTCCGTGCTGGCGAGCGAAGGCTGCGGCGAAGCAGAATCGGCGACGTACTCCATCCCGGACGGGATCGGAACGGTGGCAACCACCTTGTGCTGAACTTTTGCGCCGGCGTTGCGATACTCGGCGCGGTACTCGATCAGGTCGCCCGGCTTCGCCTTGTCGGCCGGCGATTCCGCTTCCTTGCCGTTTTCCACGGTGATCTTCACCGCCGTGAGCGACACCTTCACCTGCGCGAGCGCAAGGCTCGACAGCATCAGGGTCATTGCAACCAGCAGGATTGTCTTTGCTGCTTTGTTCATGTAGTCGTCTCCGCCCGGCCACACGCAAAGGTGGCTGCGTCTCCTTGGGGGAGCCGCGTCGCGTTACGGTTGGCTGCGGGTGCTTGTCTAGGGGGAATTGCAACAACGTACCTAAGTTGAGTTCGTGTTCACCCCGCCAACGGTCTCGAACCTGTTCAGCTCAGCCGTTGGCCTTACGAATTCAGGTACTTAGGCTTGCTTTACAAGATAGGGCAGAACGCCGACAGCGCCATCGGAGAAAAGTGGTGTGAGTTGAAACTTCGGTAACCCTAAGTACGTCACTAAGGGCACCTCCGGTTTCTGGATCCTGAGCGTCAGGCCGAGGAAATCAACCGGGAAGATTTGCAGCGAAGCGTTAACTTGAAGCGCGGATCGTCCGTTCTTCACGCCATGAACGGCGCCGGACGGACATTTGCACTGGCGGTCAGCTTGCTGGGCCTCACGCTGGGCGTGGGCGCGCAAGCGGCCCCGGCGGCGAAGACCGCAACACGCGGTCCCGCGCTGAGCCGCAGTGAGCTGAGGTTGCTGAGGGACTTCGGTCTGTCCGGCCTGGAACGCCGCGCCGCCAATCATGGCTTCAGCCTCTATGACATGGAGGACGAGCGGGCGTTGGGAGACGCCGTGGCGGAGCAGATCGAGGCCACCACCACGCTCCTGCAAGATGAAAGTCTGGACCGGTATCTCGGCGGCCTGGCGTCGAAGCTCGGCACGGCTGCGCGCGTTGGAGACGTTCCTCGCGTTCGCATTGTAGAAAGCAACGAAGTCAACGCCAGCGCTCTGCCGAACGGAACGATCTACGTGACCACGGGCCTGGTGCTCGCCGCCGATGACGAGTCGGAACTGGCAGGCGTCCTCGCGCACGAGATCGCTCACGTCACCGAACACCACGCCGCGCGCAGCATGAGCCGACGATTCTTGTGGAACGTCGCGTCGGTTGCGGCTTCGATGTTCAGCGGAGGAGTTGCCGGCTTCGTTGCGCCGCAGGTCGCGGGAGCTGCCGGCTCCCTGCTCTCGCTCAAGTTCGACCGCCGATCCGAAAGCGAAGCAGATATTCTCGGATCGGAATATCTCTACCTCGCCGGCTACGATCACGACGGCCTGATGAAGTTCCTCGCGCGGGTGCAGCAGTCTCCGGCGGCAGACCGGTCGCGATTCGACAAGCTGCTTCGCACACACCCCGACAGCCAGGAACGGATTCGTTCCACGACCGCGGCTCTGCTCCTGCTCATCCCGGCAGACGCTACAGGGCTAGTCGTGGACAGCAGCGAGTTTCAGCAGGCGAAGGCGCGCGCTGCGGAACTCACAGACCGCAGTGGCGGTCTAGCGCGGAGACCGCGCTTGCGAACACGGACAGCCGAAAGCAACTAAGCTTGGGTTCTTCGCCCGTCTGGCAGGCCTGAGTTCCTTCCGCGAGTGGGGCCAAAGCAGGCGTGGCGTGCGCGGAGGACCTTGGCAGAGGCATCCTGCTGCACCCCACGGAATCTAAGTGCCGGAACGCCCGAAATGCAGAGATGGTTATGTTCCCCATGCTTCGGCCCAGGCCCTTGCTGTCAATCTTCTTTGTTGTTGCAGTCGTGTCTGCCGTGCCCGTTGTTTACGCTCAGGACTCCGAGCCTCCCCCGGCGCAGACAGACGTGGCCGAGGACGCCGGTGGGGACGCTTCGGTTGTGGTTGTGCTCGATACTTCCGAAATACCTGCGCGGAAATTCAACGAAATGCGGAAAGCGGCTTCGCAGTTTGTTGAGACCGTTGGAGGGGACTACGAGATAGCTCTCGTGAGCGCCGGCGCCGCTCCGACGCTGGTTGCGGATTTCACGTCGGAACCCGAAACCATCGTCAAGCAGATCTCGAAGCTTCGCCCGAAGAAGAAGACCGGGGTTGCGCTGCGCGAAGCAGTCCGGTTCGCGTCAAGCCACGCGGCGAGCGACGCACTCGGCGGAGAGAAGTCCGTAGTCGTTTTCGCCACCAACCTGGACGCGCAGCACGGCTCGAACGAGCCCAGTGTCACCGTGGAGGAAGGCCGTCCAATCCCGGTTTACGTCATCGCTGCGCCGAAGAGCAAGTGGAACGTGCAGGAAGACCTGCAACAGCTCGCGGCGAATACCGGGGGCATAGCTTTCTTCCCCGCCGGCACCTCGGAGCTGAAGGATATCGTGCGCGAGACCGCGGCACGAGTCACCGGCGAACCCGCGGACGAGAGCGGCGGGAAGGAGGAGAAAGAGGAGGCTCGCCGGGAAGAAAACATCCTACGCGATTACCAGCGCGTGGTCGTGCGCGATATCCCGGTCATGGATGGCGAAGATACGGCGGAGATCGCGGGCGGCGAGAGCTCCGCACTCCACGACATCCTGCTTGCGCGATTGCAGAAGGCAAACATCTTCCGCGACGTCGTGAACGGCGCGGAGCAGCCGGACTCTTATCTCTCGGCGAGTGCGTCCTCCGGGCCGACGGTCGAACTGCGCGCCTCGGTTCTCCAGTACCGCCGCGGCAACCGCGCCCAGAGGCAGTTGTTGGGCCTTCGCGGAGGCTCCAAGATGAAGGTCAGGGTTGTGCTCGTGGATGCCGCGACGCACAAGCCCCTGCTGGCTTTCACCAAGCAGGGCAAGCACGCCTCCGGGCTCTTCGGCGGCAGCCAGCAATCCGTACAGAAGCGCGCGATGACCAACGTCGCCGACCAGATCGTCGCCGAACTCAAGCGCGCGCGTTAACACCGCCTGGGGCTCCTCTCAGTGACGAAGGTCGAAACCCCCGGTCGAGAGCAGCCGGTCGATCACGCTGCGGTAGGTGCGTCCGAGCGAGAGTTCTTTGCCGCTGTGCAGGATCACCACGAACTCACCGTTGTTGCACGACTGCACCTCCCGGATGCGCTCGACATTCACGATAATAGAACGGTGAATGCGAATGAACCGGTCGCTGTCCAGGCGTGACTGGAACGAGTTCATCGTCTCGCGGTGCAGGTGCGCGTCCTTGCCCACGTGAATGTTGACGTAGTTCCCTGCCGCCTCTATCCAGTCGATCTCCTCGGCGCGCAGGAACACGATGCGCCCGCCCGACTTGACCACCAGGCGGTCCAGTCCGGCGCGAGTTCCCCTCATCCCCTTCACAAGAGCGGCGACGTTGTCCGTCATCTGTGCCCTCCGGACCTGCTCGATGTGGTTGCGGGCGCGCTCCATGGCTCGCAGGAATCTCGCCTGGTCAAAGGGCTTCAGCAGGTAGTCGAGTGCGTTCGTGTCGAAGGCACGGATGGCATAGCTGTCGTAGGCGGTGGTGAAGATCACGGCTGGGGGCGGCGTTCCGGAGATGTTCGTCAGCACGCCGAATCCGTCCAACTCCGGCATGGCGACGTCCAGGAACAGCAGGTCGGGGTGCATCGAGCGTATCGCCGAGACCACCTCCCGGCCGTCACGGCATTCCGCCACAACTTCCGTATCGGAATGCTCGCACAGCAGGGTGCGGATCCTCTCTCTCGCAAGCGGTTCATCGTCTCCTATGATCGTCCTGATCATCATATTGGGCCTGCTCAACTCGCCGTCGCGAGCGGCACCCTCGCTTCGGGCGTGAGCGTGCCGGCCGCGGCAATTGGGATCTCAACGTCCACCCGGAAACGGCCATTGCTGTAGCCGTTGATGCGGAAGCGATACGCATCTCCGTACAGGTGCTTCAAGCGAGCGACCGTATTCGCCAGTCCGATCCCGACGCCGTGCGTGCCGGGCAGTCCGTCGCGCCCGGGGCTGTCGTTGATGACGCTGACCTTCAGGTCGCCGCCGCACCGCGCGGCCAGGATATCGATCTGCCCCGCGCCGGACCTTCGTGCGATTCCGTGGCGGACGGCGTTCTCGACCAGCGGTTGCAACAGCAACAGCGGCACCGGGACGTCGAGCAGTTCCGGGTCGATCTCGGTACTCACCGTCAGCCGGTCCTGGAACCGGGTCTTCTCGATTTCCAGGTAGCCGCTGACGAAGTCCAGCTCGCGCTTGAGCGTCACGGTCTGCTGCGCCGAAGAGTCGAGCGTGATGCGCAGCAGGTCGCTGAGCTGCGAAAGCATACGGTCTGCCGCGGCGATGTCGCGGTGCATGAGGGTGGAGATTGAGTGCAGGGTATTGAAGAGGAAGTGCGGCTGAAGCTGCATCTTCAGCATTTGAAGCTCGGCGCGCGCAAGCTGCGTTTGCAGCATTTCGGCCTGGAGCTCGCGGTCGCGGAACTTCCGGTAGTAGGCCATCGAGAATGCAAGACCCGCGAACAACCCGTACATCCACAGGTCATTGATGGAATTCGCGAAGAAATAACCCTGTACCAGGTTCCAGGAGCGTTCGTGCCTCTGATCGGGATAGGTGTAGGGGTCCAGCGCTGTGCGGAAGAGCGCATGCACGGCCGCCACGCTCAACGCTCCGGCGATATGGACCGGCACGTTGCGCCGCCAATTGGTTCTGTCGATCGGATAGCGCCGGCACAGCCATAGGACCGCGGGAGCCAGCAGCGCTCCCCAGATCAGGTAAGTCGCGAACTGCCGGCGGGCGATGAGCGACCAGTCCGCATCCATTCCGGCCTTCAGCCATGATGCGTACGAGAACGTGGTCGCCACAGCCGCAGAGACGCACCAGATGGCCAGTATGCCAAAGTACTTCGCCACTCGGTGTAGTGCCATGTCCTGTGCCTCCGCAGCCTGATGAGCACGCGTGAAGCCAACCCGTCCCGTCAACCGCGCCGTTCGTCACCGCCGGCGCGGGGTTCACCCCTGTGGTCCGCGGCTCAGTCGTACGGAGTCGCGAAAGACATTGGTCAATGGACGCACAACATGTCAGTGGGTTAGCACACAGGACGCGGCGGACAGAGCAATATGTTTTTCGGTACAGCTCCCTACTCTTTATCGGAGGACCTCGCACCGACGCACACAAGAAAGCGCCCAGCCGGAGATCTCCGGCTGGGCGCACACCACAACGGGTGTTCTAGAAGATGAACTTCAATCCAAGCACAACCTGTCTGCTGCCGCCGCTGAACACCTTCTCGTTCAGGAACTGCGGGTCGGCAACCTGCACGTACTGTCCGTTGCCCTGTGCCACCGGAATGCTGGCGACGCTCGAGATGTTGCCGTTGCCGATGGTGTAGTTGCGATGGTTCAGCACGTTGAAGAACTCACTGCGGAGCTGGAAGTACTTCGACTCCGTCAGGCGAACCTCCTTGAACAGCGACAGGTTCAGTATTCCGAATCCCGGCGACCGGAAACTGTTGCGTCCCACCGTGGTGAGCGCACCAGGACCGGCAACCACGTACCTCGCCGTCGGATCGGCCGCGAGATAGCCGACACCGGCCGCTCCGGCGCCGCACACTCCGCCGTTCGAGACCGTGTCGCTGGAGATGAACGTTCCGCCCGTGGCTGCCGTGCGGCACACGACGAAGGCGTCGCTTCCGAGGCGGCCAGTAGCTCCCGGATTCAGCACGGCACGATCACCCGCGGTGTCACCGTTGGCGTTCGCGTCAGTGCCCGACTGAATCGTGACCGGCTGCCCGGTCTGCGCCAGGAACGTGCTGTTGATAGAGAATCCGTTCACGAGAGCTGCCATCCACCTGTTCGCCGGAGCGACAAACTGGGGCAGGTCGTAAAGGACCGAGAACGCAAGTTTGTGGCGGACGTCCAGGTCGGAGTCGCTCCAATCTGCCGAAAGATTGTTCGCGTCCTGCGCGCGACGCGGGTTCAGCGAACTCGTAAAGAACTCGTTAGTCGCGTTGTCCTGCGTGTGCGCCCACGTGTAGTTGGCGTTCGCGTAGAGACCACGAATGGGCCTCTGCGTGAAGTTGACCGACATGCCGTGGTAACGGCTGCTCGCACTGGGCGGGTTGCTGGTGATGTTGCCCAGGAACCCGTACTGCGCATAAGCGTTGGCACCGGTCAGCGCATAGGGACCATCGTTGACGGAGAACGCCTCGAAGTCCTCCGTAGTGTGCGTAGGAGCAGCCACGTTCGCCGGCACTTCAGAAGCACTGAAGTATGTCGGCAACGGCTGGAATCCCTGCGAGAACGCGCTGCGGAAGTTCAACCGGTACTGGATCGGCAGCGACAAGCCGCGCGTTCCGAGATACCGCACCTCAAGGCTTGCACCGCGATACAGCTCACGCTGCACACCAAGGCTCCAGGTCAGGACCTTCGGCAGCACCGTGTCGTCAATGTAGCTGGCCGTCAGTGCTCGCGCTTCCTCAGCCGTCGTCGGAGGCAGGAATGCCTGCGGCAGTCCGCCCGTTGCCAGGAAGTCGCGACCCGTTGCACACCAGCTCGGAGGCGGGTTCAGCGTGCAGGCCGACTCCGTGGAGAGTTCCGTCGCAACCTGCGGCGGCAGCGAGATCGAAGCGAAGTTATGGAACTTCACGTCGTAAGCCACGCCGAATCCGCCACGCAGCGACGTCTTGCCGTCACCGAACATGTCCCACGCGAAGCCCACGCGAGGCATGAAGTTGTTCTTGTCCGTCTTAGGCTCCCTGAACTCGATCACGCCCGGAATGTTGGAGATCGCGTTCAGCCTCTGCTGCTCGACGCCCACCGGGTTCGTCCAGTACTCGTAACGCAGGCCAAGGTTCAGGGTGAACCTCGGGTGCAGCTTGATGTCATCCTGCCCGTAGAAGAAGAACCCGCTCTGCGTTCCGAGGAACGTTCCTGAACCTGCGCCCCGCAGGTTTCGGCCCGGAACCGTCGGGACGAGATCGTTCACGAAGTCTTCCGTCGTCGCGTAGTAGTAGTCTCCCACGCTCCTTGGCAGGAAGAACGACGGCGCGATGTAGTGTCTGTACTCACCTCCGAATTTGAAGGTGTGGCGGCCCTTCGCCCAGCTCAAGTTATTGATGAGTTGGTACGTGTTCTGGGTCTGGTCCTGCGGATCGGCCGTGCCTTGTCCGAAGATGCCCATGTCAACAAGGTTGACGTTTGCCACATCGGTAAAGCCGGGCCGGTTCGTATTCGCCAGGTAATAGCGCGAGTACGACAGCCGCAACTCGTTGATCACGTGGTCCGTGATCGTCCATATGTCGGACAGCGCCGCCTTATGGTTGATCAGCTTCTGGTCCTGGTTGAACTCAGCCTGCGGCACGGCAACGGGGGAGATGAAGTCCGCGTTGTTGTACAGGTACCGCATGCCGAAGTGATGACGCGAGGTCGTGAAGTCGCTGTTGATGATGTAGTCGTGCTCCTTCTGCTTGAGCGGGCTGACAAGGATCAGGTCGCCGAGCGGAATGGAGACGCCATTCACCGTAATTGGATCCTGGTTCGCCGCCGGAGCCACGGGCAACAAACCGATCCTCTCGCGCACCGTCTGGTTTGCCGCCAGCGACTGCATCAGCGAGAGTCCTTGCGCCGTAGGAGCGATCAGCGAGGTCGTATTCCCTTCGCCGTGTATGTTCGTGAACTCATACGCGCCGAAGATGAACCACTTGTTCTTCACCAGCGGGCCACCCAGCGTGCCGCCAACACGATTGTTGTCGTAGCGCGGCACATGGTCGAACGTGCCCGACGCCATCGCCTGCTTGGTCAGGTTGTCCAGCGCGTTCAGGTTGCGGTTCTGCATGTACCACTGCGCGGAACCGTGCCAGTCGTTGCTGCCGCTCTTGGTCACGACGTTGAACTGGCCGCCGGTCGAGTGTCCGTACTCAGCGCTGAACTGGTTAGTCACGAGGTTGAACTCGGCAACCGCATCGGGGATCACGGTCGAGTTGTAGCCCGTGGTACTGAGGTTGTTGTCGTCCACACCGTCAACGTTGAAGCTGTTGTTTCGCGGACGATTGCCGCCGATCGATCCGCCTTGGCCTTCCACGCCGCCAGGCTG